>CALAVE010000077.1 GCA_937892215.1 uncultured Porphyromonadaceae bacterium
GTGTGAGAGGAAAGGGAGCGCAAGCCAACGCTCACGCTCCCCGACCTACTCGATTGGTTTTGGGCCGGGATTGTAAATTGTGTGGTAAAAGGTTTGTATATTTAGAAATTATTATTAAATTTGCGGTGTAGTATAGACTTTATTTATGCGTGAATTCAAATTATTAATCAAAAATTATAGAGAATTATGACTTTAATTATTGTACTTGTAATCCTTGTGTTAATAGGATTTTATTTCATTACTACACAGCGCGAACTTGTTCGCTTAGACGAGAACTGTAACAATGCTCTGGGGCAGATTGAGGTTCAGTTGCAAAGTCGTTGGGAAGAACTTACCAACGTTGCGGAGTCGGTGGCTCAGTATGACGAACACGAGAGTAAGACGATGATAGAGACAATCCGTGCTCGCCAGGGTTCGGCCAGGACAGCAGGCGACGTGAATACGCAGGAGGACTTCATGGGTCAGATTATGAGTCGGATTATGGCGGTTGCCGAGGCGTATCCGCAGTTGCAGTCGGCAGCGAACTATCAGGAACTTATCGCTCATGTGAAGGAGTATAATGAGAATGTGCGAATAAGCCGCATGGTTTACAACGACACCGCGACGAAGATTAACCGCTATGTGCGCTCTTTCCCGTCGAACATCGTGGCTAACATCCTTCACTTTGGGCTTCGTGAATACCTGAAGGTGGACAAGGAGGAGATGCGCTCCGCTCCGGTGCTGTTCCCGAAGAAGAACGCTCAGCCTCAGCAATAAATTCACACCAAAAGGCGAAAACAGATGAAAAGAATTATTTCATTGATAATGTTCACAAGCATGGCGGCTGCCATGCTTGTAAACGCAAAAGCGGCCATGAACATCAGCGCAGTCGTGGGAAAAGACGGAAGCGTGCAGGTGAGCCGGGAACTGCAGGACAACATTACCGGAGAATATTCTGAGGTACAGGTGTATGTGCCGAAACTTGATGGCTCGGAACTGATAGAAGTGGAAGTGGGTGACGAGAAGGTGTCCCATTACACGCAGGAGAAATACGGCTGGCGTGATGACTTCACAACCGAGCAGAGCAAAAACCGCTACGGCATAACCACAGCCAGCGGCGGCTATCTGGTTCACTGGGGCATGGGAGATACCGGCCTTCGTACTTACAAAATGAGATATGAGGTAACGAACATAGTGGGCACGTATGCCGACTGTGACGCACTGGACTTCATATTTTTCGGAGGCGGTGTGCTGATGCAGAATGACGTGAAGCTGATAATAGGTTCACCGATAATAGGATTAACTGAGGAAGAAACTCCGGTGATTCTGTGCGGATTCAGCGGTGATGTGGCATACGAGGAAGGCAATGTGATTATTACACCTACGAGTCAGGGTGAGGGCATCAGCCATGTGAAGGTGATGTTCCCCAAGGGGACGTTCAACACCCAGTATGAGCGCACAGAGGCATTCGCATTCGCTCCGAGCAGGGTGGCGCAGATGATTCCAGTGGGAAAGAAGAGCGTAATCTACAGTGTGACGCTGGATGTGAATCTGCTGAAGAACGGTGATGCCCGTGTGCGTGAGGTTCGTCAGATGGTGTCAGGAACGTCGGGCACGGAAGGTTACATAACGTTCAACAACATGGGCTCTCGTAAGTTGAAGGACTTTACAGTGAGCGACGATGTCACCGGTGAGTTTGTGACAGAAAGTTCGTGGGATGTGGAGCGCACGAGAAGCGCGAAGGAAGGTCGCTGCGGAATAAATTCCACAAGTAGCGGGTATGAACTGTGTTGGGGTCTGGGTAAGCCGGGCCTTCACACGTATGTTCTGAATTACACCATAACCGACTTGGTGCGGGCTTACAAGGATTTTGACGGATTTAACCACGACTTCTACGAGGCAGCCGATCCGGCGGCTATGGAGGTGGAGGTGCGCATCCACTGTGAAATGGATTCGCTGAAGGCGAAGGAGAATGCGCGGGTGTGGACCTTCGGTCACGAGGGTGAAGTGAACTTTGAGAACGGTGCCGTGGAGGCTCGTTCATTGCGCGCGTTTGATAGCGGCGAGAAGTTGATAGTGATGATGCAGTTCAGCAAGGGACTGTTCACACCTCAGACGTCGTATAACGACTCGTTTGTTGAGGCTGTGAAGAAGGTGGCCTTTGAGGGCAGTGACTATGACCTGGTGGATGACGGGGATGGAGGCATTGCGTCGCTTGCCGGCGGAAAATATGAGGAGCCGCTGACGTGGTCTGATATCGTTCTGGGCGGCTTGTGCGGCATGCTGTGTGTGGGACTGTTCACATGGCCGTTCGTACACAGTAAGAGAAAGCGTAACAAGCAGTATAACAGGTTTTTCGGTACGAAAGACCTGAAGCAGGTGCAGTACTATCAGAGGGTGCCTCTAAACGGCAATCTGCTGAAATCACGGATCATCAAGTCGAGTGTGACAGGGAAGAATTCAAAGGAGGAGAAGGGTCTGATAGAGGCGTTTATACTGCGTCTTGTGTATAGCAACAAGGTGAGTATAGTTCAGGAACGCGATGCTAACGGCAACTGGTCGCAACTGCTGAAGATTGCTCCGCCGCAGAAGCCAGACTGGACCGACACGTCGCTTAGCACGCTTTCGAATGAATACAAGAGTTTCTATTATGCTGGTAACCGGATGCCAATGAGTGACGAGTGTGTAATGTACTGTCTGCACGAGATGCTCTATGAGGCTGCCGGCGAAGACCATCTGTTACAGCCGAATGAACTGAAGAATTATGTGAAGGACGAGGGTCGAGTTATTGCGGTACGGCCGTTTGCGAAGGCGTTGCAGGATGTTGCTCAGGATAGCGTAAGCCTGAAAGACATAGACAGCGAAGAAGCCAAGCAGGTGATGGGCTTCTGGAGGTACCTGAACGACCTGACCCTTGTGAGTGAGCGTTCGATGCAGGAGGTGACGCTGTGGAAGGAGTTCCTGGTGTTCGCATCGGCATTTGACATAGCGGAGCAGGTGCGTCGTGACATGAAGAAGATATGTCCGGACTACACCGCGCTGGATCAGTTGACCCGTTCGCTGCTTGACAATGACATGACATCGGCTGTGTGCAGTTCGCTGTCGAATATGATGCTGTCGCAGGTGCACTATGCGCGTGACTATGAGACGGCCGCAGAGCGTGCGGCTCGCATTAAGGGTGAGCGTCAGTACTCTCGCAGTAGCGGAGGCGGTGGTTCGTCGTCGTACGGAGGCGGAGGCGGCTACAGCGGCGGCGGTGGCAGCGGCGTGAGATAATCTTGCGCAATCGAAGTCGCTGAAAAAGAAATGCTGAATACGAAAGATGTAAGTATAAGAGAGGGAGGGACATAGGTTCTTTCCCTCTCTGTTTTTTGCAGGGTCTGAAGAGGCGAGATGTAGCGCGGTGTGGAGAGCGTGGTGTGGGGGGAGGGGGATGCAGAAAATGGCCTTGACAAGTGGGCGTGATATGAGTAATTTTGCAGTGCGAAACTACGAGAGCGAAAACGTTTCACCAAGAAACAACTTCGACTGATGAACTTAACCAAGGAAAAAACTTTTCAGGTAAAAGGGAGAAAAGTGATGAAAAGTTTTGAATTGACGTGGCGATTTAGTAATTTCGTAGTCAGTTAAACCCGAATCGGTCATTAGGCCGACAAAAGGCGGTTTTAGAATGTCTATTT
>CALAVE010000078.1 GCA_937892215.1 uncultured Porphyromonadaceae bacterium
AGTGAGGCCGTAGCACCAAAGGAAGGCACGGTCGCTAATGGCGGTGACTGTGTTATGGATGGACAGTTCCTTGATTTCCGCATTGTTTAGGTACAAGTGATGGGCACAGTAAAGCGGATTAGAAGCATCTGACAATCTCGGAAGGCATATTTTCCGATTGACGTTACCGTATTAGGTATTGTAACACCGGTAAGGCTGGTGCAACCGTCGAACGCGCTTGCGCCGATAGTTGTTACCGAAGGCGGAATTGTGAAGTCGGTTAAAGAAGTACAAAGAGCCAGAAAAGAATTTGGCAGGCATTGCACATCGTCACCTATGGTAAGTTCAGTAATGGGACAATTGAAGAAAGGCTTGCCATCAGTTTCACAGTTAACCGCGTTCCACGTGAGTTTGGTCAGGTGGTTGCAACGAGCGAAAGCCATTCCGGCAATATTTTCCAGCGATTGGGGAATGGAGATTTCAGTCAGTTTCGAGCAACTGTCGAATGCCCTGTTCCCGATTGACTTCACCGAAGAGGGAATGGTGATGGCAGTAAGGCCTTTGGCACCGTTGAACGCAAGGTCACCAATGGCGGTAACGGTGTAGGCCTTGCCATCGTTCGCAACTGCATAGGGTATGACCAGCGGGCCGTTCACCATGGGATAACCGTATTTCTGATTGTCATCACCACGATAAGTCACAGTCACCGTATTGCCGTCGGGGTGATATCATAAGCGATTTCACTGGAAATGAAATCATAGGCCGAAACCGAAATGGCTACGACAAATGCCATAGCAAAGGCAAAAATTCTTCTTATATTCATAAAATAAGGGGGGGTAAATCATTTACTCGAGGAGCGACTGGATAAAGGCCCATTCGCTCTGGTGATTCTTCACCTGAATGAGACTGTGGTGTGTGACGATGTACTCTGAAAGGCCCACATGGCTGTCGCCGGGATGCCAGTCGTAGGTGTAGCCGAGTTGGGTCCAAGGCAGCGGACTGTCGTCCTCAAAGGCCTGAGTTATGCTGTAGCGGAACCACTCGCGGAAATTAGTCTCTCCCACTTTGTAGTTCTCGTCGGCATAAGCTGGGAAATCAAGTCCGGCCTCGGTGGTGGTGATGGATGGCGTGGGAGCCGGACGGAACATCCAGTCGGGGTCGGCATAGAACTGCACCATGATGTTGTAATCGCAGTCGGGGCTAAGCCCATAGAGTTGCAGCATGCGCATGTGAGCGGCCACGCTGTCGAGCCCGCTGAATTTCTCAGCATGCTTTTTCCACTCGGCCGGGATGGTGATCCAAGTTCCGGTTTCTCGGTCGATGCGATAAGCGCCAGGCTGGCCGAAGAAACGTTTTAGGCGCGTGGAATCGACAAGAGTGAGCACAAGAACCATGTCCTTGCCGTCCACATTAGTCCACTCCTGCCCCGGGTATCCCTTGCGAATGGGCATGAGATCGCGGCAAATCTTAGACTGGTCGGGGAACTGAGCCGCATCGATAGCCTGTGCCAACTGCGCGCTGAGAGCGGCTGTATCTTCATACCACTGCAATGGAGCGGTGTCGGGCACGACGGCCACAGGAGCATCACATGATTTACCGCAACATGACTTGCCGCAAGAGAGCCAGCACCCGAGGATAGACAGACCGACTAAGACAACAATGGTTATAACAATCTTTTTCATAGGCTTTATTCTTAAATTGGTTTACATTTATGTTAAGAATACAAAGGTAAATAAAAAAGTGGAAAACCGAGAAAAAATGAGTGAATAAACCGAGATAAGAATAATTTAAGGAAAGTTTTTTGGTGGAAATACGTAGTTTTCACTAATTTTGCGTAATAAATAGGATTAGACCACAATAAAAAATAGGAGATTGTGAATAAGTACAGAGAATTCAGGGACAACCACCCCATAATATTCAACGCACTGCTGATAGCATTTGTGTTCTTTATCCTGTGCTACTCGGCATTGCTGGCGATAGACATCTTCACTGCGCACGGTCACGAGAAGCGCGTGCCCGACGTGCGGCAGTTAGGCTTAGAACAAGCCGCCGAGAAGCTCAGCGCAGCCGGGTTCAAGTGGAAAATAGCCGACTCGGTGCACTACGAGCAATACAGCCCCGGCGCGGTGATAGAGCAAGAGCCTAAGGGCAACACTTCAGTGAAGGCCCTGCGCACAGTGTATCTGACCATCAACGGATTGCAGCCCGAAATGAAAGAATTTCCGTCGGTATTCGAGGTGTCGGTGGCTCAGGCCAAATCGCTGC
The DNA here is from genome assembly GCA_937892215.1 of uncultured Porphyromonadaceae bacterium. GTDB lineage: Bacteria > Bacteroidota > Bacteroidia > Bacteroidales > Muribaculaceae > Sodaliphilus. Next base: position 2,245 of record CALAVE010000078.1, read on the forward strand.
TGATTTCCCGTGGGTTCAAGAACATACGCGTGGACACAATAGCCCATGAGTACAAAGATCTGGTGGTGAAAATCACTGTAAACAACCACGGAGTACGCCCCGGAGAGATGATACCGGTTAATGCCGCGATAAAGCTGACCATGGGCGATGGCTCAATAGGCGACTTGAACCCGATGGACATGGGCTATCCGAGCACAGACACAGTGCCACACGCCGTGAGCGTACCGACTGAAGAAACCGAGAACGAAACCGAAACGCACTAATCCCCCACACTCCCAGCCCATGTATAACGACGAAATGTTGGACCCTGAGGAGTCACTGCTGAACGGTCCCGAGGAGATACAGACCGAGTTCAGCGACCCTGACTTCACCGAGAACGGGCGCGACTACTGGGAGCACTACCGCTTTGAAGTGGAGAAAGGTCAAGTGCTGCTGCGAATCGACAAATATCTCACCGAACGTATCAAGGGCACATCGCGCAACCGCATCCAGAACGCAGCGGAGGCCGAATGTATCCGAGTGAACGGCAAGGCGGTGAAATCGAACTACCGCGTGCACCCCGGGGACATTATCAGCGTGGTGATGGACCGTCCGCGATACGAGAACGAGATTGTGGCGCAGGACATTCCGCTGAACATCGTGTACGAAGACGACGAATTGCTGGTGGTGAACAAGCCTGCCGGAATGTGTGTCCACCCAGGGCACGGTAACTACGACGGAACGCTTGTAAATGCGCTGGCATGGCACTTCAAGGATAACCCCAACTACGACGTGACCGACCCACGAATGGGGCTGGTGCATCGCATCGACAAGGACACGTCGGGGCTACTGGTGGTGGCAAAGACACCGCGTGCCAAGACATCGCTGGGCAAGCAGTTCTTCGACAAGACCACAAAGCGGCAGTACATAGCCGTGGTGTGGGGAGAGATGAAGCAGAGCGACGGCACCATAACAGGCAACATAGGTCGCAGTCTGCGCGACCGTCTGCTAATGTGCGTGTTTCCTGACGGAGAAAACGGCAAGCACGCCGTGACGCACTATCACACCGAGGAGAACCTGAGCCATGTGGCCGTGGTGCGCTGCATTCTGGAGACAGGGCGCACCCACCAGATAAGAGTTCACATGAAGCACATAGGGCATCCACTGTTCAACGACGAGCGCTATGGCGGTGACAAGGTGCTACGCGGTAACACGAGTGCCAGTTACCAGCAGTTTATACAGAACTGCTTCAAGACGTGTCCACGCCAGGCCCTCCACGCTAAAACACTGGGGTTCGTTCATCCGGTGACTCACGAACAAATGGACTTCGACAGCGAATTGCCGCAAGACATGGCCGCACTGATAGAGAAATGGGAGACCTTCTCGGCCGACATAGCCAACAAACACTGATAATCAAAGAGAACAAAACATACAGAACTATGGAAAAAACGGATATAACGATACCACAGGAGTTCAGAGACATCTGCCCCATTGAGGATAAGGACTTCCACAACGCGATGACCCTTCTTGTTCAGGAACCAGGGTTCAGGCATATCGTGAACATGGTGATGCCCGAAGCCAAGTATTCGCAGCTTAAAGCCCTGCTACTGAGCCTAAACACCAAGCAGGAATTCCAATTGAAGGTGATGAAGCCGTTCATGGACAGCCTGATAGCCAAGACACGCACCGAACTGACAGCAAGCGGGATGGAAAACATAAGCAAGGACAAAGCCTACACCTATATCACCAATCACCGCGACATAGTGATGGACTCGGCGCATCTGGGCTACACCCTGCTCAAGGACGGCTTTGACGCGTGCGAGATAGCCATAGGCAACAATCTGCTCATCTACGACTGGATAAAGAAACTGGTTCGGCTTAACAAATGCTTTATAGTGAAGCGCAACCTGGGGCGTCTTGAGACCCTTGCCGCAGCAATCCAACTGTCGAAATACATCCACTTCACACTGACTGAGAAAAACGCATCGATATGGATAGCGCAGCGTGAAGGCCGCTGCAAGGACAGCAACGACCGCACGCAAGAGAGCCTGATAAAGATGCTGGCCATAGGCGACCGCAGCAAGACGTTCTTAGAGAACCTGAAAGAGCTGAACCTAACTCCGGCATCGCTGAGCTACGAATACGACCCCAACGACTACCTGAAGGCCAAGGAATTCCTGATGAAGACCAAAAACCCCAACTTCAAGAAGTCGCCTGACGATGACCTGATTAGCATGAAAACCGGCATCAGCGACTACAAGGGGCACGTGCACGTGGCCTTCACCCCGTGTATCAACGACCAACTGGACCGCATACCCGAAGACTTGGACCGCCTGCTGGCCCAGCAACGAGTGTGCAACATAATAGACAACGCCATCCACAGCAATTACAAAATATTCAAGACCAACTACATGGCTCACGATATGCTCTTCGGCAAAGAAGAGTTCGCGCAAGAATACACCGCCGAAGAGAAGTCCGGCTTCAAAGATTATCTAAATTCGCAGATAGACAAGACGGATATAAAACTGAGCGACATGGACCGCAACTATATGTTCAAGACCATGCTGGAGATGTACTCCAACCCACTCACCAACCAGATTGAAGCACTGGGATGACAGAGGCTGAGCGGAGTTTTGTGGGCTTAATTATTAACGAACAAACAAGAGAAAGATGAGATTTTTTTGGGTACCTTTCATAGCATTTTTTGTGATAAACATGCTTGCCGACTGGCTTATCTACCGCTGGCTGAAGCGCAACGGCTGGAAGCGGACAAAAGCGGTTCACGGCATAGCGAGTGTGGCACTGGAGGGTGTGCTGGCAGTTCTAGTTGCAACGGTTATGAGCCAGAGCGGAAACAACGGAGCTTTCGTGGCAGTGATGTGGTTGCTGTTTGTGTACCTGTCGGCCTACATTGCCAAGTATATAGGGCTGCTGGTAAGCGTATTCGCGCTGATACCGGGTCTGACGAAGCGAACAGTGAAGTTCGTTCACAAGTGCGGAGTGGTGGCAGCACTGGCTGTGGCGTTCCTTATGCTGTGGAGCGCTCTGGTGACGCCCAACACCATAGACGTGCAGGAAGTGGAGTTCAGCAGCGAGCGTGTGCCCGAAGAGTTCGACGGTTACAAGATAGTTCATTTCAGCGATTCACATCTGGGCACATACAATGGCCGCACCGGTTTCATAAAGAAATGCGTGAAAACGATGAATGAGCTGGAAGGCGACGTGATAGTGTTCACCGGTGACCTTGTGAGCCGCCAGACAAGTGAGGCTACGCCCTACCGTGAGATACTGAAGGAGTTGAAAGCGAAGGACGGAATTTACTCAGTGCTGGGCAACCACGACTACGACGACTACATGAACTGGCCCACCGAGGAGATGCGCGATGCCGACCGCAAGGCTCTGCGCGACATTGAGAAAAATGCCGGATGGAGGCTTCTGCTCGATGAGAACGTGAAGATTGAGCGCGGAGACACATCCATAGTCATAATAGGCACAGAGAACTACGGAGAGCCACCATTCCCCAAATACGGCAGTCTGCAAAGAGCGTATCAGGATGCCAACGACAACGCGTTCAAGATATTGCTCCAGCACAACCCGCAATCGTGGCGCAACGAGATAGTGGGCAAAACCACGATAGACCTGATGCTTGCAGGGCACACACACGCTATGCAGACGATGATTAACTTCTTCGGTCACAAGTGGTCGCCGGCCGCATGGAAATACAAAGAATGGGGAGGGATGTACCGCGAAGGGAGCCAGGGTCTATACGTGAACATCGGCCTGGGCATGGTGGGAATACCGGCACGCATAGGAGCGACTCCGGAAATCACTGTAATCACCCTGAAACGCATGTAACCACTAAAATCATATCTTGCATTTAGCGATAAGAGGCCATTGTTTCCTATTTATTACTGTCCGCAAAAACTAAATTCCAGGTACATGTGAAATATAATGGAAATATAGAGCAAAAATTGGGCTGACTCTAACTAGAAAGTCAGCTCTTATATTTAGGTATAATTAAAAGTGGTTTAAAAATTCTATTGCCAAATCATTGCAGCTTTCAAATAAAAATATTAATTTTGCATTGGTCGATTAGTCATTTCGGCTACCGGCCGCTTAAATATCGATTATAAGAAGCGTTTTGCTTTTCGCTCGTTGTAGAGAACCTGAGAAATTTTCACAAGAGTTGCGAAGAACAGCAAGGCGGTTACTGCGCTTTAGCGTAGACTGCTTTCCATATCTGCAACTCAAGGTTTTCTCAGGACCTTCTACAACAAGTGTGGCAAGTTCAGTCCACGCTTTTTTTATTAACCAATTAAACTTTGAGGACTGCAAAGATGGATTGTATTATTATGAGAAAACTACTATTTTTAGCAACACTGATTGCAATTCCGTTAGTCTTTTGGTCCTGCGGAGGTGATGATGGAGACAAAGACGAGCCAAGCACGTCTAAATCTTCTCTATTAGACGAAGAGTCTGCAAAGTTTGTTGGGGCATGGGATGTCGAGGTTGGTGCCTATAGCCATTATTTCATTTTTTTCCCAAATGGAAAGGCTGTGCGTGATCAAACAAATAGGGGGCACTGGCAATTTAATAAAGTGACTTCAGTCTTAGCAACAGATATTGATTTGTGGCAATTTCAAGTTACTGCAATCTTTGAAAAGAGCTGGACAGGAACAACAATTAACACGGGCAGAGGTGCTAATGCAAGTAAAAGGGATGATAATATCTATGTCAAAGAATTACTTAATTGTATCTCATTCAAACAAACTGATAATAACGACCCATTCTACTTGACACCGGCAAGAGACTCGGGTGGCACTTATTTCACCACTTACTATTCAGCACACACGATACAATTTAGTGATATCACCCTCAACGATGACAAGATAACAGCAACAGCCCGTGTTTTATGGGATATTAGTGGATATAATAAAGACTTAAGATACCATTTCTATCGCAAAGTAACGTTCAAGAATCCGTATTCTGACAAGCCAATTGTTGTTATTGAGAAGATGGAGGTTGAAGAAGACAGTTCTTCAAAATACACTATAACAGATTCAGGCGAATTGCCCGTTGGAGAGTACACAGGAAAATGGCTGTTCTGAGTTCTCTAAAGAGAAAAATCAGTGCAGCAAAATCACCCCCATTTAATAGTACCGCCTGAGATTCGCATGGAATTCAGGCGGTTTATTGTGGCAAATTGCCATTGCTTGCTAATCCAAAATTGTCATACTCAGCAAGTTCATAACATTAATATCTGCCTCCAGAGTTCTTAATTACTTTAGGTATTACTTTCACTTTGGATTTTCATCTATGTATTTGAGACCAGTCGTCAATGGGTTATTTCAGGGAAAAGAGAGGACACGGAGCCAATGATGTCGGCCTTGGCATCACGCAGATACTGAAGGATTTTATCCTTGTCGATGGTGACCACATTGCCAAACATACCGAAAGAGAGCATCTTGGTCTGACCGTGGTAAGTGATTGTGGAAGTGCTGCACACCACATAGTTATGGTAGTCGATGTAAGAATCGACAAGCGGTTCGGTTACAGCACCTACGATTACGCGACTAATGGCAGAGCCGATAGCACTTAATCCCTTATTTTGCGGCATATTCTCGTCGGAGAACTGGTTAACAGCCTTTTCCACCTGCTCGGTTACGGCCTGACAGTGCTGCTGACGGTCGGGGCGCGTGAAAGCCATAAGCAGAAACACACCAACGAGCAGCAAAGTGATAAATACAGTTTTTTTCATAACGGTTCAAATTTTTCGTTTGGGATTATCTGGAATCACTATCTTTATTCCGGCCGGATGAATCTTGATATCCAAATCAGCCGGCATAATCATGGGTTCGCCGTCGAGGTGCATGACCTCTTCAAATGGACGGCGAATAGTGAGATGCGAAGTCCTCATAGTCTTCACATAGAGGTCCTTATCTATCTTCTTGGCGAATAGTAACGCGCCCAGCACCGGTGTGGCCAGCGGATTGAAGGGGTGAATCACCGTGACATCTATCATTCCGTCCTGCATACTGGCATGAGGGGCGATGAAGGCGTTGTTACCATACTGCGCGGCATTACCGCAGGCAATGACAAAAGCCCGCTCGGTGACAGTCTGCCCATTGATATCGATGGTGTATTCACGCGGTTTGTATGAGATGTACTCAGAGAGTGTTTTCTTGACGTAAGTGACGAGTCCCCGTGAGCCGGCCTGGGCGAACTTGTGGGCTACCCAGGCATCGAATCCCATGCCGCAGGTGCAGAAGAACGGGGTGTCGTTGACAGAACAATAGTCGAAATCCTCCACGTGGAAATCAGTAACTATCTTGAGAGCCTTCTTCACATTGAGCGGAATGCCCAAATGCCTGGCGAGCCCGTTTCCTGAGCCACAGGGGATAATGGCGAGAGGCACATCGGTGTGACGAAGTCCACAGGCTGCGCCGTTAACGGTACCGTCCCCACCGACGGCAAGCACCATATTGGCACCTTGCGAGACAGCCTCGGCTGCAAAACGCTCGGCGTCACCTTCTGCCTGAACGATACGAGTGACAACTTCATACTTTGATTCCGGCATAGCCTCGGCAATACGCTCAGGAATGGAATCTTTGCTACCAGTCCCGGACTTGGGATTGATAATGGCAATAACTCTAATCTTGTCCATAGTGAGGCAAAGTTAAGAAAAAAAGTGATAGGTGCAAAATGGATTGTGGATTCGTGCGGGGCAACATTAAGGATATTCTGCCCCGATATTCAGGCTCTGCCCCGATATAGCGAAAGATAAGTGCGGCCCCGTCAGGAGTCGCACTTTCAAAATGGTCGTTATCGTCATGAAAAGAATTAATTCTTCTTTTTGCGGTCGCCATAACGGCTGAGGAACTTGTCCACGCGTCCGGCGGTGTCGACGAGTTTCTGCTTTCCGGTGAAGAACGGGTGAGACGAACTGGTGATTTCAAGTTTTACCAGTGGATAAGTTTTTCCGTCAACTTCAATAGTCTCTTTGGAAGCAACAGTGGAACGGGTGATGAACACCTCTTCGTTAGACATATCCTTGAATGCTACTTCGCGATAATTCTCGGGATGAATACCTTTTTTCATTGTTATGTTATCGTTTTTTAATGTTTTACGTAATGAGCAAGGCGTTAGTAAGACACCTTCACTTGTAATGGCGTGCAAAGTTACAAATAAATTTTATAATGGCAAACGATTTTTCAAAAGAAAGACAAATAATTATTTCCAAATTGCCGATAAAAGAGTAAAACTTATTAAATTTGCAAACTGAATTAAAGCAAAGAATATGTTCAATTTTTTCAACAAGAAAAAGGAGCCGGTGAAGTTGTTCTACACGACCGATGTTCACAGCCATATACTGCCCGGCATAGACCACGGTTCACAGAGCGTGGAGCAGTCGCTGGAGATGCTGGAGGCGGAAATAGCGATGGGAATAAGCCGCGTGATGGGAACGTCGCACGTGACGGCAGAGACATTTGAGAACACTCCGGCTACCATCAAGGCATCGTGTACGATACTGCGCGAGGCAATCGCCGAACACGGGCTACCGATAACCATAGAGCCATCGGCAGAATACAGAATAGACGAGTACTGGGATAAAGAATACGAAGCCGGCCACATCCTGCCCCTACCCGGCAACTGGCTTCTGATGGAAAATTCGTTCCAACAGGAGTTGCTGGAACTGGACCAACTCATGTTTGACATCCAGTGCAAGGGCTACAGGCCAATTCTGGCGCACCCTGAGCGATACTCATACTATCACTACCGTCGCAACCGGTACGAGACGTTGCATAACGCCGGTGTGAAATTTCAGGTGAATCTGCTTTCGCTTGCTGGCTACTTTGGGCATCATGCCAAGGACATAGCCATGTGGCTGATAGAGAGCAACATGGTGGATATGCTGGGCAGTGACATGCACAACATGACACATGCAGAAGTGATTCAAGATTACCTTAGAAGCAAAGAGTGGGCAAAGATTGCCAAGCGCCTGGAGCCGCACATCATTAACGACGAGGTGCGATATCGGCCCCTGTCTGTGACAGAATAACGATACGCCCGGCCACTACCGGTTAATGGGCGCGAGTCGCATCCGTATGTAGTGGGTAATGAGACTTGCCGCGGCATCGACACCAAGTTTGGACACATCAACGCAAAGGTCATAGGAGGCTGAATCGCCCCATCGCTTTCCTGTGTAGAAGTTATAATAGTCGGCACGCTGCCGATTCTTCTTCTGAGTCATTTTTACGGCTTCGTCGCGCGTGGCACAATCGCCGCGTGCAATCATGCGCTCTACCCTATTGGTGAGCGAGTCGCGAATGAATACACTTATCACATTAGTGTGATTGCGCAGGATAAAGTCGGCAGTCCGGCCAACGATTACACATGGTCCTTTCTCGGCAAGTTCAACAATAACCTCGCTCTGGGCACGATAGACACTATCATCGGTCTGCGGCGTGTTGCCCACATAGAGCGCGTTCCCGCTGAATCCGAAATTGAAGGCCAGCAAGTTAGAAAATGAGTGGGGCGTCTTTTCGTCGGCCGACTCAAAAACATCGGGGCACACCCCGCTTGACTTGGCGGCTTCGGTGAGCAGTTCCTTGTCATAGTAAGGGATGTCGAGGGCGGCCGCGACCAACTTGCCTATTTCGCGCGCGCCGCATCCAAATTCGCGGCCAATGGTTACAACGTAGGCGGCCTGCGAGCCTGAGGGGTTACTGTTCATTGTATTCGTGGTTTTGCGGCAGCAAATTCTTACCGCCAATTACGTATTCTGTCACATTCAGCAAGTTACCGTTCCAAGTGGCACGGAAGGTACTGGGATTGAGCGTTATGATTTCCGGGACAAACTCAAAGACGTGCTCGAGTCGCACGTTACCGCCGTGCTTCCTGAACAAAGCTTTGAAAATGCCTTTGCTCTGCTCGTTTTCAAGAATTATGAAATGTGCGCGGCCAATGTTCAGGTCGCCCTTGAACGCCTTACGCTGGTCCGGACTGAGCGAGAGCACGTCCTGCCCGATGACGGTAACCAGAGTATCGGAGCCTGACTGTTGCAGCACGAGCGAATAGACGCTATGGTCAACGTCGGAATCGGCCAAAGCGGTGAGGTATTTCTCCAGTTGAGCCGAGAGCGTTCCTTCAGGAAGGGCCTTGAAAACCACCTGCGGTATGCGCACAAAATCAGTTTTCTCGGGCAACAGTTCACGCTGGTCGTCGGTAAGATAGACCGAAATAAGCACTTCCCTATCGGCGGCATGCGCGCAGTGGAGGGCGAGCGCCATCAGTGAAATGAGAAATAAGCGTTTCATAGCAAGGATACAATTAGGCGGTTACTGAAAATCAATAATAACAACGGATTTGCGGCAAAATTAATGAAATTTATTCATTCTGCAAATCAGATGATGTTTTCTCTGTATCAGGGAAAATGAGTAAAGTGACTGAGACAATAATGCATACAAATCCCAGGGCAATAAGCGCAGTGAAAGGCTCTTTGAACCAGAACACGCTGAAGAGCATAGCGGTGAGAGGCTCAAGCGCCCCAAGTATGGACGTGAGAGTGCTACCGACAGCCCTAAGTCCCACAACGAGCGTGAGATTAGACACCGCTGTGGGTATAAGTCCCAGCATAACGAGGCTGACGCCAACGCCAACCGTGGGAGGCGCGGCCACCCCACCCTGCGTGAATGTGAAAAGCGACATGTAAACGACGCTGAGAGCAAACACCCAGAACGTTAGTTTGCTCGACTCCAGGTCATTTAACTTCATCTTAGGCACTAAAATCAGATAAATGGCATAAGTGAGACCTGAGAACAATTCTAGGGCGACCCCCTTGAGCGAAACATTGCCAGCCCCCTCATCGATTACCCCCGAGAGGAATACCACGCCCAGGACCGCGAGTAGAATGGCCAAGACGGTGCGCACCGTGGGACGCTCGCCAAAGAAGACCATCATAATGACGCAGGTGAATATAGGGTATGAGAACTGGATAGTGGTTGCCGCTCCGCTGGAGAGGCATTTGTATCCTTCGAGCAAAGTGATAGCCGAAACTATATTAATGAGGGCAAGCAGAGAAATGCGCCAGAAGTGGCTTTTGGTTATAGAAAGGTCGCACTTGTAATACTTCATCACAAGAAATATCACAATAGAGGCGATAAGGAAACGATAGACTATAACACTGGGAGTGTCCATGCCAGCGTTCTGCGCGGGAATGGAGAAGAGAGGAATCATGCCGAAGGTGGCACTGGAAACCATTGCCGCGAAGAGCCCTTTAGTGCGTTGTTTCATTTCAGAGAGTGTTTATGCATTAATTTTAAGAAGATAATGGAGAGCGACTTGAAACTCTCCATTATCGTGGTATATCATGTGAGTTGCCACACACATGCGGTTATCCGAAATTATCGTAATGAATCGACTCAGGGTCAACGCCGAGCGAGTCGAGCAAGTCGTTGACGGTCTTGCTCATCATTGCGGGGCCGCACATGTAATACTCACAGTCTTCCGGAGCCGGATGGCTGTTGAGATAAGTCTGTCCCATGACAGGAGCCACAAAACCGGCCACATACTTAACGCCAGCCTCATCGGCTGCGGGGTCGGGACGGTCGAGAGCCAAATGGAAATGGAAATTGGGGAAATCCTTTTCCAATTGAAGGAAATCTTCGAGATAGAACACCTCGCTGAGCGAACGTGCCCCGTAGAAATAGTGCATCTCGCGGTCGCGGGTGTTGAGCGTGCGAGTCATGTGCATAATCTGCGCACGCAGAGGAGCCATACCGGCACCGCCACCTACCCAAATCATTTCCTTCTTGGAGTCAAAAATGGGATGGAAATCACCATAAGGGCCGCTCATAATCACCTTGTCGCCAGGCTTTAGCGAGAAGATGTAACTTGAAGCGATGCCCGGCATCACATCCTGGAAACCCACTTCAGGCTTGGGCTTGAAAGGTGGCGTGGCGATACGCACCGTGAGCATAAAGCGGTCGCCCTCGGCGGGATAGTTGGCCATAGAATAGGCGCGTACAGTGGGCTCGGTGTTCTTGCACTTGAGCGAGAACATATCATACTTTTCCCACGTGGGCAGATACTCACCGAGCGAGGCCTTGTCGATGTCCTTGTCATAGTCCATCTCGTAGGCCGGAATACGGATTTGCGCATACGAACCCGGGATGAAGTCCATGTGCTCACCCGGTGGCAGAGCCACAATAAACTCCTTAATGAACGAGGACACTAGACTATTGCTCACCACAGTACACTCATATTCCTTAACTTCGAGTACGGAATCGGGGACTTGAATCTTAAGATTATCCTTAACTTTCACCTGGCAACCGAGTCGCCAGTGATTCTGCTGCTCCTTGCGCGAAAAGTGGACGGTCTCGGTGGGAAGTATGTCACCCCCACCCTCAAGGACCTGCACACGGCACTGTCCGCAACTTCCCTTTCCACCGCATGCACTGCTGAGCATAACGCCGCCGCCGTGAAGAGTGTTGAGCAAAGTGGAGCCGGTATCGACCTCAAGAGTACGCTTGCCGTCGTTGATATCAATTTTCACCTTGCCCGTAGCCACCATATAGTGTCGCGCCACAAGAAGAAGCACGACAAGCAAGAGTGTTACGATAAGGAAAACTACCGCGCTGGATAAGACCGTGAGGCCTGCTGTATCTAATAACATCATTGTAGTAATCATAGTTTAATGCCAAGGAAGCTCATGAAAGCGATTCCCATTAATCCAGTAATAATAAAAGCGATACCCACGCCGCGAAGCGGAGCCGGGATGTTGCTGTAAGCAATTTTCTCTCTGATAGCGGCAAGTCCCACAATTGCGAGCAGCCAACCAATACCAGAACCGGCGCCATAGACAGTAGCGGCCCAGACAGAGCCCAAGTCGCGCTGCTGCATAAACAGAGCTCCGCCAAGGATAGCGCAGTTAACAGCGATAAGAGGCAAGAAGATGCCGAGCTGATTGTAGAGTGCGGGGGCAAACTTCTCAACTGCCATCTCCACCACCTGAGTGGCCGAAGCGATAACAGCAATGAACATAATCAGTCCCAGGAAACTAAGGTCAACAGTTGCCAGCGACTCGCTAACCCAAGAGAGAGCTCCTGGCTGCAGTACGTAGGAGTCGAGCAGATAGTTGAGCGGTAGAGTAACCACCAGCATGAAGGTCACCGCCAAGCCCAGTCCGAAAGCAGTCTTCACATTCTTGGACACGGCAAGGAAAGAGCACATACCCAAGAAATATGCAAAAATCATATTATCGACAAAAATCGACTTTACGAAAAGATTGAGTTCTTCCATAATTGAAACAAATGTTTAGCGGTTCAACATTAACTTTCCTGCAGTTCCTTGTTGCGCGCACGGTGAACCCAGATGATGCAGGCCACGGTGATGAGCGCCATAGGCGGCAAAATCATAAGACCGTTGTTCATGTACCCATGGTCGTAGCAGAACTGGGGAATCACCTGGAAACCGAAGAGCGTGCCCGATCCGAGCAGTTCGCGGAAGAATGCCACGATAACAAGAATTGCGGCATATCCCAGTCCGTTACCGATTCCGTCGAGGAAAGACTCCCATGGACGGTTGTTGAGAGCGAAAGCCTCGAGGCGCCCCATGAGGATGCAGTTAGTGATGATCAAGCCGATGAAGACCGAGAGCTGCTTGCTCACGTCGTAATCATAGGCGATGAGGAACTGCTGCACCATAATCACCAGAGTGGCGACGACCACGAGCTGGACGATGATGCGTATGGAAGCCGGAATGGTTTTGCGAATTAGTGAGATAATCACGTTGCTGAAAGCAAGGACAGCAATTACAGAAATCCCCATTACGATAGCCGGTTCAAGGTTGGCCGTAACGGCAAGAGTGGAGCAAATACCCAGAATTTGCACCAGCACCGGGTTGTCCTTAGACAGGGGATTGAATAAAACTTCTTTATTTCTTTTAGATAACATAGTCTCAGTTCTCCTCTACAGTTAAAGTTTGATTGGAATCGGCTATCTTTTTCAAGAACGGCTCATAGTACTTGAGGCAGTCGTCGAGCATGGCTCCCACGCCACGGCTGGTGATTGTTGCGCCCGAAATGGCATCGACGTAATCAGCGCCGCTGAGGCTCTTCTGTCCACGTTTCACCACTTCGATGCTGGTGAAAGCACCATCCTTAACAATCTGCTTACCGATGAACTGCTGCTGGAACAGGTCTTCAGTGATTCGCGCGCCCAACCCCGGAGTTTCGGACTCATGAGAGAAAGAAGTTCCGAAGATTGTAGCTGCGTCGCTATCAACGGAGATGTATCCCCAGATAGGCCCCCAAAGCCCTGCGCCATAAACAGGCAGGACGTATTTCACGGCGCCATCGTCGAGTCGGCACATAAATACCGGCAACTTGCGTTGCTGCAGTTTCACGTTAGATTTCATGTCGATGCTGAAGGCCACGTTAGCGGCAGAATCAACGATTTCGCCTTGTTCATTGACGATATATTCAGCCACAATATAACGAGCAAAATCGTCTTTAAGCGACTCCGGCTCAGAATTGACGTTGATGGCAGAGAGTATCTGCATGCGCTTGTCGTTGGCTATATTCTCGTCCTGCTTGGGCTTGAGAATCATATAGATGAACGCGAGAAAAGTGCCCACCAAAAGCACCATAACTGCGGCATACAGAATCTGATAAGTATTACTGTTTTTATTCATCGCCCTTTCCTCCTTTCACTTGATTAACGTTAGCCCTGCTGAGACGACGCTTTATGTTACGCTGCACCACGCAGTGGTCGATGAGCGGAGCGAACGCGTTCATAAAGAGAACCGCAAGCATAGCACCTTCGGGGTAACCGGAGTTGTAAACACGGATAAGAATTGCAATCACACCGATGAGGAAGCCATAGATATACTGGCCCGCCTTAGTGCGCGCACCGGTAACGGGGTCGGTAGCCATGAACACCGCCGCGAAAGCAAATCCGCCGTAGCAAAGTTGCGCACACGGGTCGAGCAGCGAAGCCGGATAGGTGGCGCTGGGCAGAGCGTGAGCCAGAGCAGCCATAGCAAATCCGCCCACGAAGACCGAACACATCACTCGCCAAGAAGCGACACCTGTGAAGAGCAGAATCGCGGCACCGATGAGGATGGCAATCATAGAAGTCTCTCCCGGAGAGCCAGGGATTGTTCCGATAAAGGCCTGCATAGTGTCGAGCGAAGCAGAAAGCGTGTCGCCCACATTAGTAGCAACCTGTCCCAGCGGAGTGGCACCGGAGAAGCCGTCGGCGACAGTACCGCCACCATAGCCAAAAGCGGAATCGAGTTTGACAAAAGCGTCGTCGCCACTCATCTTAGACGGATAAGCGAAGAACAGGAAGGCGCGGGTGATGAGAGCCACGTTAAAGATGTTCATTCCCGTGCCGCCAAAGACCTCCTTTGCAAAAATCACCGCAAAGGCAGTAGCCACAGCCGTCATCCAGAGCGGAGTGTTGATGGGGACAATGAGCGGAATCAGCAGACCTGTCACGAGGAACCCTTCCTGAATCTCCTTGTGATGGATCTGAGCCGCGATAAATTCAATTCCGAGTCCCACGGCGTAGCTCACCACAATTACCGGGAGCATTGCCAAGAGGCCGAAAACGAACATAGACCAAGCACCAACCTCGGGTGTGCCGATGGCGATGAAATGCTGAAGGCCAATGTTATACATTCCAAAGAAGAGACAAGGCAGCAGTGCCACGATTACAGTAATCATGGTGCGCTTAAGGTCGTTGCCGTCGTGCACGTTAACACCGCTGGAAGAAGTGGTGTTGGGCGTAAAGAGGAAAGACTCGAAACCGTCGTAAACCGACTGGAGTTTTTCCAGTTTACCGCCCTTTGAGAAGAGCGGCTTGGCCTTGTCCATAAATTTTCTTAAAGCTTTCACCTTAATAATATTTTTAGAGTTAATAATCTGTAGAAAAGAAGTGTCAGGACATTTCCTTTCGCATCTTGTCGAGGCCTTCACGAACGATACGCTGGAGTTCCAGCTTGGAAGTGTCGGCAAACTCGGCGAGAGCGAAATCCTCGGGAGCTATTTCGTAGATGCCCAGTTGCTCCATCTTGTCGATGTCGAAGGCAATTATAGCCTTGATGAGGAACTCGGAATAGATGTCCATGGGCAGCATACGGTCGTATTCTCCGGCCATCACT
Source organism: uncultured Porphyromonadaceae bacterium (assembly GCA_937892215.1). Taxonomy (GTDB): domain Bacteria; phylum Bacteroidota; class Bacteroidia; order Bacteroidales; family Muribaculaceae; genus Sodaliphilus. Next base: position 17,389 of record CALAVE010000078.1, read on the forward strand.
ATAGCACGTTCACCACCGCTGATACGCGCGTCGAGGTGCACATTGCGGTTGCCTGTGAGCCAACTGGTGAAGAGACGGTAGATACTGAAGCGCTTGGGGCTGAGCGAAGCCCATCCCATGAACTCGTCGGGGCGAGCATTCTCGGGGATGACGGTGATGTGCCTGTAAGGAGCACGCAGGAAGCCATCGGGCTCAACGGGCGTACCGGTGAGCACATTGCCCGAAATGATACGCGGCTGCGAGGAGCCGGAAAGCAAATTACCATCGAGAATGCTGTGCAAGTCAGCGCCCATAATGGTACTCAAGTAGCGCGGTTTTTCCACTAATTCTCCGGTGAGAGCCACCACGGTGGAAAAATCCACCACGCCTTCGGTGAACAACCGCCCTATTCGCGCGAGCGTGACCACATCGAGAGTCCAAACCACGTCGCCCTTGTTCACGGGCTTAACGTTGGCAGCCTGAACACCCGCGTTTCCGGCAGGGTGCGGTCCGTGGAACACATTGATTTCGCATCCAATCAAGCCCAAATCATCTTCATGGCCAAGGCCGAGATAGACTTTGCCCTGAGTGAGCGAAGCCAGAGCATCGACGCCGGCTTGCAGATAACGCTTGCCGTCGCCGAGCACAAGGCTGAGCGATGGAGCGAGCGGTGCAGAGTCGAAACATGTCACAAAGATGTCACGCGGAGCCACATCGGGCATGGGCACGATGTCGTAGGGTCGCTGGCGAATCATCGCCATCAAGCCGCTCTGCGCCAGCAGAAGTGCCGGAGCGAGCTTGGTGTCGAAGTGCTTGAGAGTCTGCACGTCGTCAGGGGAAATCACGATAGCCTCGATTTTGCGACGGGCGCCACGGCGAATTTCCTTAACAGTGCCGCTTACCGGAGCGGTAATTTTGAGGTTTTCGTCATCGCGGTGATGACATAACGCTTGCCCGGCATCCACATGCTCACCCTCGGCCACGTCAAGTCGCGGGATAATACCGTAGAAGTCATCGGGCACAATGGCGAAAAGCTTCGCCTGCGGGGCTACTGATATGTCATTATCGGCGATTTTGCCGACCAGATCCAGATTATAGCCCTTTTTTAGATTAATTGTTGCCATTTATAGAATAAATAATGATATCAAAATTCAGTACAAAGTTAATGCTTTTTTTATTAAAAACCACATTAAAGCCAAAATATAACGATAAAAGAGTCATAAAAAGACGCGAAAGGCGCATATTAGATGAGAAAAAGATGTTGTGCGTAAAGATAACCCCACAAAGAGGCAGAATGTAAGCAAAAATGCGAAAAAAGTGGAAAAAGATGTTTCATGCGTTGTTTTATTAAATTTTTTGTAATAAATTTGCGTGTGATTTGCGCTGGTAAATCAGACAAGAGTAACCGCAAACACATTAAAATAAACATAAACTATTTATTAATCAATCAATTAATTAATCTAATTTTTAAAATTATGGCTGAAGTACAAAAACCAGTACAGACTCCACAGGCAAAGGCTGCTGACAAGAAAGACGTTAACAGCAACGTTCGTGGTATCAAGAATGCATCGATTGTAATTCTCGTATGCTTCATTTTAGCAGTATGCATCTATCTTTTCGTGTTTGGTGCAGGTGTTAACTTTAAGGACGGAAACAACGCAAACGCTCCACTGAACCTTCTTGGAACAGTGTATAAGGGTGGTGTGATTGTGCCCGTGCTGTTGACGTGCCTTTTGACCGTTATCGTTCTGGCCGTGGAGCGCTGGATAGCTCTTGGCCGCGCTGCCGGTGCCGGCAACACGACAAAGTTTGTTGCCAACGTTAAGGAGGCTCTGAAGAAGAAAGACATCGAGAAGGCAGAGGATCTGTGCCGCAAGCAGAAAGGCACAGTAGGAGCAGTAGTATTTGCAACCCTTCAGAAGTACAAAGAGATGGACAAGGACACTGTTCTTGAGAAAGAGCAGAAGTTGACATCGATTCAGCAGACCCTGGAAGAGGCAACTGCTCTGGAGATGCCATCACTGCAGCAGAACCTGCCGATTCTGGCAACACTGACGACACTGGGAACCCTTATCGGACTGTTAGGAACAGTGCTCGGTATGATCAAGTCGTTCCAGGCCCTGTCGGCATCCGGAGCACCTGACTCGACAGAGCTGTCAACCGGTATTTCAGAGGCCCTTGTGAACACGGCCTTCGGTATCGCAACCGCAGCGTTCGCACTTATTGCGTACAACTTCTACACAAACAAGATTGACAACATGACCTACGCAATCGACGAGCTCGGTTTCTCGATTGTATCCACATTTGCTGCAACCCACTAATTAAGCATTCCTAAAGGGAAACAAAGATAATTAGTGTAAGTTCAGAAACTATTAAAACAGGTAAAAAGAAATATGGGAAAAGTCAAAATAAAGAAAAAAGAGACACGCATCGACATGACGGCGATGAGTGACGTGACTGTTCTTCTGTTGACTTTCTTCATG
>CALAVE010000079.1 GCA_937892215.1 uncultured Porphyromonadaceae bacterium
AATTGCAATTCAAAATCATTGACTATTTAGTGAATATTTTGATGCGGTTGCCGTGGATGCGGCTCGCTAAGATTTGCTTTTTTAATTTTTAATCACTAATTTTGTAAACGAATTTTAGACTAACAACTCATTTAACCGCTTTTTTTGAAAATCATGGCTTACATTAAACACAAAATTCTCACTTTTCAATCTTTATTAATAACTCTCGCCATTGCGGCTACACAATTGGGGTGCGCCGACAAAACCACTGCAATAACCTCGGCCGCTCTCGCTCCGGCAGACGAGGCCGCGACGGCTCGTACTTCACTGACTTTCAACACTTCATCCGGCGTCAACCAGTTGCAGACATCATACAACAGTTCCACCGGAGTTTACACTTTCGTCACCACAGGCGGCGACCCCTACCTCAGCACAAACACGTTCCGACCGCTGTCCACGCCGTTCCCCGCTGAGCAGATGATTCTCACTTTCGACTACCAGTGCACCGACGGCATCCCAAACATGCAATTGTTCTTCGCGCCGGCGCTCTCTGAGGCGCGCTCGGTAAGAAACATCGAACTTCCTGCCACCACCGACGACGAATGGGGAACGTTCAACTTGAACATCCAGACTTATAAGGAAAGTTTCGCATGGCCCGCACAGTGGAAGTACAATTACATCCGATTCGACTTTGGTAGCCTGTCGGACGTTACTGTCAAAGTCAAAGGGCTCGCCATCAGGGCTATGACCGAGAAAGAGCAACAAGATTATGCGGAATCCACCGCTTTCAGTTCCGACAAGCAGGCTCTTGCCGACCACATTACTGATTATCTCAACGCTTCTTTCTCATCAAGCGTCAACAAAGTTCAGGTCACTGAAAACGAGGTGATTATCCAAGGCACAACAAGCGGCACCGGCAGGTTCGCTCTTGCCGAAATCACGCCTTACGAGAACATCACCGAGTTTGAGACTTTCCCGCACATCACAGCCATCCGTGGTAGCCAGTTCGCCATTCGTCTGCCTCGATACATCGACCGCGACGGATACAACTACGACCGCCTGCTCTCCAAGTGGGCCATCATAAGCCTCAGCGACAATGCGCAGACTCTGGCTTCGCATGCCCGATATGCCGACGAGGTCTATGCCGTACACTCACCGGCTGCCGCCACGCAGAAGAACAAGAAAGGCGTGCTCGGATGCCCCATTCACGCCATCGACGGGGTCAAGGACGTGGAAGTGATGAACTATGGTGTCACAGCCAATGTCATCTGCATTGAGCAATGGTTGCTTCACGAACCTCTCACGCTGTCCGACTATGACCAGCCATATTCTCGCCCCGCCATTCCATACACTTACAATGGACACCAATACTACATCAACGGCTACAAGGTCATGGAATATGACAATCTCATCCAGGAGTATAACCGCCAGGGTATGATTGTGATCGCCTACCCCGAGGTTCGCCCGCCTGAGAAAGGATACCCCAACTCGCGCGACCCCTATCTCACCAATCTGTTCGTCCACCCCGAAAGAGACGGTGGCACTCAACTCATGGTTAATGTCACCACGCCCGAAGCCATCAATGCCTACGCGGCCGTAATCAACTATCTGGCCGAGCGTTATTCGCAGGACGGCATGAGAATCCACCACTGGTGCATCTTCAACGAGGTTAACGCCTCGGAGGTGTGGTGCAACATGGGCAAGTCACAACCCGAGATGTACTTCACCGACACCTACATGAAATCGCTCCGCCTGTGGTATAACATCGTTCGCCAGTACGACCAGAACGCCAGCGTTCTCGCGTGCTTTGAGCACAACTGGAACGTTGCAGCCAACAACGACGCGCTCTACCCAGCCAGATCCATTCTGGAAAGCATTGAGAAGTATTCGGCCTGCGAAGGCGACTTCTGGTGGGGCGTGGCTCACCACCCCTACCCCTACGACCTGAATGTAACTCGCTTCTGGGAATACGACGGTAATTTCGTGAATTTCACACAGGACACACCCCAAATCACTTTCTATAACCTGGAGGTGCTCAACGACTGGGCGCTCATGCCGCAGCACATGTATCAAGGCACGGTTAAGCGTAAGATTTACCTCACCGAGCAAGGGGTCAACACCACAGACTACTCCACCGAGGCCATGGCGGATCAGGCTGCAGGTGCTGCCTATGTCTGGAAGAAAGTCAACGCCCTGCCGGCCATCGACGGCATCACTTGGCATGCCAATGTGGACAACACCGGCGACGGGAACCTCAGGCTAGGACTGCACCAGTACAGCGAGAATGGCTACACACGCAAGCCTTCTTGGTACGTTTGGAAAGCAGCCGGCACGGCCGACGAAGATGACGTATTCACTCCGTACATGACACGGCTGGGTATCACTTCTTGGGACCAAATCATGCACTAAAATTTCTTTAATTATGAAATCATCATACAGAACCATTACCTCTTTGGCTCTTGCCGCTTTATTTGCATTCAGCGGCTCAGCCCAGACTCAACTCTCTATCAATCCAGAATCAGCCAGATTCTGCACGGCAACTCTTGATAAGGCCACCGGCATCACGTCCATAGTCACCGGACCGAAAGATCCTCAGAGTATCGCAAATCTGCCACACGGCTCCTCGCTCGACCCCTCTGTCACGATCCTGACTTTCGAGTACCAGTGCCCGGAAGGCATTCAAGACTTCCAACTGTTTTTCGCACCGGAACTGAAAGAGAAGAATTCTGTAATGACTAAACTCCGTGCCACTAATGCCGACGAATGGGCCACATTCACGCTACATCTCACCGATGTGCGGGACAAGATGAACTGGGCAAACACAACAGGTAACTGGTACATCCGCCTCGACTGGGGCAATGAAGAGGGAAAGCATATACGTGTACGCAACATCGCCGTTCGTCAGCCAACCAAAGAAGAGAAAGTCGTAATGGCACAGTCGGCCGCCGACCTCCACTATAAGGAAATGCTGGGTGCCAACATTGAGTCGTACCTCTACTCTTCCTTCTCTTGCCGCATCACCGACGTTGAAGTCACACCGTCTAACATCACCATCTGCGGCGAGACCGACGGCAAGGCCGGTTATCAGGTGGCCGAGGTCCTGCCTTACGAAAATCTCACCGAACTCAAGAAGTTCGTATTCACAAAACCCGTCTCCGGCAAGAATTTCCGCATTACGGTAGCACGCAAGGCTAACTACGACGGCTTCCGATACGACCGCAGTCTCTCCAAGTGGGTCATCATATCCGACAACGGAACTTCTCAGCAGATTTCATCACATGCCCTATATGCATCCAAGATGGATTACAAGAACAATCCTACAGCACACAAGCCGTTCAACAAGAAGGGTATGCTTGGCATCGCGTTTTGGCCCGACAACGACGGCATTGTGGACATCGACACCATGAACTGCGGCACCATAGGTATGGGCATAACGCTCAACAATTATTTCCACCTCACCCGCCACTCCCCCGAAGACGTGGAATTTTCCTATGGCGGACGCACCTACTATGCCGATGGAAAAACGGTCAGAAACACCGACAACATGGTGCGCACCTACAACCGGCACAACTGCTACGTTTTGTGCTATGTCAGGTGCTATCCGCCTGACCTCAGTTGGACCGACAGCGTGGCATCCAAGGTGCTCCTGCACCCGCAATGCAGCGGCGGATTCCAGTGCGCCATGAACATTGCCACACCCGAGGGGCTTAATGCCGTCGCCGCCTGCATGGACTTCATCGGCAAGCGATACAGCCAGCCGGGAATGAGAATTCACATCTGGGCCACGCAGAACGAGGTTAACGCTAACAAGATGTGGTGCAACCTGGGCGACAACAGCCCCGAAATGTACTTCACCGACTATTACACGCGCCTCATGCGCGTTATGGCCAACACTCTTCAGCCCTACGACCCGAACGCCGCCATCCTGGCCGTGTTTGAGCACAACTGGGCGCAGATTTCCGGTAACGGCTCGCAATATCCGTCTCGCAATATGCTCGACAAGATTCTGCTATTCTCCGAAAACGAAGGGGATTTCCTATGGGGAATGGGTGCACATCCCTATCCAGCGCACCAACCCGACTTCTGGGTTAAGGACGTGGCTCCGGAAGTAACTTTCGACCAGAGTTCGCCCAAGGTGACGTTCAAGAATCTGGAAGTGCTCAACGAATGGGCTCTCAACCCTGCCCACTTCTACAACAAAACCGAAAAACGTCCCGTTTTCCTCTGTGAAAATGGCGTTAGCAGCATGGACAACACCGAGCACAATCTCACGCTGCAGGCCGCAGGTGCCGCCTACGCATGGAAAAAGGCCAACGCTCTGCCGGGCATCGACTCTTTCATGTGGTACTCGCCCAGCGACTACAGCACCGACTTTGGTCTTCTTCTGGGCCTTCGCTTCTCTGGTGATGACAAGAATCATCCATACGAGCGCAAGCCTTCTTGGTTCGTCTGGCAGGCCGCCGGCTCCAACCGTGAAGACGAGGTCTTCGCCCCCTACCTAAAGGTCATTGGTATCGACAGTTGGGACCAAATCTGGAAACACTGATAGCGACTCAAGCAAAGCATAAAAATCGGCGTGAAAGACCGCAACATACGGCTTTCACGCTGATTCTCTTTTTGCCACAGAAATAATACTTGGCCCCGAAGTAGATACCGTGGTTGTTACCGTCCGTACCGCTGTGGGTCACTATGCCCCACACGTCGTCCACAGCGAAACCATAAAAGGGTGCGAAATACTCTATCACCTCACGCTCAAAGGCCTGCGACGACATATTCCACGGCTTGTCGGTCATCGGGTCACCGGCATTGCTCAGGTTCACACCTCCAGGCCAGCATCATGATACCATTCATAGAAGTCTCGCAACTCCGACTGCTGGTTGATGGGATAGCCGAAATAAGTTTACTGGTCGGTCTTCCATATCTCTGTCCATTCGTCCAGTTCCTGGAATCCAGATGTCTGCGCAAGCGCGCATTATGCACTCAGCAGCAAGGCTGGCAGCAACATTAGTCTTGTTTTCATCATCTTTCCAATTATGTTTGATTTGTTCTTCGATATTCTCAATTGTATCATCCACAAAGATGACAAATATTTTCCAGTGCCGAACTCATTTCTCAAAAATATTAACTCCTTTATTTCGCCTAAATTTGGTCAATCCGCAAAAAGTCCGTACTTTTACACCGTCAAACGGGGGGCATTAGCTCATCTGGTAGAGCGCTACATTCGCATTGTAGAGGTAGGCGGTTCGAGTCCGCTATGCTCCACTTTCATCCTTCCGCTGCGGCAAGTCTTTGAGCATCTTGCCGCAGTTATTTTTCATATCACACACTGCATTCACAAAAATTAAAGAAAAAATTCTTTAATTTATTACGCTTAAATCAAATTATTGTGTAATTTTGCACTTGTATAATAAAGCAACTCGTTAGAACTCAAAAATACAATTAATTAATCTTTAAATATTCAATTCATTATGGCAAAATTCGATAAGTCGGTTTTAGCAAAGTATGGTATCACTGGAACTACCGAGGTTCTTTACAATCCATCTTATGAGGTACTGTTCAACGAAGAGACTAAGCCCGGACTGGAAGGCTTCGACGTGGGTCAGGAAACTGAACTTGGCGCTATCAACGTCATGACTGGTGTTTATACCGGACGCTCTCCTAAGGACAAATTCATCGTTGACGACGAAACTTCACACGACACTGTGTGGTGGACCAGCGATGAGTACAAGAACGACAACAAGCGCGCTTCTAAAGAGGCTTGGGCTGCCGTTAAGGAACTCGCTCAGAAAGAGCTCTCTAACAAGAAACTTTATGTCGTCGACGGATTCTGCGGTGCCAACAAGGACACTCGCATGAAAGTGCGCTTCATCATGGAAGTTGCTTGGCAGGCTCACTTCGTTACTAATATGTTTATACGCCCGCAGAACGAGGAAGAATTCGACCAGGAACCGGACTTCATCGTTTACAACGCCAGCAAGGCTAAGGTTGAGAACTACAAGGAACTCGGACTCAACAGCGAGACTGCCGTTGTCTTCAACGTTACCAGCCGCGAGCAGGTTATCATCAACACTTGGTACGGCGGCGAAATGAAGAAGGGTATGTTCTCCATGATGAACTACTATCTGCCGCTCAAGGGCATTGCCGCTATGCACTGCTCCGCTAACTGCGACATGAACGGCGAGAACACTGCCATCTTCTTCGGCCTCTCAGGAACAGGAAAGACCACTCTTTCTACCGACCCGAAACGCAAACTCATCGGCGACGACGAGCACGGATGGGACGACAATGGCGTGTTCAATTTCGAAGGCGGTTGCTACGCTAAGGTTATCAACCTCGACGCTGAGGCTGAGCCCGACATCTACAACGCTATCCGCCGCGACGCGCTCCTCGAGAACGTTACCGTGGACGAGAACGGAAAGATTGATTTCGCCGACAAGAGCGTTACCGAAAACACTCGCGTTAGCTATCCTATCTACCACATTAAGAACATCGTGCGCCCCATCAGCCACGCTCCCGCGGCTAAGCAGGTTATCTTCCTCAGCGCCGACGCGTTCGGAGTCCTTCCTCCGGTTTCTATTCTCGACGCAGAGCAGACTAAGTACTACTTCCTCAGCGGATTCACCGCTAAGTTGGCAGGTACTGAGCGCGGAATCACCGAGCCTACACCAACCTTCAGCGCATGCTTCGGACAGGCGTTCCTTGAACTGCACCCCACAAAATATGCTGAGGAACTGGTTAAGCGCATGAAACAGAGCGGTGCCAAGGCTTACCTCGTTAACACCGGATGGAACGGTACTGGCAAGCGCATCTCCATCCGAGACACTCGCGGCATCATCGACGCTATCCTCAACCACAGCATCGACGCTGCGCCCACTAAGACCATTCCGTTCTTCAACTTCGTAGTTCCTACTCAACTCCAAGGTGTTGATCCCGGCATCCTTGACCCACGCGACACTTACGCCGACGCTGCTCAGTGGGAAGAGAAGGCTCGCGACCTGGCTTCGCGATTCATCAACAACTTCAAGAAGTACGAAAGCAACGAAGCCGGTAAGGCTCTGGTTGCTGCCGGTCCCAAGTTGTAATTTTCACGCAGTAAATGCTTTTATAACAACCATAACTCAGAGCCTGCGAACTTCTCCGCAGGCTCTGTTTTTCCAAAATCCCTATCACAGATGAAACACATCATTGCGCCTCGCATAACCACCCAACTGTCCGTCAAGGCATCGGACGTCAACGACATCTTCAACCGGAACACCCTGCCGTGGCACGACTTGAAGTGCTGCAACTGGCCCGAATCGTTCCCCTATACCCCAACGGTCCGCTTCCGCCTGGCTCACACCGGCTCATCACTGCTTCTGCAGTTTGCCGTTAGCGAACTCACGGTTCGCGCCACTGAGCCCATTGGGGGCAAAGTATGGGAAGACTCCTGCTGCGAAACGTTCATCTCTTTCAATGGGCAGGACTATTACAACCTGGAGTGCAACGCATGCGGCTCGTTCCTCATCAAGTACGGTCCGGACCGCTCTCAGCGCATGCTTCCGCCCGAGCGTGTCTTCAGGCTCATCGACACTTGGTCGTCGCTCGGTAGCGACGCTTTCAACGAGACTACCGCTCCGGCCGAGTGGCAACTCGCTCTTGCCGTGCCTGTCGAGGCCTTTTTCGGCGACAACATCTCGTCTCTTTCGGGAATCAAGGCGCGCATTAACTTCTATAAGTGCGGCGACTGTCTCGCCAATTGCCACTTCCTGTCGTGGGCTCCGGTCACCTCTCCAGCACCCGACTTCCACCGTCCGCAGGACTTCGGCGCAATCGAATTTGCCGAATTACCGCTCCACATAGCGCATATTCAAACAAAAATGCGTAATTTAGCGCAATAAATCAGTTCCGCGTATGTATCTTTTCACTCTTCTCACCTCTCTCCAGGCCAACTCAGCCGAGATTGAAAACGCCATTAAGCAAACCGCCGAAAACACTTCGGCTGTACCCTGGACCGTATCGGCTTTCGTTGTGGCCCTCTTGTCGCTCATCGTTGCCATCGTTGCCGCATTCATCGCCTACAAGGCTATGAACTATGCACGTGACACTCTTCGTGCGCAAATTCAGACCGAAAAAAACACGTATCGCCTCGACCTCGATGTTCAGAAGAACCTGTTAGTGGAAATGTGCAGGCACCTCTATCGCAGCATGGTGGTTTCCTACACGGTTTCCCGGAAGTTGGAACAGTGCAATTTCACTGCCTACCCGTCGGAAGAGCATCTGGCTAAAATGAAAATCAACCTGGAAGACATCCACGACGAACTTTTCTATAACGGTAACACGGAGGCGTTTTTCGACATCAGCAAGTTATACACGTTATTACTTAACTACAACATAGAACTTGACATCATCTGCGAGCACCTCAAGTCTCCGTCTATCGACATCGAGACCAAACGCAGAGACATCTCCACTCTGCTCTTCAAATGCGGACACCTCACTGAAAAAATTCATAATTTCATCCTCTTGGTTTGGCCCGAGCAAGACAAGGACGACCCTGAGCAAAACAAGGACGACGTAAAAAATATAATAAAGCGTGCCATAGCCGAAAATCAAGAACAGAAGCCCAACTTTCAAGGCAAATTCACACCTTACGAAAACAACGAGTCCTTCTATGTGAAAACTCTCTTCTCCACCGAAGAGGAGAAAGCCGAGTTCTTCCGCAATTTCAATGCCGACGTACGGATAGAAATGGGCAAGAACCTTGAAGGTGCCGATAAGATACATCTCATCAAATTCTAATCTTTGAATAATTGCTAAAATTTCCTCTATGATATACTTCAACAGCGACTACATGGAAGGTGCTCACCCTCAGATTCTGAAGCGCCTCTCGGAGATAAACTTTGACAAGAACCCGGGCTACGGGCACGACGACTACTGCCGGAGCGCCAAGGAGAAAATACGCGCCGCATGCAAGGCTCCCAATGCCACGGTTCGATTTCTCGTTGGTGGCACGCAGACTAACTCCATCGTAATCGATGCCATGCTCTCACACAACGAAGGCATCATCAGCGCCGAGACCGGGCACATCTGCAATCACGAGGCCGGTGCCGTAGAGGCCTGCGGTCACAAGGTGATTCTTCTCGAGGGGAAAGAGGGAAAACTCTCCGCTCTCACTGTAGCCACTTATCTGCGCGAATTCTTCTCCGTTGGCTACGGATACGAGCATCTGGTCGTACCTAAGGCTGTCTATATCTCGCAGTCCACCGAATATGGCACCATCTACACCCACAGTGAACTACAGGACCTGCGCGAGGTCTGCGACCGATACGGCCTCTATCTGTTCATGGACGGTGCTCGCCTGGGCTACGCTCTCGCCGCTCGCCACAACAATCTGTGGCTCCCCGACATCGCACGGCTGTGCGACGCCTTCTACATCGGTGGCACTAAAGTTGGCGCTCTCTTTGGCGAGGCTGTGGTTATAACAAACCCCAGCATCAAACTCACGCTCGGATACATCAAGAACCGCGGCGCGCTGCTGGCTAAGGGCTGGCTCCTTGGGGTGCAGTTCGACACGCTTTTCACCGACGACCTCTATATGAAGATTGCCCAGAATGGCGTGGACAAGGCCATCCGACTGCGCAACGCCATCGAGGCTAAGGGCTATCCCATCTATCTGGAATCGCCCACTAACCAGCAGTTTGTCGTCGTGGAGAACAGCAAACTCGCTGAACTCAGCAAAAAAATAGGGTTCAATCCGCAGGAGGCTGTCGGAAAAAGCCACACTGTCATCAGGTTCGCCACGTCATGGGCCACTACCGACGAGCAAATCGACGAACTTATTTCTCTGCTGTAGAGTCCTCTGAATCTTTCTTACTGGCTCACACCCATTTCACCAGACGCAATCTCACGATGCTGCCGGTTTCGCCCTGCACGAAACTCATCTCTATCTCGCTGCCGCTCTTCTTCTCTATGCTCAGGGTACATTCCGTCCCCATCCGGGTCTCGTCGAACGGTACGTAGCGGTCGTCCGGGAACGTGAGTTTCAGCGTCTCGCCCTTTTCCTCCCAGTTACCGAAGCGGTCGGTATATACATGATGCTCGGTTATCTTCCGCATATTGAACACTTTCCCCTGGAACTGGAAGAACACATTGCCGTCATAGTCCGCGGCGGGCTCTCCGTCCACCTCTATGCTCTCCACCTTCCACAACCCGAACCACACGCCTATGTCGCCATTGTTGCGCGAACAACTCGCACCCAGTATCACTGCCGCCACCACACACAATATGCCTATTATTCTCAGTCTCATCCTTTTCTTCATCTAATAGTGAAATCTCCCGAATAGTTCACCGTGAGCATGGCTCCGGTATTGTCGCCGTACAGGGTGCCGCGGTCCAGCGCGGCGCTGAGTTTCACCTGTAGCCCGCTCACTTTCACAGGCTTGTACGCGGCCTCTATCATCACCGATGTGTCGTGAACCGGCTCCAGCCGCGGCACAAACGGTGTTCCCCACGACTTCCTGTACGACACGAACGCCCGGTAACTGAATTCTTTCGTCAAGTCCCCGGTCAGTCCCAGATGGAAACCGCGCACCAGATTGTCGGTGAACGCCATGTAACCGTCGGTGTTATACAGCGGTGAGCGCACAAACGGCGACCCCAGCGACATTCCGAACGCCGCATAGCCGTTGTAGGTGTAGTTGTTATAGTAGTCATCACAGCCTGTGGCCTTGCCCTCTATGGGCGAACCGCCGTAGTCGCCCGCGTTGAAGTGTAGTGGACCGCTCTGGTTCTTCAGGCTGATGAACTCCAGTACCGCACCGCGTAGCAGTGCCGGCTTGCCGCTGTTGTACTCCAGCCCCCACAACCCGTCTATTCCGTTGGCCTTTTTCAGCCCGGAGCCGTCTTCCCACGGAGCCTGAAGGTATCCCTTGAGTTTCGACCCGTTCTTAAACTTGTACTCCAAGCATAGGTCTATGGTGCCCAGGTGGTTCCCCTCGGCAAACACATCTCCGGGGTTGTTCCCGCCGCGACCGGCGAAGATGGTGCGCACAAATGTCTTGAATTTCACGTCCATCTTTATCTCATTGGTCACCACACCGTTCACGTATGTCCTGTTCAGACCGCCGAATTGGCACGACGACTGCGTTCCCAGGGTCACAACAAACGGTTTGTTCGGATTCGACCGGAAGTAAATGCTCTTGTAGTGGAACCAGATGCCCGTTGTCAGAAACTTGTTGTAGTAGTTGAAATGGTTCTCCAGCCACTTGCTGTCGTTCATCTTGTAGTAGGCAACCTCGCCCACCACCTGAAGCCATCCCTTCGTTCCCGGGAAGGTCTGATAATTCACAAATCCGGCGCGCACTCCGGCTGCCGGCCGCGCGTTTGCGCTGAGTAGCAGGTCGCCGCTGCTCAGGTCATCGTTGGTGATATATGAGCCGTAGCGCTTCATGCCCAGCATCAGGAACACACCGCGCCACTTCACCTCGCCATGCAGTTGCTGCAGCCACAGCCGCGGCGGATGCTGGCTATTCTCCTTCCAAGTGCCGCTCGGCGCGTCGTAGCGGTCATATTTTGTGCTCGACGAATAACCGCCCCACACCTCGGCGCCGCAGCCCCACGAGAACCGACGAGTGGTGTCCATCTCATGACTCACCGCAGCCGACACCAGTGCCGAATTTGGCTGCGTCACCGTGCCGCCTCGCATACTCGCTATGTAATATGGCGCGAACTTGCCGCCTCCGGCATTCAGCGTCGCCCCGGCCGAGTAGTCAAACGTAACCTCCCCCATCACGGGCGTAGCGCAACTGATAGCCAGGACAAGCATCGCCAGAACTCTATGCAAAATCGTGCGAGCCATCTGTTTTCTCACATTACTGAATCTTTCTCGTACGTGTCGATGTGCCGACTCTTCTTCTGGTCGGTAATCTCCGATATCTTCAGGAATATCCCAGTCTCTTCCACCTCGCCGAACTCATGGTTGATTGCCGTTCCGAACATTCGCATCGTAGGCGACAGGCTCATATAGGCGTTCACCAGCGGCGGTATAGTTATGCCGCGCTCGCGCACAAAGGTGTTGAGCCGCTTGTAGTCCTCGCGGAAATCATCTCCCGCGAAAAACGTCCGCAACTCATCCATGCTTCGCTCGGTGCGCAGCGGCTCTATGGGGGTCACCAGCGAGTCTCGGTCCGGAAAATAAAGGTGCAGGAAACATAGCAGCAGGTTGCGACTCTCTCGGTCGTAGGTAGGATACATCGTGGCCTTGCCGAACAGATATTCCACCTCCGGATTAAGCACTGTCACTGCACCCAGACCGTCCCACAGGTTATCCAGAGCGAAAATGGCCTTGCTGCCGGTGCGTGTCGACTGATACTCCGGCCGCACGAACGAGCGCCCCAGTTCCAGGGTCCTGGGCAGATACTGCTCCAGAAACGCCTGCGAGAAGCGGAACATATGCGCCGTGGCTATCCGCGGCTCGCCTGTAGTAGTGTATCTGATATCCTTACCGGCAATATACCGGTAAGCGCCTATTATCTCTTTCTCCTGCGGATTCCACACAAAAAGTTGCTTGCACGCCGGCTCCATCAGGTCAAACTCGTCTATGTCGCAGGCCTTGCCCGTTCCACCGCCGCCGGCTCGGAACGATATCTCGCGCAGTCGCCCTATCTCGCGCATGATGTTGGGCGAGTTATGGGCATCCACCACGTATATCTCGTTACCGGCCTTGTTCGTGCGACGCAGAAAACGGTCCTGCGTCAACTCTTGCTCTATCAGAGTCAGTTCCACTGGAGGTATTATATTTTCCATAACTATGCCTTTTTCAAAAAGCAAAGATACAGATTTTTTTTACGACTTTCTTCAAAAAAGCTTTCCTTTTATGAATCATTTAAGCGCAAAATGTTGTTTAAGGTTGACTTTTGTCACTTCCAAGGGCGGGAAAATGCATCAAAACCATTATAATGGCTCTGGTGGCGCAGGAATGCCAGGTGTCTGAATGATGTTACCCTCCATAATCATATCATCATCTTCTTCAGCGAGGTCCATTCCATAGATTTCCGCAACGAGGTCTTCGTAGTTCTCTATGCTCTCAGCATCAATTCGGATGGGCGAGCCACATGCTTCCTTGCGGCGTAGTTTCTTCATAAGGTCTGCAGCCTCAAAATCGCAGTTCGGACAAGTCCCACTGCAAGGTCCGTCATGATCACACTCATGTGGTTCATACTCTATGCCGTTCAGTTCGGCAATGTTCTTGCGGATGCTCTTCAGCACTTCGCAGATGTCTTTTCCTGTCATATTGCTTTCTTTATATCTGTCTTGTAAGTGAATACGTCAAAGCGCGAGAAACCCATGTCACGAAGAGTGTCCATGCTCCGTTGCTGTGCTTTCTTATCGTTAAAATCAGGGATGAGCGGTATTCGACAAACAACACTATCCGCTTTGCCCTGTGCTGCCAACCAACGGAGGTTGCCAAGCACCAGGCTATTGTCCTTCCCTGTGTAGGCCCGGTACGTATTAGGCTGCATGTCCTTGATGTCCACAATGTATTCGTGAACAAAAGGTACCAGTTGCTCCCACTGCGAACGTGGCACATTGAGCGACGACTCAATGGTGGTGTGCCACTTGTCTGCACCCAGCCCCAGCACTTCGCGGATGAAATCGGCATGAAGCAGTGGTTCTCCTCCACCGAAGCAGACCCCTCCACCCGTAGCCATGAAGTACAGTTCGTCTTTGCGCAATTGCTTCATCACATCTTCGGCAGTCAGATGGTAACGGATGCCATCCTCATGGAAACACTGCGCGTTGAGACAATAGCGACAACGTAGTGGACATCCATAGAAAGCCACAAGAGTCGTTATACCGCGCCCATCAACTTTCATGCGCAGCCGACTGATGCCAATGAAGGGGGCGATGGACATAGGCTATGCTTGCTCAATGTCCCAGATGACCATTACCTCGTCCGAGATTACAAGGTCATCGGGAGTGATATCAAGGGCTTCGGGACTGCTCGCCATCGCCTCTTTATTGGAGTGGATGTTGCGAGCTTGGGCATACATGTGAACATCGTGGTGCGAGTAGTTGATCGACGACACCTCGCCCAGTTTACAGCCTGCTGCCTTGACCATGATGTTCGCCTTCTCTGTAGCATCGTGAATGGCACGCTCCAGCATCTTCAACTGATGCGGACGAGGATCCTGAATGGTGTAGCCGATGTTAATCTGTGCACCTTTGATAAACTTGCCAATGCCACGGACGAGGTTGTTAAGCAACACATTGTCGATGCCTATATCCACCTTGATGCGCTGTACCATATCGTAGCCTTGCTTGATGGACTCAATGTAGTTGCCATCTTCATCATATTGAGGTACCGTGTGGTCGGTAATGTCAAGGCTTGTAGTCTTGGCCAACTTACCACTTTTGTGGTTGTATTCCAATATCTTAACCATCCACAAGCTATTCTCTTTTGCCTGAGTGTATGCTTCCTCATAGGTTTTGAAAACACCTGTAATGTTCGTTTCTATTCTTGTCACGTCAGGCACCACATGGATGCTGCCGCTGCCAGTTACGGTGATAGTTCCCATATCTTTTCCTATTTGATGTCCTTAATCATATTCCATGCCTTTTCATGCTTGGTTACCGGCTTAAGGTGTCCACCGGCACGTCCGCGCTCCAGATTGTGCTGAAGATCGGCTTGTTTCACATGAATGGCGATGGGATTGCCACTGTCAATGATGCGCTGTACATAGTCATAGTAGTCAATGCCTTTCTCATGAGTAAGCAGCTTCAGTGCTTCCACGATAGGACGGTCAACGCCTTTCATGAGTAGGCCTGTGAAGGTTTCTCGGGTGTCTTCCACAACGTCATGAAGGAAGCCTGCTATCATTTCCTCACGGGTGCGTCCCTTCAGACCCACGAAGAGAGGATGAAGGATGACAGGATTCCCATCCAAATCTTTCTCGCCGAAGTGTGCTTCATTGGCGATACGGATGGCTTCCTCAATGGTGAGTGGCCCCTGGCGGCGAGCCTTCAGCTCGTCTTCATTATACAAGTATTCGTCTTGCTTGGACAGGAAGTCTTCCCAAAGGTCTTCAAGTTTCTCTGCCTGTTCGTTGGTAAGCATACGTCCTGAGTGTCCACCTGTCCAGTTAAAATCGGGAATGGCGGCTGTCAGCTGCTCTGTTGTAAGTATGTCTGTATTCTCTGGATGGAATATGTAGTCGGGCTGCATGTCCATGTAAAAAGTCTGTCGTCCTTTACCTGACCAGTCTTCATCTTCGTATGGTTCGGAAGAAAAATAACCGCTCATCACGACACCCGTTTTGCCTTCACCGACACGCACCATGAAGAAACGGTCTTCTTCGTGGGCTTTCTCATGCTCCCATACACTCCAGTTGTACCACACATCGGGGTACTCCTGAAGTTCGTGTTCGAGGTCCTCCATTTTATAGGAAGATATGGCAGGTCGCCACATCAATATAAATGTCTTCATCTTTTTCTCTTATTGTTTGTTATTATGACGCACGATTCGAATAGTCAATCGTATCTGATTCTCGTAGTGCGCCTCAGGGTTAATCTTACTGATGCGGCATTCAAAGATGTCGTCCCATCCCATTTCGAGCAATTGTGCAATTGTTTCGTTTTCTCCGCTTGGGATATAGCCCAACAGATATTCGTCGTTTGCACCTGTGCCCTCGTCAAGTCCACGGTGATACATCACTGCTACTGCATTTTTATCATAGCGATTATCCAAGTCGCGACGCAATTCCAACAGTGTTCCGACATGCAATTCTTCCCACACCTCATCAGCATCGTGATATTGACGACCTGCAAGGTGACACTCTTTGAAAAACAACTTTTTTGCCTTCATAACTTCAATCTTTTAAACGTTCAACTTCAAGTTTACGATGCAAAATTAATTGGGCATTGTACCATAATGCGGTACATCCAAAAAAAATTATGGAATTTCTTTCAAAAAAGTGCTTTTTTCTCTTCACGCGACCCTTTCTTGTACCTCTCAATAGCATTCTGATGCATCTTCACCACCTCCTCGGCAAGCACTGCGGGCGAAATGATTTGCAGCCACTCGCCTTTCGACATCACATACCCCAGGAAGTCGGGCGTGGGGCGCATCATCAACTCAAAGTCGGTGTATTCCGCCGTTTTCCGTATCTCTTTCTGCGAATTGTGAAGCGGCAAGTCACGCATATAGTGCGGTTCATTCCCGTATGCTCTGAGCACAATACGCGTCGGCTTGCTCCCGTCGGCTATCACCACTCCGAAACATTCATTAAAGAACGCGGCTGCGTCAAATTCCTGCTCTATCGCGAATTTCGCATCCATCAGTTCTATTTTCTCCATCCGGTCCAGCGAAAAGATGGCAAAAGACTCTTCTTTTCCGCCATATCCATAGTACGGCCGCATATTTTCATTCTTCGCCAGCAAATACCACCGGCGGCGGAACAGTTTCACACAATACGGCGACACCACAAACGTGTACGCGGCGGCGGCTCCATAGCGGCGGTAAGTAATCCTGATACGACGGCTCTCGCGCATCGACTTGATGATTTGCTGCAGTTTCTCGTTCCCCGATGGAATGCTCTCCAGCAGAATACGGTTGTGCAACGCCAAGTTCTCGTTCAGCATATTGCTCACGCTCATCGTCGAGAACAGCCAGTTCTGCACGCTGTCTTCCTTCAGCACTTCTTTGTTATATATGAAATACCGGTTTCCGTCATGCCGGTCGCAGTCTATGATAATCCCGAACATATCCAGAATCGCGTCTCGGTGCCGGTTAAACGTAGTCCGGGAAAACTCTCCGTCACCACTTTCTTCTCGGCTCTTCCACAACTCGTTAAGTTCGGCAAACGTAATCTTGCCGCTACGGTTTATCGTCTCTATCAGCCAAATATACTCCTTGAATAATGCCGGTATCTTCATCTTTTATGATTATGGGGTTATTGCTTGTGATTGCGGCCAAGGGCATACACTGCGGCACGGACGCGCTCGGTCTCCTCGCGTGCCATCTTCACGTCGAGCGTCGCATACGGTATCGGTTTCCCTATGTGGAAATGCAGCGTGGCGCCCTCGCGCCTTATCATCTCGTGAGGCAACAATATCATCTCCGCGTTGAACTTGAAACCGAGTTTCTTACGCCACCGCGCCGCCGTATAGAACAGACCGGAGTTCACCTCGTCAAAGTATATGGGAATTATGTCGCGACGGTGACGCACCGCATGGGTCACGGCAAACTTCTTCCACTCGGGATCCTGTATCTCGCCGGTGTCAGTACGGCGCGAACACAGTCCGGCAGGGAACGTTATCATCTGGTTCTCACCGGCATACTGCGTCTCTAACTCTTCCACCACCTCTCGCCTTTGCGCACCGTACTTGTTCACCGGCAGAAATATGCTCCGCAACGGCTCCACCGCCATCAGCAGGTCGTTCACTATGAACCTTATGTTTCCGCCGTATCTCTGCCCCAGATACGCAATCAGCACAAGTCCGTCCAGGCCGCCCAGCGGATGGTTCGACACGAATATGAAACGTCCCTCGCTCGGAATGTTATCCTCGCCGTACACCTTCACGCTTATGCGCATCTCATCCAGTGCCTTGCTCGCTGCCTCCACGCCCTGTGCAGGATATATCGTGGCCAGTATCTCGTTGAGCCTGCGCTGGTGGATGATGCGCTCCACAAGTCGCACGGCGAAGCGCGGCACGTACTTCGCCTTTTCAGGTAACCTATCCTTGATCACCTGTCCCACATTCACTTGTTGAGGTCCACATTCCATAATATTTGCTTTTTAGGTGTCCTGTAATAAAATACATCTTTTGATTTAACAAAGTTAGCGAAAAGGTGAAACTTATTCAAGAAAAAGTTCTTACTTTTGCAAATATTTCTGATTTACCCCACCCACCGATTAGCATGGAACAGTTACACGTCGCCGCAAACCGCAATTATTACATCGCCCTCAGTGCCTCAGTGGTGCTGACACTGGCTCTGGCGGCCTTTTTGTTCCCCCTCTCCCAGGCCTTAAGCCTCTCTCTGGGTTTCCTCTTATCCACCGTCGCGGCTTCTCTCATTGCAGGCCACGCAGTGAAGCAACCTTCGTTCGCCACGCTCATTATAGCCGTAGGCGCTTTCGTGTGGATGCTCACCCTTGCCAGTATGGCCGAGTGTTCCGTTTGGCAAGGCGGCTCGCTCTGTGAGCCGGTTCTTAACGTCGACGACCACAAGTATTACAATTGGGCCTTACACTACCTCAACGGTAGTGCGCCGCTGCCCAAGGTGGAGTTTCCGGGCTACCCGTTCATCATTCTGCTTATCTGGAAACTTACCGGACCAAGCCTCATCTGGCCCATGGTCCTCAACTATTTCGCCACTCTCTCAGCCATCGTACTCACAGTGGCCATCGCTCACAAGGTTGTCACTCCTCACGTACCGAGGCAAGCCCGCACTGTCACGCTGCTCACCACGCTGCTAATGGTCTTGCAGATGCACTGGGTGTTCTACGGCACTCGCCTGCTCAAGGAGCCTCTGCTCTATCTTTCGGTCACGCTCACGGCTTATGCGCTGATTGGCTCCGGCTCCGCTCGCCAGAGTCATAGCCGCACCCACGCTGCCCTGCTCATTCTGGGCGCCGCTCTAATGGCGGTGATGCGCACCACGTGGATGTATTTCATCCTGCTGGCAATTTTCCTCGCGGCGCTTCCTCGCCGGTGGCGACGCGAAAAGGCTTTCTTCTTTGTTTCCTCGGCGGTGGTGCTCGTCTTCTTTGTCACGGCAAGCCTGTTCGCGCGCAACCCTGCTTCTTATAGCCATGCGGCAATCGTTCAGGGCGGCGATGTTATGGCCCACCAGTTCATCAACGGAACTAATCAGGACATCTATAAGCGTCTTCTTGGCGACTATTTCTATGCTCCAATGTGGCACCGGCTACTTCTGCTGCCGGTCACCATGGCGGTGCAGTTCTTCATCCCGTTCCCGTGGATAGGTAACGAACAGGCCATTTTCAGCAGCATTCTCCCGCGGGCCAACGTCGTGTGGTACGCGGTTGGGGCCGTGGCTGTGTTCCATTGCATTTTCCTCTCATGGCGCAGACAGTTCTCTCTCGGATGGCTGGCCCTGTGGCCTGCATTGAGTTACGTCATCATCGCTTTCCTCACCGCCGGCACGGTGAGCCGCTATGTGCTCCCGTTCGCCCCATTGTTCACGGTCATCGCCGTGGATGTGATTCTTCGTGCCAAGGATGCCCCCTGGAAGTCTCTGTTCAGGCACTGGTGCTGCCTGGCCGTCATAGCCGTGGCGGCTGTGCTCACCGTCTGTTACCTCATCCAGCACGGCGCGCTCTCCATTACATAAGATACACGTATCGGGGTTAGCCCTTATCGGCGCTTAATTAGTGAACCAGCGTTCCTATCGGAGCGCCATCCACTACCACCTTGCGCAGGTTGCCCACAACGTCCATGTTGAACACGTAGATGGGCAGATTGTTCTCCTTACACATTATCGTGGCGGTCATGTCCATCACCTTCAGGCCGCGCTGATACACCTCGTCAAATGTGATCTCGTCAAACTTGGTCGCGGTCGGGTCTTTCTCGGGATCAGCTGTGTAAACTCCGTCCACGCGGGTGCCCTTCAGCATCACGTCGGCCTCTATCTCTATCCCGCGCAACGACGACCCTGTGTCGGTGGTGAAGAACGGCATTCCGGTTCCACACGACATTATCGCCACCTTCCCTTGCTCCATCGCTTCTATGGCGCGCCACTTGCTGTACTGCTCGCCTATCGGGAACATGTTTATTGCGGTAAGTACCACCGAAGGCTGTCCCGCTGCGGTCAGTGCCGACGACAACGCCAGCGAGTTGATTACAGTGGCAAGCATACCCATCTGGTCGCCCTTAACTCTGTCAAATCCCTGCGTGGCACCCTTCAAGCCGCGGAATATGTTACCGCCGCCTATCACTATGCCCACCTGCACGCCGGCCTCCACTATCTCTTTTATCTGGCTCGCGTATTCGTTCACGCGTTGTGTGTCTATTCCGTGACCTTGTGCGCCCATGAGCGATTCGCCGCTCAGTTTCAGTAGTATTCTCTTGAATCTTGCTTCCATGTCTTCTGTTTTTATTTTGTTCTCGATTTATATCGCAAATATAGTAATAATTAACCTGTTATGCAAAAAAATAGTTGGACATTATCACCTGCCCAACTATTCTCTATTTCATCGTTTGTTGCTCTCTTTTTTAGCCCAACATTTTTATTTCTCTCCCGCAAGTACCTTGGCACGCTCTATGTATTTGTCTATTCCGTGCTGAGCGGCGTATGCCGGATATTTGTCCTTCAGGCCCTGATACAACGCTGCTTCCTGCGAGTACTGCTTCTGCTCGTGCAGCACCACTGCCTTCTTCAGAATGAACAGCGGCGTGTAGTCGGCATTGTCGCCCGACAGGGATATCGCCTTGTCAAATGCGGCCACGGCCTTATCCAGTTGCTTCAGGTTCACGTAGCAGTCTCCAAGCAGCGACTGCGATGCCGGACCCACTATGTTGCCTTTCGGATCAAAGTTGTTCAGATACTTCACGGCCTCCTCATACTTACCCTTCTGGTACAGCAGGATTGCTGCGTTCAGGTTGGCGCGGTTCGCGGGCTTGTTGCTGTATTTGTTGGCCACGTTCTGGTAACTCTGCAGTGCCAGGGAGTCGTTGCCGTTGAACATTAGCTCCATATCGGCCTTGGATATATCCTCGGTTGCATGCTTCAGGTTAGGGTTACGGAAACCATAGATGTAGGCCACGGCTATCAGCAATATCACCAGTATTATCGCCAGTGGCCAATAAATAAGTTTCTTGTTTCCTTCAATCTTCTGCTCTATCGACGACAGAGACTCGTTAAACTCCTCTAATGAAGTGCGTACGCTTCCTTTTTGTTTCTTTGCCATTTTTAAGAAAATATGTTATTCGTTTTTAATATTCTCGTCTTTCCGCCCATTTTGGACGTGCAAAATTAATGTTTTTTTGTTGAAATTCTGCAATTTTTATTCCTTTTTTTACCTATAAACTCTTATCTTTGCCTCTATATTATCGTTCCATATCTATTTTTTTCATCACTATGGAGAATTTTTCTGACATAAATCCGGCTCGAATGGTGCTTTTCAATGAATACAGCACCGACTTTGAGGCTAACCTCGTAAAATCCATGCTCCAGGAAGCCGGCATCGAATGTGCGCTGACTGGCGAGTACGCCAAGTACTCGTTCCTTAACGAGCCCGTAAAACTCTTCGTTCACAAAGCCGATTTGGAAAGAGCAAGAGAGGTGGTTGCAACCGCCCCAGCACCCGACGATGACCTGGACCAGCAGGCCATCGAAACCGCCACCGAGAAACCTGGCCGTAACATCGGGAACATTATCCTTCTGATTGTGGCGGTAATCGTGGCCATAGCCACTATCTATTACATCTTCTCCTGGCAATTCCATTTCTGAACAAACCCATACCGCTATGATTACGATTGACTCGCTCGACAAAAAGATTCTGGAAATAATCATGAAAAATGCCCGTATCCCCTCCAAGGACATCGCCGCCGTGTGTGGCGTATCAAGGGCGGCCGTTCACCAGCGCATTCAGCGCATGATCGACACCGGTGTAATCACCGGTTCGGGCTACAACGTTAACCCTAAGACTCTGGGCTACGGCGCTTGCACTTATATCGGGCTCAAACTTGAGCGTGGCTCCATGTATCGCGACGTGGTGGACGCGCTCGTGAAGATTCCGGAGGTCGTGGAGTGCCACTTCACCACCGGACCGTACACCATGCTCATCAAACTCTACGCTCGCGACAATGTCCACCTCATGGAACTTCTCAACGGCAAGATTCAGCACATCTCTGGCGTCGCTGCCACCGAAACGCTAATCTCGCTCGAGCAGAGCCTGGAACGCGACATTCCCATCTCGCTATGACAGCACCACACCTGTTCTCCGGCCTTTTCTCCCTTGCGTCAGTTAAAGTTGAACGTTGACCCCAGCAGGTCTGAGTAGGCATCGCCGTCGTAATCTGTTTCATCCTCATAGTCCACATAGTCTTGTGGCACTATCCAGTTCGTCAGTTCTTTTGGTATATCGTTAAGGAAATAGTATTCGTTTCCGCCATGTGCCTCGTGTATCGAGTCTATGCCGCGATATATCGTTAGCGTGTCTTTGGCTCGTGTCATCGCCACGTACAGACACCGCCGCTCTTCCTCTATCGCGTCTTCTCCGTTCTGAACGGCGCGGCTCGTGGGATATGAGTACGCCGACGCGTTCACTATGTGGCAGTTTGTCGCCTCCAGGCCTTTGGCCGAGTGGATTGTGGTCAGTATCACGCGGTCCTCTTCGCTACCGGCCGATTTCAGTGTGATTTCCAGTTTCGGGTCAAGCACATACTCACTCACAAACTCACTCACGCTCTGTGAGTTCATCGCCACTTCTTTCAGCACGTCAAAGTCGCGCTTGCGCCAGTCCCACTCTTCTTTGTAGAGTTCTTGCAGTCGCGCGTCCATCGTCTGCAGCGCGGTTTCTATCGCGTTAGTCGGAGTCAGTTGCATGCAACTTATGCTCACCAGAGTCGCCGATATCTCTTTCTGCAACTTCATCGCGCTCAGTTTCTGAAGGCTTTCGCTCAGACTATCGCTCACTATCACCTCCGACACTATCTTCGATGCCGTCACGTCGCCCACGCCTTTCCACAGTTTCAGGTATCGCATCCACGCCAACTCATCATGGAAGTTCGAGATTATCCTCAGCGTCGAGGCTACGTCGCGAACGTGCTTCGACTGCATCAGCCCCGTTCCGCCATATACCACATACGGTATCTCTTTCTCCATGCACGCCACCTCTATCTTACGTAACCCCCACACCGAGCGCGACAGCACCATGTTATCTCCCCACTGTGCGTCGCCCTCGGTCACGGCCTTCAGTATCCTGTCGGTCACCTCATCGGCCTCCGCCCACTCGTCTTCCCAGTGGAAAACTTCCGGCTTCGTTCCGTGCCCTCGCACTGCGGTCAGGTGCTTGTCGTAGCCCAGCGGCGAACCGTCCAGCAGCCAGTTGGCCACGTCCAGTATCTCCTGAGTGGAGCGGTAGTTCAGCGTTAGCGGATAGGTACGGCTGCCGGGCACTTTGCGCGCGAAATCGTGTATGGTCTTGAAATCAGCGCCCCTGAATCCGTATATCGACTGAGCGTCGTCTCCTACACAGAACAGATGGCTCTTTTCCTGAAATGCGCTCAGCACCTTGTATTGCAGCGGATTTGTATCCTGCATCTCATCCACCAGGATATGGTCGTACCTGCTGCCTATAAAGTCTCGGGCGGCACGATTTGCGCTCAGGCTCTTGGCCACCACGTCCAGCAGGTCATCATAGTCCAGGTAATGCCGCTGGTTCTTGTATTCAAAGTATTTCTTTATTATCTCGGCAAATGCCTCGCGGTTCTTATTTATCGCATCGGCCACCTCTGGGTCATCGGCAGGAGCGTTGTCGTAGAGTTTCACGCGCATCGCATCGCTCAGACTGCACTGGGCGTTCATCGCATACGAATACACTTCGGCCACGGCCTTGGCACTCACGCTTTTCCCCTCTTTGGTCTTGAAGTTCTTGCCGCATAGCAGTTTGAAGCAACTCTCGCGGTCCTCCTCATCAAGGATTGTGTGCTCGGCGTGAGAGAACACTTTCGGATAACCTTTTATCAGGCTCAGGCACCACGAATGGAACGTCTGCCCCTGAAGCCCCTCCGACTCGCGGGCCGGAAACGACAGTTTCACGCGCTCGGCTATCTCGCGAGCCGCCTTTCTCGTGAACGATAGCAGCAATATCCTGTGTGCTGGCACTCCGCTGTCTATCAGGTGATGCGCTCGTGCTATTATGGTCCGTGTCTTGCCCGTGCCGGCTCCGGCCAGCACCAGCACATGACGGTCCTCGGCCGTTGCCGCGGCCAGTTGCTGGGGGTTAAGGCCCTCCATGAAATTGTCGCTCTGTCTCTTCCCTGCCATCTTAACCGTCCTCTCGTCTCAGACTTACATTCCTCTAAGTTGGCGCGCCAGTTCTGCCACGCCTCGCGTTGCCGGCTCGGCTATCACATTCACAAAACTCGGAACTGCCACCGGCTTCGGGTCTATGTAATACACCGGAACTCCACTGCGAACATAACTCAGCAGACCTGCCGCCGGATACACCACAAGCGACGTGCCTATTATCACAAACACATCTGCCTCTCTGGCCAGCAATGCGGCTTGCTCAAAGTTGGGCACCGCCTCTCCGAAGAACACTATGTGCGGACGCACGCCGTCTCCGTACTGATCCCTGGTCCGTATCGATGTCTCAAGCCCCTTGTCGGTCAGCTCGTCGCACGGCAACTCGTAAACTCTCTCTGGATGATTCACCGAACGCACCTTCATCAGTTCGCCGTGCAGGTGAAGCACTTTCGTCGAACCGGCGCGCTCATGCAGGTTATCCACATTCTGCGTGATTATGCGCACATCGTAGTCGGACTCCAGAGCCGCCAGCCCCAGATGAGCCGCATTGGGCTTTATCTGCTCGGTGAGTTTCTTGCGCATATTGTTGTAGAATCTGTGAATCAGTTCCGGATTTCGAGCAAAACCCGTATCACTCGCAACCTCCATCACAGGGTAGTTCTCCCACAAACCTCCGGCATCTCTGTACGTTGGCATTCCGCTCTCCGCACTCACTCCGGCTCCTGTCGATACCACTATTTTTTTCATTTTATCAGTTCTTTTAGTTTTTAACATCTCTTATTTACTCACAAATTTAGAATTTTTTATCCAATTTATAGCAAGTGTATTTATAATTAATTTTAACTTTGCATCGTTTTTATAACTCACGACTAAAGTTTCACAACAAAATGGATAAACTCAGTTACGCATTAGGCCTCAGCATGGGACAGAATTTCCTTTCTTCGGGTATCAAGGAAATTAATACCGACGATTTCGCACAGGCTCTGCAAGCCGCAATGACTGGCGGCGAAACTAAAATCACCTACGACGAGGCTCGAAAAGTGGTTACCGACTATTTCACCGAACTCGACCGGAAAATTAACGAAGAGAACATCTCCGCAGGAAAACGTTTCCTCGAGGAAAACGCTAAGCAAGATGGCGTAAAAGTCACCGCAAGCGGTCTCCAATATCTCGTCATCAAGGAAGGTAATGGCCCTAAGCCCGGCAAGAACGACGCGGTTACCGTGCACTACACCGGCAGGCTCATCGACGGTACCGTTTTCGACAGTTCCATCGAGCGGGGCGAACCAGCCACTTTCGGCGTAGGACAGGTAATCGCAGGGTGGACCGAGGCGCTTCAACTCATGCAGGAAGGCGCCGCTTGGAGGCTCTTTATCCCCAGCGACCTCGCTTACGGCAGCCAGGGAACCGGCCCCATCAGGCCGCACTCCACGCTCATCTTCGACGTTCAGTTGCTTAAAGTCGAAAAACACTGACCGACTATTATAACTTAAACGAAAACATATAATCAATCCAAAAAAAATGAAAAAGATTTTTTCAGTATTGCTGATTGCCCTCCTACTGGGCGTAGCAACAAGTTGCAACGAGAAAAACGCTAACAAAACCACTCCGCTGGCCGACTCGGCCGCAGTTGCACTGGGTAACCTCTATGGAAACGGTGTTAAGAGCCAAATCGCTATGGACTCCACTTTCACCAGCAAGGCCGACTTCGTTAAGGGCTTGGAACTCATCCTTTCGCTCAACGAAGATAAGACTGAGTATATCAATGGTGTGCAGATGGGTATGCAACTCATGAACATGTTCCACAGCATGAAAGAGCAGGGTATGCAACTCGACAAGGCTAAATTCATCAAGGCTTTCAAGGCTGCTTTCCTTACCGACTCTGTAGTGGATCAGGCTAACCTCATGACGCTCCAGAGCGAAGTATCTTCTCTCATGGACCGCGCTATGAAAGAGGCTAAGAAGAACGACCCCAAACTGCAGGCTAACCTCAAGGCTGGTGAAGAATTCATCAAGAAGCAGACTCAGAAAGAGAAATACCTCAAGACTCCCGCCGGCGTTTACTATCAGGTAATCACCGAAGGTCAGGGCGAGAACTTCAAGCCTAACCAGATCATCAACACCAAGTACAAGGGCATGCACATCGACGGCTCCGTATTCGACGAGTCGGGCGACCGAGTGGTTCCCATGAGCACTCAGGCTGTCATCCTTGGCTTCCAGGACATGCTGCTCCAGATGAAACCGGGTATGAAGGTTAAGTGCATCATTCCTGCCGACCTCGCCTACGGTGACGAAGGTAGCGCTCCTAAGATTGAGCCGGGCGAGACTCTTATTTTCGAACTCGAGACCATCGGTCTCCAGGAGAAAGCAGAAAACGCAAAATAATTCTCTCAAAGCACATAAACCCAATTCGGGTTAAGAGCAAGTCTCATTGCTCATCACTAAATCACAAGGAGTGGCAATTCATCTCGGTTGCCGCTCCTTTTCTCTTCCTCCCCCTTGTTTCACTCTGACGCCGCACAATGTATGAGCGCGTCACTGCCCCACTAAAATTTGCCGCTATCACTGTTTTTCCATAACTTTGCATTCACCATGCAGCATTTCATCCGGCCGGACAAGGACATACAAGACACTTTGCGGTTCATTCGCGACAACGAGAACGGACTACCCGCCGCTTTGGCGCTCAAGGCAGCAAACTCACCGTCTATCGACCTAAACTTTGCCATCAACCAGATTCAAGGCCGCCGCGTGGCACAGAAGAAGTTGCCGCTTTGGCATGCCACTCAAGGCATCATCTATCCGCCGCACATTTCCATGGAGCAATGCTCTTCGCAGTTCACCGCCGCTTACAAAGCCGGTCTCGTCGTGGGGGATTCATTCGCCGACCTCACTGGCGGTTTCGGAGTGGACTTCTCTTTCATGGCTCGTAATGCCGTCCGTGCGACCTACGTCGAGCGAAACCCTGAACTTTGCCGCATTGCCTCTCACAACTTCCCGCTTCTCGGCCTGGGCAACGACACCGTGCATTGCTCCGATGCCGTAGAGTTCGCACGCTCAATGCCGATCACCCACACCGTCTTCATCGACCCTGCTCGCCGAGACCTCAACGGCTCGCGCGTGTTTGCCATCTCCGATTGCGACCCCGACATCACCACTCTTATCCCCATCCTCCTCACCAAGTCGCACCGCATCATCGCCAAACTCTCTCCAATGCTCGACCTCGCCGCCATCGCATCTGCGCTGCCACACCTCACACAGTTGCACATCGTCAGCACCGGTAACGAGTGTAAGGAAATTCTGGCCGTTATCGAACCTCAGAATGTTTCTCCTCTGCTCACCGTCTGCATCAACGACTCCGAGCGTTTCTCCTTCTCAGCCGACGACCCGCCGCAACCTGCCGCCGTTTGGGACGAGAACCCTGATTCCGCCGCATTTCTCTATGAACCTAACGCCTCCATCATGAAAGCGGGCTGCTTCAGCCGCATAGCACACCGCTTCATGGCGTCTCCCATCAGTCAGCACAGCCACCTGTTCGTCGCACACAACCTTATCCCCGATTTCCCGGGACGCAAGTTCCGCGTCATAGCCACCACATCCA
The DNA here is from genome assembly GCA_937892215.1 of uncultured Porphyromonadaceae bacterium. GTDB lineage: Bacteria > Bacteroidota > Bacteroidia > Bacteroidales > Muribaculaceae > Sodaliphilus. The sequence goes on from CALAVE010000079.1 coordinate 27,549, forward strand.
TGAACAAGAAGCAACTCAAGGAATCGCTCGCTGGCATCGCCTGCGCCAACATCGCCTGCCGCAACTTCCCACTCAAAGCCTCCGAACTCGCCATGCGACTGCGACTCCGAGACGGTGGCGACACCTACCTCTTCGCCACCACGCTCGCCTCTGCCAAGCACATCATCTTCATCACAAAAAAAGTCACCGACAAGTAGCATCTTGCCGGCAACCATCACACTTGTGGAACATATCGGACTCGAACCGATTACCTCAACACTGCCAGTGTTGCGCTCTACCAGATGAGCTAATGCCCCATCATGTTTCACGCCACAAAGGTACAACTTTTTTTCTAATCTACAAACTTTTCACGCTTTTCGTTCCTCATGAATTCTTCACCGATTAAATTAGGTCTAAACAGACCGAAACAAACCTTAAATCGATGCGTGTAAAACGCTGTTACACAATTAACTCCGCTTAACTAACCTTATTCTTCGCCTATTGCGCGTTTGCCCCTTTTAGAGTAATTTTGTACCGCCATTGTACCTCGG
>CALAVE010000080.1 GCA_937892215.1 uncultured Porphyromonadaceae bacterium
TATGTTTTACAACATGTTACAACAAAAGGGTGCGCCAGAATTATGACACACCCTCCTTATATCTTGAGCCTCGTGAATTTCTATTTCACGCCTCTGCCGATTCTGAAACGAAGATATTGCCAAAGAGTGGGGTGTGACCATAGGTGACTTTCCGCGGTACCGTCAATGGTTTTGATTCTCCCGCTGAAATAGTCCTCTATCGCTTTGGCAAACAAGCGGGCACCTTCGCATACTTGTAAGTATGGATATGTGCAGAAATTATCTTTGGGCGTTCCGGTGACCGTAGCTTGGTATATTACATCTCCGGTATCAATATGCTCATCAATGTAATGAACTGTAACTCCACAGTTTTCATAATCTCTGTTTACAAGCGCCCAGTACATTCCATGAACGCCTCTGTATTTAGGAGTGATTCCAACGTGCATGTTTATAAAACTGCAAGTCACGCTTTGAAGCACTTTCTTTGAGATTATTCTGGTCCCGTTCACTAATATCAGGTCGGGGTTGAGTTCTTTTAATTTTTGTATGACTTGTTCGTCGTTGATAGAATAGCCGCACATTCGCTTCTCTTCGGGTATGGGCTTATTGCTTAGCCCGTTTTCGCTTAGTATTTGTTGGATCCTACCTCGCGAACATAGTGATAAAGGCTTTGAAACAAGTAGAATGAAAAGTAACTGGCCTATAACCTTGAGCCAACCCAGTTTTTTCGCTCTTCGTTTTATCATCGTACTTTTACTTACGGCATTGTCCACGATTACATAATCTATTCCGTATAGCTCGTCGATGTAGTTATACACTACTTCGCTTAGTTCGCTGCTATCGCACAGAAGGATTATACGCTTTTTATCCATTGCCTTTCAACTCATTTGCTAATTCATTCATTGTCTTGCTCTCAAAACCATATTCTTCGTTCAGTCGTTTATAATGACGGAATATTGATTCAATTTGAGCAAAGTTCTCTTCTTGGTTAATCCCCACATTGTGAGGATGCCACCACAGGTGATATGTATTCCCCTTTTTCGCAGCTTTTGTCATTTCTTTCAGTATGCGCCGCATTTTCAGAGGTTCTATAATTCTCAGCGTATTGGAATACGGTCTGAAAAATCGGCTTGCGCGTATGTTGGCTATCACGTCGCTCTCCATTTCTTCCACCGTGTTGCTGTTGCTGCCGGTTATGGGCAAATATGTGTCAATCAGGCGGAGCATACGCTTTAATATCTCGGGCACATTTTCGTAGTTCTCAGAGTGTAGCATATTTTTCTCGTTACCTCGGTAACTTGTAAACCCTAGCCCTTTGCAAATTTTCAGATATTCTGCCTTGCATTGGTTACGTGGGAATATTAGCGATTTCAAGTCTATACCTTTTTCTTGTGCAATCTTCAGCGCACATTTCAGGTCAGCCTCAAATTCTTCAATTGTCTGGCCGGCTTCCATGCAATAGTAGTGGCAGAATGTGTGTGTGGCCAATTCATGCTGTGGATGCTGCTTTATCATTGCCACTAAGTCTGGGGCAAAGTGGCACTCATTATCCACATCGGTATTTTTCATATAAGTGTATGGAGATATGTTGGGCTTGAGGTAACTTGGCCTGAGTTCCGGAAGATATGGCTCTAATTCTTTCCGGTTCTTGAATAACAGAAATCCCACTACGCCAAATGTTAGTTTAATGCCATAGCGGTCAGTGAGTTCAAGCAGCCGAGGAATGGCTTGCTGAACGCCGCGCACGTTGCCCTTATAGCCTTCAAGCATAGGGAGATCGATAACGCCCCATATCAACTCAAAATCTAATGATACTACGAAATTACCCATAAATATCTTGTATGATTGTTTATTTATTTTTCTTCCACGTTCTGCTTCTCTTCCAAACTCTTCAGGTACTCTTCGTGCAGGTGGTAATACTTCTTCATGAACATCAGGTAGGCAACTCCCAGCAACAGCACCACTATTGCTGCATAGTAGTAATGTCTTGTGGGCAGATACACCAGAACGAGTGAAATGATAAGTTGCAGAACCATGTAGAACGTGGATACTACCAGATGCGGTATCTTCAGTTCGTTGGCCATCAACTGATAGGCATGCTTGCGGTGGGGATAGAAGATGAATTCGTGCAGGGCCAGGCGGTGGATTATGGTCAGCACCGTGTCCACTCCATACACTGCCAGCAACACTATGTAACTAAGGTCTCCGGTCCTCACTATCAGCGAACCTATCAGATACACCAGTATGAACGCGATGCTCACGGCTCCCACGTCACCGCAGAAGCAGCGAGCCCGCTTCCGAAAGTTGAATATCAGGAACACCACCACCGCTATCGCCGTAACGTATATCAGCGAGTCGGGGACGAATTGTATTCGCTCATTAAGCAAATATAGTGGCAACAGTACCGACAGACTATATGCCCCGGTAATTCCGTTAATGCCATCCATGAAATTGAACGCATTGATAATTCCGGCTGCAACTATCACGCCCACAAGTAGTTGCGTCCAGTTGTCCACCGTCAGGAACCCCCACGTCCAGAACAACATCAGCATAGCGCACAGGTGAAGAAACAGCCGAAGGCGATATCTCACCTCGCCTATGTCGTCAAGGAAACTCACCGTCGCTATCAGCGTGAGTGCCGCCAGAAACACCTCGTGACCTTTTATCCCGTAGAATGCGGCCCATATCCATGCTCCGGCGAATATCACCACACCTCCGCCGCGTAGCGTTATGCGGTCGTGACTGCTCCGCTCGTTGGGGCGGTCTATGATGTTGTAGCGGTCGGCTATCTTAAAGTAGAGCAATTCTGCCGCCAGCAGAATCACAAATATCACCGCGTAAATCAGCGGACTATCGGTTAATGCGTTCATTACTTGTTTTCTTGATTCTTAAAACTTTCAATTGTGCGGCGTATGCCCTCGGCTGCTTTCACCGGCAAATGTTCCACACCAAGGGCTTGCTTTATCTTGTTGTTTGTCACCACATAATTCTCAGTGAGCTTGCGAAGGCGCTCGCTATTCAGTGGCAAGTGTATCTTGTCGCCTACAACGGCCACGCAGTTTATTATCCACTTGGGCACTGACCATATCATGGCTTTCTTCCCGATACCTTCGCCTATGGCATGTACCAGCTCTTTAGTCGATAGAGCGTCGTCATCGGCAATGTGGTATATGCCACTGGCAACTTCGCTGCTTGTGAGCAAATTACGGATGATGAATTTTAGGTTGTCAATCGATGTGAATGTGCGAAGGTTGTCATAAGCTCCAAGAGGGTAGGGTACTCCCTTAGCAATCACACTGTAGAGCAGATTCAGGTTCCCCTTGTTGCCGGGACCGTGTATCATGCAAGGACGCAGTATATACACCTGTTTGTCAGAACTATTGTCGGCAAAATCAAACTTTTCGCGGATGTATTCCTCTGCTCGGATTTTACTCTCTCCATACGGGCCTATTGGAGTGGGAACGACATCCTCGGTCAGTGTGGTCCCGTCAGGGACGCTGTCGGCTGCAGCTTTTACCGAACTAAAAAATATGAATTTTTTGGCACCTGAGGCAAGAAAGTAGTCGAAAATCTTTTTGGTAAGCTCTGTATTTATAGCGAAATATGTGTCGGCCGCGCTTCTGTTCTTAGTGTCGTGCGCTTTCCCGGCCAAGTGAATTATGGCATCCACTTCTGGCACTTGGCCCATGGCAAGGTCATCCCAACTTAGGGTCTTCACCACGCCCTCTTTGTCCGGGCTCACAATATCAAGGCCGTAAATCTCGTTGTCGGACTTAAACTCTTTCACCAGGTTTGTGCCCACAAAGCCATGAACACCGGTAATAAGTATTCTCATGTCGCCGTCTAATTATTATATAATTTCTCAATGTATTGCCACACAGTGCGCTCATCAAAGTTCTTGCGCGCATTTTCTCGTGCTTGCCTGCCCAGCTTCTCTCTTAATGCTGAGTCTTGCAGTAATCTCTTGATGGCATTGGAAAGGCTCTGAGCTGTGTGGTCAACAAAAAGACCGGTCTCCCCGTCAATAATCGAGTCGATGCAACCTGTGGCCTTGGTGGTTACTACCGGCAACCCCATAGCTGCAGCTTCTATAACCGATACAGGGAACCCCTCTCTGTAGCTTGGCAGCACATAGATGTCCATCAGCGAGTAGTAGTATTCGATCTCGTTGTAGTCCACATATCCGGTGTGTATTATATCTGCGTCATCGCTTATCTGTTTCACTAAGTCGCCTGGCAGTGCATCCCGTTGCTCAAACATACCCACAAGAAGCAACTTAAGGCGTGGTACATCAGCTTTCAGCGCTTTAAACGCCTCCACAAGTTCCATGATGCCCTTGTCGCGTACCAGTCGGCCCGTAAAGCCCACCACCATGTCGTCACGGCTAAGTCCCAGTCGCTCTCTCAGTTTATTCAATCGTTGCCCGTCGATGCCGCCTGTGTCAAATCGGACGGTGTCAATGCCTGTGCAACTGCCTTGATTCAGAATCAGTTGTTTGCTCGCTGCTCCCAGGCGGTCTTCAATGCTGCGCCGACGCACGCTTTCGCTCACGCACACTATCTGCGTGGCAAAAGCCGATGCAATGCGGTCGATGGTTATCAGCAGTTTGCGCTTCAGCCCATGTTGGGTCTCATACACCAACCCGTGGCGAAAGTAGATGCGCTTAGGCACGCGGCACAGCCACGCCGCGGTCATGGCTATTATTCCACCTTTTGGTGTGTGACCGGTCACAATCCCTATCTCTTTACGGCGGATATAGCGAATAGTTCGCCACAGTGCTTTCAGGTCCTCGAGTAGTGAAATGGAGCGGTTAATCGGCACTTCTTCATACTCAAAGCCATGCTTCCGGGCATAACCGGCCAACTCCCCCGACGGGCTGCATATTACGTGCTCGCGGTACCCCTTCTGCTTGAAATAATCCAATTGATTACCGAGGAAATATGGTATCACAAAGTAGATGTTTACTACGTGCAGTATGTTCTTCGCGTTATGCTTCATTTCTCAAATTCCCGGTTACTCGTTTGTAAAGTTCGTTATATTTTGCCGCCATCACTGAGATGTCGAATTGAAGTGCCCTCTCTTGACACCGTTCCGCCGTCTTCCGGTACAAGTCCTTGTCCTCCGCCAGACTGCGCAGTACGTCGGCAAGCGCATTTGCGTCACCATGCGGGAACAGAAGCCCGTAACCGTCGGTTACTTCACGCAGCCCGTCCACGTCGCTCGCCACGAACGGACGCCCGCTCGCCATCCCCTCGATGTTCGACAGCGACAGACCTTCCCAGTGGCTCGACATCACCACAATGTCGCTATCACGCAAGATATCAGGAATATCGCTTCTGATGCCCATAAAGTTCACCCGGTCGCCAATCCCCAGAGTCTGCACGAGCGCCTCTACCTCGCTCCTCCGTTCACCGTCGCCCACAAGCTGTAGCCTGTAGGTCGCGGGCAATTCCGCAATGGCGCGCACCAGCGTGTCCTGATCTTTCGCTTCCACAAATCGTGCTACCATTGTCACAACTATCCCACGGCTGGGTCCTATTTCCCTCACAGGAGCCACGAACCGCGATGTATCCACTCCGTTGAAGATTGTGCATACATTGAAGCCCTTGCCAATGTGAGCCACCAGATTGCTCGCCGCCTGGTCGCTGATGCAGATAATTCCGGCATAGCGGCCATACATCCAGCGGTCCACGGGCTTGAAGTACCACTTGCCACGCCGGCGGTTGTTTGTGCTATGCTCAGTACTGACAAGTTTAGCTCCACTCAGCGATACCGTCTTGGCTATCGCCGCAAATAGCTGCGGTGCGGTATTATGCGTATGCACTATGTCATATCGTTTCATGAACGGGACTAACTTAATGATGTTCTTGGGTGAATACACATTGTGATTCAGCCCAAAAGAGTGAACAGTTATACCACGCTCCTTAATCTCACGCAGAAACGGAAAATCCGTCCCGTCAAACACCGCCAACTCCACCTCGTTGCCCTGGTCCCTCAGAGCCGGCAACAGATCCACCAGCAAGTGCTCAGCACCAGCTGTCACCATCGACGTTATTACATGCAACACCCTCATTTCCTCTTAATAATAAGCGTTGTATTTTACCGGATTCGGTTTTAGGTATCTTATCTATCCATTCGTATTCTTTCGGAATCTTAAATGTTTCAAGATACTGTTTCAATCGCTCTACCAATTCATCGAATGAAATATCTTTGGATACAGGATCTTTTACGATAAATAGTTTGGGAACTTCTCCCAAAATCCCATCAGGATCTTTGATGGGAATGCAGGCACACTCCTTAATACCACATTTCTTGGCAGCATCTTCAACCTCTAGGGGGCTTATTTTTTTCCCTCCAATGTTAATAACTTCCTTTTCTCGGCCTATTAGGTAATAGAGACCGTTTTTCTTAATGCCAATATCCCCGCTTCTGAAATATTCACCATAAAATGCAGTTATATTGTCTTCTGGAGCTAAATAAGACTTGGTAACATGTTCTCCTTTGATGCATATTTCACCTGCTTCGCCATCTCTACATTCTGTCCCGCCCTGTTTCCTTATTTGAATATCAATCCCATTACACGGATAGCCTATGCTATCCAAATGATCCTTCATTTCATGAAATTCGGTGAAAAATGAGCGAGATGCTTCGGTTAATCCAAAATGCATAAAAATTTTAGTGCTTGGTAGGTACTCAATTAAATTTAGTTTGTCCGATAAAGGCATCGGAGCACTTCCAATTTCTATGTATTTTAACTGATTGGCAAATTTTGCTATATAATTTTTACTGAAGCGGTTAATATATGCCCAAGCAGCTGGAACCATACCAAAACCAGTAACCTTGTACTTGTCGATGAAACTGAAAAAACGTTTCACGTTTGAAAAGTTCTCTATTAAAACAAGTGTTCCACCAGCACTAAGGACGCATCGCATACGCCCCAAGCCGAATGAGTGATGAATCGGTAGAGCCAAAAGTTCAACGTCACATGCATCTGTCTTGATTACACCGTTGATTTGTTTAATAGAGGCTGTGATGTTCTTGTGAGACAAACACACTCCTTTGGGACGCCCAGTTGATCCACTTGTAAACATTATATCGGCCGTCATGTCTGGCGTGATGTCTCCCGTAGAACTCGCATTAACGCTATGTGTGTCATGCCAGTTAGGGGTTATTTCATAACTCTGCCGTTCATCTGAATTTGTGATTATTATTTTAGGTGTGGTGCTCTTGATTATATAGTTGATTTTTTCGTCTTCATAGTTCTTACCTACGACTATAGTCGTTACGCCTAATAGATGGGCTGCTAAATATAGCGACATAAAATTTATGCTTTTTTGTGCGTAAATAACAATTTTGTCGCCAATGCGCGCATTAAGTTGCATAAGATACTCAGTATCCGATAATGTGCGCTTCTGAAGCTCTCCGTAGGTGACTTCTTGTTCTCCGTTGATTATTGCGGTTTTGGCAGGATTAAGTCTTGAGTGGTTGAAGACTCGTTCGAGTAAATAACTATGAGAATATGGTAGGTTATTCATGTGTAAGTTTCTTGACCTCATTAATATAATCTTGAACTGATGTCAATTCAAACAAATCATCAAATGGAATCTCGATGTTAAATTCAGTTTGAATCATTTCGATTACATTAAGATTTCCCACAGAGTCCCATTGCTGGATATCACCGGTTGATAGTTCCAAGGTGACTTCAGAAATATCAATAGCAAGTGCCTTTGATATAATAGACTTAATTTTATCTTCTGTTGTCATAGCTATTTTATATTGCAATTTTAATTCCTATAAATCTAAGTAACTTTCTAATCCAGGGTCGGTCAAATCCCAGTGCGTCGGTAACGATAACACCATTATAGATGTTGAATGTATGGCACCCTATTGTAAGTTTGGGATGAACCGAATAGATTCGTCTCTTTTCAAGGAACGTGAATTGTTCGCCATCACTTACTTCTTGAAGCGTAACTGCGTGGCCATATTGTGTGTTACACTCTTGGGTGGGCCGGTAAACTTTTTCTTTGTGCGAGAAAAAGTTACCAGCCATTCGGGCAATATTTTCGTCAAAATGGTAAGTATCGCTTAACTCAAACTTGCCATTTATAATTTTATAGACATTAAGAACCTTCCCGTTAATATCAGGTTCAGTGGTTGCAAACATTAGTCTTTCGCCGAACAAATCTGTAATTACCGAATCAACGACAGCGGCATCACATAAAACTTTGCTTTCTTCACATGTGTTTGATACGGGGTTATATCTATAAAGCTTTAGCGAGCCGCTTGCGCTGTTCTCAGGATATATATAGATGTTTTCACCGTCTCTTAGTATCGCTGGAAAACTTAGGTGAGTATCTAGCTCCAATACTACGTTCTTTTGTTTTAATGAGTTAGTGCGCCTGTCTATAATGAGTTTGCTTATAATACCTTTTTGTTTGGGCTTGACAAACTCTTCAACCATTACTATTATTTCATCATCCGTAACATCTAAGATGAAAGGATCCGCAAACCAACTCTTTCTGTATGAATGTTTAAGCCAGTTTACTCTGATTTCATCACCATTAAGAATGCCAGAGATATCATTTTCAATAAATCCGATATTCCATCTTTCTTCAGTAAGTGAACGTATAAATTGTTTAATGCTCATTTTAGGGTCTCATAAAGTCTGCGTCTGCATCTGCAGCGGTAATTATGGATGTGCATCCATCAAGTGATTTAAAATGGCCTTTTGCGAAAAAGTCTGTTTGCCGTTTAATACATAATGGATTGCGTGAAAACTTTTTTTCGACGATTTTATCGTTGCTAAGCCATATTATGGCTCCCATTAAGTTGGTTCTGGCTATTTTTCTTGCTGCCTTGAATATTAATTCAATTTCCTTCTTATCCTTCCTATTATATCTGAAATCTACAAGAAACAATGCTTTAATTCCATGAAACAGGGTCTCTCTCAACACAAAATAGCATACGTTCGCTTGCTCGTTATGTGAATCACGCAATAAATACAGCAAATATTTATGCGTGTCATTGTTCATAAACCGTTTATTAAGGAATGATTTATCGCGAATAAAATCTATGTCGATACCTTTACACAGATAGCCATCTTGTAAATCAATGTTTTTAGTGTCCTTTTCAAGTGAGAATATTCGGTCTGTATCCACTTGGATTGTTTCGGGAGCTCTAAATTTTTTCTTTCTTCCAAATCTGTTTTTTAAATATGACGTGAATATGTAGGGCATGAATAGACAATAGTTGTAACATCCTTCCCAGAATAAAGTCTTGAGTCTCTTTTGAATATCACGATTCACTTCAGACAATCCTATGCCGAATGCTGAAATCTGTGCAATTCTTACTACAAATTTAAAACCTATTTCATTTCGGTATTCTTCGTCAAGAATTGTATCGTGTCCCCACCGGGTTACTTCCTCTACTCCTTTTATCTTTACATGAGTATTGTAAAATAAATGGCACCCAACAATCTTGTTTTTTTCATTGATTACAATCAATGGGGAAACACCTACTTCATCGGTTACGGCATTATTAATGCAATATCTAATATATTTTTCGCTATAAGATGGGAACTTTTTTCGTAGGTATTCTGTTAATTGCCCCTTATGTTCATCAGAAAACGAAATTATGTTGCAGCTATTTGATTTTCTCATCTTTTGTCTTTGATATAGAGTAGGTAGCCTATTGGTTTGAATATCAGGCATGGCCTTTTAGATGGCCGCCTGTCTTTTGCGCAATGAAAGTAGAATCGCCAGAAATTTATTGCTCCTCTGATCCTTCTTTTTATGGTAGTAGGACTATTCCATAATTCATAATATGTTAATGATGAAGAGACTGGAGATTTTATTCTTATTTCAGTAATCCTGTCGCTTAAACCACCCTCAATATATTCACAGATGCTAATGCATTCATTGTAATAAAGAAATTTATAGCCTACTTGTGAAATGCGGTATAGTACGATGGCTTCAGGACAGAAATTTTCGCCTTCAATTTCAGGAAAGGGGAAATCTCGTAATATATCTGTGCGACAAATCTCAGATATGTCTCCTTTTATTCCAAGAATATGCCTAAACCTGAAAAGGTTGCATTCCAATTGAATAAAATCCACGTCCCCTCCAATTCTTTTGCCGTTATCGTAGCATTTCATTGCACATACTCCAGCGAATGTTTTGTCGCCAGACACTAGAGAATAATGGTTTATTATGCTACTTATCGCATTCTCTTTAATATAATCATCACTATCTATAATGAAAAACAATTCCCCTCTAGCTTCTTTTACGCCGCGATTTATAGCCCTGTGCTTGCCTCCATTCTCCTGTCTGAAGTAGCGGATATCCAGCAAACCTTCTTCCAAGAAACTGCGCACCACAGCCTCAGTGCCGTCTGTGCTACCGTCATCCACCACAATCCATTCAAAATCCTTGCAAGTCTGTGCTTTCAAGCTATCATATAGCCTCGGTAGCAAATCAGCCCTATTATATGCCGGTGTAAAAACTGTAATCATAATTAGGAAACTTACCACTTGTAGAACTTATCTTCATCGTACCGATGATCATATTCATAAACTCCAGGAACCCATCCGGCTGGAGCACCATTTGTGAGGAATGTTTTGTATGGATATAATAATGTAAGATTGCCCCATTGGAGCAGTATTCGCATAAACAACCCGAAGAAAAGTCCAACCAAGGCAAGATTGTACATCGAGAAGTCTCTGCGGTTTGTTGCCAAATAGGTGATGGTGGAAATAATACCAATCATATAGAACCACGATATTCGTCCGCCATTTTCCGAGCGCAAGAACAGAAGCAACAGAGCGCAGAAAATTATTGCCGCATTGCTCATCGTCACTTGCAACTCATCATCTTCGTCAATTTCGTCATAGCGCAGGAATATAAATGTGAGGAATACCACGGCCTCCAGAATATATTCAAATCTTATTGCACCTTCCTTAGCCTGTTCCACATAGCCCTCGGCGCGACTTATATCCCCCGAAACTTCTCCATAGCCTGAGAACGCCATTCCTGCAATGTTCGTTGCCCCCACCAGAGCGCAGCCGATAAGAATAACTATCACCGATGAGCTGTTAAACTTCTTTACCGGGACAAAATACATTGGCAGCAGCACCAACGCCGAGTTGTGGAATGAGAACGCCAGAAGCACAATTGCGAAAAAATGCCATGGTTTTCGCCGCGCCGCGTATTCAAATGCCATCCACCCGATGGATGCCGCCAGCACCTGCCGCAAGTAGGTGAACGTGAAGAAGAACCACAGCCCCATAAACACCATCACGGCAAACGGATAATTCTCGGTGTAGCGCATCAGCGACCGGCAAATCAGCGCATAAATAATCACCGTTACTATAAAGATGAAGATATAGCGGTTGTGAGTAACAAATGTGATAACGTAATTCAGTGCGCAGTAGCCAAACTCCTCCCCATAATAGTCATAAATGGCCAATGGTGGCATAAATGCCTTGTGCGGCTCATCAATAAAGCACAACGAATCGAACAGCACACCGTAGATATATCGGTCATATCCCCCGAGCATATCAGCCAAGCCAACGAACAGAGCAAGGAATACCATCATTCCGATTAGCCAGTTTCGGCTCTGCTCATCATTCTTGTAAGTGCTAAGATATGATATCAGCGTAACTACAAATATCGCTATGTACAGAAGCATCTCCTCAAGTTATTTAAATATCTCAAAAAACTCAGCCGCAACCTTCGATTTGCTGTGTTCTAACAGCACAGCATCCCTTCCGGCTTCAGCCATCTGCTCATATTTTCCGCGATGCTCGATGATATCTTTCAGCACCGCAACAACATCGTTCGCATTCTCATAAACAACGCAACTTTTCCCTGTTTCCACCGCGATGTTTTCCATCGCGTATGGCGTGCCTATAACCAACAAGCCGTTGGCCAACGCGTCCAGCACCTTACCTTTCGTCCCCGTGCCAAGCGACAGCGGATTAATCTGGATGTCGTGTCGAGTAATCTCTTTAATATAGTCGGGAGCGAAACTTATTAGTTCCGCCTTCCAGCCATGTTCTAAAAGTCGGTTATAGTGTGACTCCCACCCTTTACCAAGAATAGTGATTTCAAAGCTGTCGCGAACATCTGAGTCGGTACTGCACAGGGCTTCAACTAACTCATCCCCAGCTTGCCACGAATACAGGTCATAACGCCCGGCAATTAGTAACTTAATACGTGGTTCGCCAAACTTAACCACCTTTGCAGGTGAGGCAATCTCATAGTGTGGATGCCTGATGAACCGCACTTCCAAATTAGGGTTGATGCGGTTAAGGAATCGCTTGTCCTCCATGCCAACGGTGTGAAAAGTAACATTCTCGCATGGGTAATCTTGCTCCATCTTGTAATATTTGCGGTAGTTCAGCATCACCTTGATAAACTCGCGGGTATTGCCCACAGTCAGGTTCAGTGATAGTCGTCGGTAAAAGTGGAATGTGTAGCAATCTGCTATTGTAAAAACAGTCTTGTAGCCTGGCAGTTGCCTGATTATTTCCGACAATTCCTGACCGTAGAACCACAACGCATCAGGCTTAAGAGTATGTACTTCCCCTATAGTGACACCGCTAATTCTGGCATAGTTGTAAATAGGATACTTAAGGAAAATCCTAACAAACTTAAGCCATGGCGAAAGCACACTCCGTATCCATCGCTGGAAATCAAGCAGGTGGATTTCCAACTTCAACTCTTTCTCCACCATGGCTATCTCCTCAGCCGTCAGATGATTATTGTTGAAACTATAAATAATCACCTCGGTGTCTTTGGGACGTGCTGCGAGCAAATGATATGGATGACCAGATGGCCCCCCACGGTTCTCCTTGTATGGTGTAACTATCGAAAAAAATACAATCCTCATTTTAATATCTCCATAATAGCGTTGAGTAGGGCGGCAGGCTCATTTCTGCCGATTGACAGACTTAACTTGCATCCTGCACGTTCACCGGCTTCAATGTCCTTCTCTCTATCGCCAATCATAATTGATTCAGATAAGTCAATATTGAAATCGGCTGCCGCCTTTCGCAGCAGTCCGTCATTTGGCTTTCGGCAGTCGCAATCTATTTTGTATTCAGGACGTTCCCCCTCAAAACCTTTATCGGGATGGTGAGGACAATAATATATTGCGTCAAGATATGCCCCCTCCTGTCCCAGTAATGTTTCCATCTTATCGTGAATCTCGCGAAGTTTGTCGAATGTACATTCTCCCCGCGCAATAACTGGCTGATTGGTGCACACCACAGCCAGGTACTCGCTCTGGTTTATCATCCTAATCGCTTTTGCTGCTCCCTCAATCAGCTCAAAGTCTTCTGCATCGGTCAGAAATCCTTTTTCAATATTTATTGTACCATCACGATCCAGAAACACAGCCTTCTGACGTCGCTCTAAATTGCGAGCATTAATTTTGCCACTTAATAGGTCGCGCTCTACTTCATGGAATCGCTCTGGCGTACCCATATCCTTTATGTATTCAGTGGTGTGGTATGCGAATATCTTTCCACTTGCGATATTTGGCTTCAGCATGTCGCGGTCCAAATCCACTTTGTCGGGGTTCTCGGGATGTCGAGGTACAAAATTTTGTCTTACGTGCTCAATGAGTTTGGGCGAGATAATCTCTACTCCGGCATTCACCAAATTGCGATAAACCACGCGCTCATCCTCCTTGTTAATCCACTTTGTAACCCTGTGTGTCTCTATCGGAAATCCACCTGCCTGTTGTGGCTCAAGAGTCTCTGTCATAAGTATAGAACTGTCGAACGGGTGATCGTTAGGATGAACCATGAGGCTCGCCCATGCTTCGTTCTCATTGTGGAATGTGATGAAGCGCTCAAAGTCCACATCCATCATCAAGTCACCACACATCAGCACAAAATCTTCGCTAAGACCATTCATCTTTAGCAACGCACCGGCAGTCCCCAGTGGCGAGAGTTCTTCATAATAACTTATGTTTACTCCAAACTGAGCTCCATCGCCAAAGTGTTCTTTGATTACGTGCCCTAAATGCCCTATAACTAACGTGATATCTGTTAATCCGCAATGACGCAGATTCTCAATCTGATACTCAAGTATAGGCTTGCCGCACACTCGTATCATCGGCTTAGGCACATCACTTGCCACTGATGCTATGCGGGTACCCCTCCCGCCGGCCATTATTATAGCCTTCATAATCTCCCCTGTCTTTTAATATATTTTCCAGCCATGAGCACCACCTTCAGTAAACTGGAAGGGCATGACGATACCCCCAAGGGATTTTAAAGATTTCTCTACTTCTTTCTTTCTAGTCGGTTCGACCACGAACATAATAAACCCCCCACCACCTGCACCTGAAACCTTACCTGCCTTGGCGCCAGAAGCCATGGCGACATCCATAGCCTCCTGAATCATAGGATTGCTGATATGGGTTGCCATTCTCTTCTTATTCTCCCAACCTGAGCGGAGAATATCTGCAAAGCCATCTACATCACCTTTTAATATTGCCAGTTTCATGTCAACAGCACTCTGTTTAATCAGATGCATCGCCTCAACAGCATCATTCTTACCTTCCGAGGTGTTCTTTTTTTGTTCGTCAATAATCTTTGCACTTTCTCGGGATGCCCCCGTGAAATACAACAACATAGAAGCTTCCAGTTCATCAGCTATCCACCGCTTAATTTTCAGCGGATTCACAATCACCATGTCATCCTGGAGGAACTCTATATAGTTGAATCCACCGAATGCCGCGGCATATTGATCCTGTTTGCCACCTGATAGTTTCAAGTCCTTGCGCTCCACCTCGTAGGCCAGTCGCGCTATTTCATAGTCTCCAAGCGGAAGACTGAGCCATTCAATGAACGCCTTAAGGATGCACACCACCATCGTTGATGAAGTTCCCAACCCGGAACCGGCAGGAGCGTCATTGTAAGTGGTGATGTTGAAAGATAGAGGATTTAATTGAAATTCCGCTACTACACGGTTGTAGACACCCTTAATCAAAGAGGCTTTTCCGTCAATCTCCAGATGTTTAGCACTTAAAATCGATTGCTGCGTACCTGAGTCAATCGAATTTATGGTTATACGGCCATTATCAGTCTCTTCAATCGTGCAATATGCATATAAGTTTATAGTCGCATTCAGAACCAACCCTCCATATATATCGCTGTAGGGTGAAACATCCGAACCGCCCCCGGCAAGTCCAAGACGTAGCGGCGCTTTGCTCCTGATAATCATAAGTTAACCTTTGAAATTAAAGTTTTATAATATTCTATACCATCCTTCTTGAACAAATTCGGGACATTGCGAATCCCTAAATTCATGGCATAATATATGCGTGCCATAACATAAGTAGGGTAGGCCATATGCTTTTTTAGGATAATAAAATGACTTCTCATCTTTATCGCCTGCTTGCCTAATGATGGCGTTAGACTTTTCCCCTCAAGATGGGTTATTTGTGGACGGCTGATAACGTAACTGCTATATCCGGCTTTTTTCATTCTGTATTGCAATTCACCTTCCTCTCCATATAGAAAGATATGTTCATCAAATCCACCAACTTCCACAAACGCTGCTCTTGGGAAAAACATATTTGCCCCAGAAACGCATTCCACTTCTTTGTCCTTATAGTCAACAGGTAACTTTTTGCTTATGTGTAAAATGCGTTTGATAAAGTCTTTAATTGTAAAGGCCGGGTAGTAGAAGAAAGAGCAGGCATAGTCTCCCCCCTCTCCTTGTAGGTAGCATCCGTATATGGATTTTTCATCATGGCATTCAGCATAGTCATAGAATTCTTTGATGGCACTGTTGCGCAAGATTGTGTCAGAATTAAGCAAAAACACATATTTCCCTTTTGCCACTTCCATCCCTCGGTTGTTCCCATAGCCAAAGCCGTAGTTCTCGTTCAGATAGATGTATTTTAGTCTATTATCGTTTGAGAAAACCTCTTTTGAACCATCTCTTGACGCATTGTCCACCAGGATAATCTCGTATTTCACCCCTTGGGTCGTCTTTATGATGCTATTAACGCAATTTTGCGTTAATAGCATTGTGTTGTAGTTAACAATTATAACAGAAACGTCCATTAAGCAGTCATTTAATGCGTAGATATTTTATCCTCTCGCATGCAGTTCCTAAAAGTAATGACGTGGTTATTGAGAAAAAGGCATAAAGGGTTATCCAAAACCAGTTATTGTATTCATCAATCACAGGATGGCATCCTATCATTTTACAATTAAGGTCATAAAGAATGGTTTTAAGATATGAAACCGGCTTGAACATTATGAAGTGAAACGTTAAAATGTAAAATGTCTTGTTACCGATATGAATCAAACCTTTTGTTAGATAGTTGTCAGATTTATTTAACCATTGGCTTACATGATATATGATTATAAAACCTGCTAATCCGGAGAATACTAGCGAAATGCAATCAAATTCATTCGCGCCGGCAACCATCTTCCCAGGATAGATAACGATGCAAGAGATTAGCGATAAAGTGCTTAAAATTAAAATTCGATTATCCATTAATAATCCCCTGTCTCTTGCTCGTGCAATTAAATAGCCTGCGCCCACGAAAGTGACGCTAAGTATGTCTCTAAAGCCGCCTTGAGGCCACAAAGGAATATTTATTCCAAAATATGATTTTATTAATGCAATTCCCCAAAAAACAGAAGCGATAATGGCAATACTGACCGTAGCATTTTGTAACTTCATGTTTAGCAACATTGAACACACACATAAAAAAATTGAACCTACAAATAGAGCACGCATAAACCAGTATGCCCCCAAATGAAAGCCTTCATAGTGCTCCATTCTTATTGCTATATCAATAGCATATAGTGCAATCTGTTTTGTTGAATATGCGGCGGTGCCAATGCCTTGATAGCCAAACTCATTGTTCAGAATCCCACAAAAATAGAACACATTGTGCAACAATAAAAAGATTAAACTCCATTTTAAAAAAGGAAAATAGAGCCCTCGTATTTTTTTCTTTATGAACGTCCTACAGTCATTTAAGTATTCTGCTCTGAAGAAAAAACCACTTGCAATTAGGAACAATGGCATGTGGAAAGTGTAGATGATTGTACGGACATAAAGATAACTCTGTGGTTGAGTTACTGATGCATGACCTAATACAACTAGGATAATGCCAATTCCTTTAAGTATTGATATACTCGTGTCTCTCTGGCTCATTAGATAATCTTATAAAGTTTGCGCGAGTATAAATATATAAGCGTGGTCTCAAGACATGAGGAAATCATACTGACATAGGCTGTCATGATAACAGAATAACGGGTTAACCACAACGATAATATAAAATGGACAATAGAGACTGAGAAAGTCATAAACATCAGCTCCTTGGTCTTCTTATAATAGAATATATAATTACAGAATTGTAGATAAACGCACTGGAAAAAAGCGCCCATCGTTAACGGGAATAGATAGGCTATTGCATCCTTGTATTGTGGAAAAGCTAAAGGGAAAAGTACAATGCAAATTAGATTTAGCGCCAAGGTAACTATAGCAAAGAATCCAATCATTATTATTGTCTGTTTGCGCAATTTTTCCTTTGCGCCTTCGGCATCCTCAGCAAGACTTTTGAAAATATATGCTGAGTTTGATTTGTTGAAAGCTGCACCGATGGAATAAATAATTGTTGAGAATGTGGCCGAAAAACTGAATAGACCCACTTGGGTAGTTGTGAAGAAACCATTGATAATATATCGGTCTAATCCTTGTCTCAACCAACCATTAATCATATGTGGAATTAGTGGTATGCCAAAAAGTAGAGATTCTTTAAACTGTACCCTTTGGGGGACCACTCTTTGCAAATACCCTTTCGTTATTAGCAAATAGATACTAACCACAAAAAAGATTGTCGCAATCAGGGCATTTGAATAAATGCGTCCAAGCCAATCCTGCCCAAGCGTTATTACTAGGAATAACGTTGCTGAGATATTTAAAATAGTGGATATGGTGGAAATAATGCAATAAGATATTACTTTGTCCTCGAGGCGATAAATGTCTAATAATATGTTATATAAAAGTGTTGTGGCACAGGTGTATATGCATAAAAACTGGAGTTTGTACTCTATACCAGAATATTGTTCTAGAAATGAATGGAAGAATAAGGCTACAAGACATAATATTACACTCATGGCTAATGTGCAAAGCATAACCACATTAATGTAACGCGACAATATCTTTTTCTTTACCCGGTAAAAATTAACACTTATAAATCCACTGGTGGAAAGACATATCAGCACAGAAACAATGTTGATTCCTGTGTAGTATAAATTTAATTTGCCGAATGAATCAGGTAGAATATACCAAGATAAAACAATAAGAAGCAAAAAATTCAATCCCTGATTCAAGAAAGAGAAGAATGTGAAGATGCTTCCGTTTAGGAAGTTTTTATTGTGAAGTGTTTTTGATAGAATACGAGACATTAATTAAGGCTGTGGTCCAGTCTAAGGCGTTCAAATGCATCAATATAAGAGCCCTCGGTGCAGTTGCATATCTTCGTGTCACCTAAGAATTGTGAAAATTCTTCAAGATCATAGTAACTGCGGAATGTGGATGTTAGTGACTCTGTGAGGTCAGTTATTTTTATCGGCATACCGTCATAATCAACCCATACCCTTTCCTTCTCCCCATAATAATGCCGGTCACACAAAACGACTTCATTTTTATCGTTCACTCTTATGTCGTGCATCCATGAATGTTCTGCACCTAAGATGAAGATACGTTTATATCCTATAAGCATTGATGAGAATATGGCCGCAACCATTACGTTTGTGCAGTGAGGAGCAAGGATATTATGCTTGAATAAATGCATACGCAATTTCTGGTTAAATCTCAGCTCGGGATACCATGGCTGTGAATTATACTTATAAACTGTGACATATGGATTCTGTTTGCAGTGCTCTCCGAACCATTTGGGGTAATGGTACGGAATGCAGATGCTAATAGGCCAGTCAATCTTAAGTATATTCTCTCGAACCGCAACTATGTCTTCTCTTTGCAGGGTGTGGTAGTCTCGGTCGGTGAAAGTATATAATTTAGGCTTGATTTCCCAGAATAATTCAGTGTTTATGCTATTATTGACAACGCCAAAATCGGTGTCCTCAAACATTTCTATGTGGTCAACAACGTCAGATAGGGACTTCCCATTTCCGAGTACAAATAATTTATTTGCTTGTGCCTTAAAGGGAAACTCGTTGCGGAACCATTGATTGTGTTGAACCTGACCAAACAAGGATCTTAACAAACCATAGAAGTCTGTGAATATGGCAATGAATAAATGAATGATATGGCGAAATTTAATCATCATAATTTAGTAGAGTAATTCTTCAATATTCATGGATGAATAATGTTTGATAATATATTCTACAAATGCTCTGAATGCCCCATCTCCGCCACGTTTGTCGAGTATAATCTTTACATGCTCTTTTATGTAATCTGGGGCATTGCTTGGCGCTGCTGATACACCGACCGCCTTGAGCGATTCCAGATCTCCGATGTCATCTCCAATGTATGCAACATCGTTTAAATCGCACCCAAGTTTCAAGCAAAGGCTCTTTATAACGGAAAGCTTGTCAGACACACCTTGGTACAAGTAATCCACTCTCAACTTCTCACTCCGTCTCTTTACTATGTCTGTACTTTCACCGGTGATTATACCGACAGGTATGCCTAATTTGTGGGCGAACAGCACTCCGGCACTATCAGATGTGTTGAATCGTTTCCACTCGTTACCTGTTTGGTCATAATACATACCGCCATCAGTCCATACACCATCTATGTCGGTTAATATAACTTTAGGAAGTCCCATTATTCTATATCTTTTGCATAGATTAATTCGTTAGCGGGAATATCCCTTTTTAATTTTTTACCCACAACCGCTCCAATTTGATTCCATTTAAAACCGTCGCCGGGGCTAAGCATATGCAAATCACTCTCGTGAATCACATCTCCGCTTTTCATCGCATGTATCGTTGCAATAGAGCGCTCCAGTTTCTCTCGTGCCTTAGTCACGCTTTTGTCGATATACAGATCTTTCTTACCCAGCCATTTCTCTGTGATTCGTATGTCACGAACCATGCGATATACACCTTCTGGTCCTAAAGAACCCGCCTGGTCTGTTCCTTTCATGTGCCTGTCAATAGTTATGTGCTTCTCAATGATCTCAGCTCCCAAGCCAACAGCAATTGCTGGAGCAGAGATGCCTATCGTGTGGTCTGAAAAACCTATGTGAAACTGACCGTAATGCTCTTTCAAATAGGTGATTGTGTTTAAATTCAAGTTGTCTGGTTCTGTGGGGTATTGAGAGACACAATGAAGAATTGATATCTCAGAGTGGTATCTTGTGATTGTTGCCAATGCTTCATCAAGTTCCTTTTTCCCTGCCATTCCAGTTGATAATATAATTGGAATTTTTGTTTCGGCCATTGCCTCCAGTAGAGGTATATTTGTGAGGTCTCTGCTTGCAACTTTTAAGTAGTCAGGCATAAATAATTTGAGTAAAGACAGGCACTTTTTCGCACACAATGTTTCAACGAAATCCAGCCCCTTGCTTTTAGCATATCGATATACATCTAAGTGCTCTTCATCTGATAACTCTAAGAATGCGCGGTGCTCTCCATAGGTCTTGCCAAATGAATTTGGTGTGTTGTATGGACGATTCATTTGAGAAACAGAAAGTTCCTCTTCCAAATCACGTTTAGTAAGTTTAACGGCATCAATTGGTTTTAAATTGAGCCCAAATGTATCTTCGGTAATGGGCCGGCTAATCAAGTCTACAATTAATTTGGCAATATCAACAGAACCATTATGATTCTGCCCAATTTCGCCAATAATATATGTGCTACCATCTTGTATCATGCTACTTCGTGTTTTGCCTAATTTGTGAATTCATTTGTTCGTAATACGACGGATGATTATCTAAGTATTTGATCATTTCGTCAATTGTATAGAATTGACCTTTACCTTCTGTCTCACTATAAATTGATTGCGCTGTTAAGAAATCAGCTTCGGTATCAATTGTCAAACGAATGTTTCTATGCGTACATAGAGCACTTGGCGTGTCGTGCCAATAAATGTTAAATTGTTGTGGATGAGTATATATATAATTTGTCACATGCTCCAAGTAAGCGCTTTCATTGGTGAGCTTTGAAATCTTTTTTAAAGCGTTGATCGTGACGTATTCTGCCCAAAAACCATAATGAGTTTTTATTGATGGTGTTCCATCGATGTTGAATGAAGAATAATCATAGTCTTTGCCGTATTTTTGAGCAAAACTTACTAAATTCATAAGACTTTGTAATTCTAGGAATGGGTTGTCAGAGCATATTCGAATGATTTTTTCCGTATTGAATTTCTCTGCGGCCATTATAAATCGTTTTAACACATTGTTCTCGCTTCCACGGTAACAATCAATGTTTGCATCTTTAGCGAATGATTCAATTATGTCACAATTTGGATTCTCTGATGTCGCAATGATTATGCGCGTATAGGGTATTTGTTTTAATTTGTTGATAATAATGCCTAAAATAGACTTGCCGTTACAAAAAGGTTTGACAATTTTATTCGGAAGTCGGGTGGAACCAGTACGTGCCTGAATAATGAATGTTACCATGAGTATGGGTGTTTAGATGTTGTCTTGCATAGCACACTTAGGGTCACCGGGCCAGTAGGACCGGCGACACTTTCAGTGTGTCTTTCGACAGTTTGTCCTTCGCTCTTGCCGGCACTATCGCAGTAGTCGGCAATAATAACGTCTTGCAACTCTCTGTCTGTTTTGTTGTTACGCCGCAGGCGCCGCTCACGCCTTCAGCATTCGCCGCTCACGCCTTTAGCATTGCAAATATAGTGAAAATATCCCGTCCGTGCAACAAGCAGCGCATATTTCACTCATTTTAGACCCGTACAAAAGCCCTCCAACCGCTCTTTCTACAAAATTTTTAGTGTAAATCCGTGTGAATTAGCGGTTAAATCCGCTCACCGCTCACCGCTAACCGCCAATCGCCAATCGCTAACCGCTAACCGCACCGCAACCGGGCCGAAGGCGAGCTCGCGCGTGAGCTCAAAGCGTCTCGTCGGCGAAGCCGGGGCGCGGTCGCCTACTGGCGATTGAGACTCACCGCAATCTTGTCGATCCGCTTCTGGTGCCTACCGCCCTCAAACTCAGTCGTCAGGAACGTCTTCACCATCGCCAGCGCCTCCTCGTTGCTCACAAAGCGCCCCGGCATCGCCAGCACGTTCGCGTCGTTGTGCTGACGCGCCAGTGCCGCCACCTCCGGAATCCAGCACAGCGCCGAGCGAATACCCTGATGCTTGTTCAGCGTAATGTTGATGCCCTCACCGCTGCCGCACACCGCAATGCCCGGATAGCACTCACCGCTCTCCACGGCCAGAGCGCACGGATGAGCAAAGTCCGGATAGTCGCAACTCTCCTCCGTATAAGTCCCAAAGTCCTTGTACTCAATGCCCTCGCTCTTCAGCCACTCAATCACGGCCAGTTTCGTGGCCAGCCCCGCGTGGTCGCTGCACAGACCCACGGGAACGCCCGGTTTCAAAATCATTTTTGCCATATCACTAATCTATAGTTAATTGTTAATCAATTCGTTGTCAACTAACCGCCAACGGCCTTCAATCTCTATCCGTCGCCAGTCGCCATCCATCTCCAACGCCGCCCGTCATCTCCAGCTGCCCGCGATAAGCAGCGCAAGGCCTGCCAGCAGCACCGCCAGATCCACCAGTTTCAGCCCGATATTCTTCTCGCGCAGTATCAGCACCCCGTAGAAGAACGTCACCAGAACGCTCCCGCGCCGAATCATGCTCACCACGCTCACCATCGAACCGTCCAGGCTCAGCGCGAAGAAATACGCCAGGTCAGCCACCGTGATAAACAGAGTTATCAGCGGAATCGACCAACGCCACGTGAATCTGTCGCTCATCTCAGCCCCGCGCTTCACCGCCACCAGCGTAATCACGCCCATCATCACGCACTGATACAGCGTGTACCACGCCTGAACCGGCAGCGGCTCGTAGTGCTGCATCAGATACTTGTCGTAGAGCGCGCTCACTGCTCCCAGCACCGTAGCGCCTATCATGTACCACAGCCAGCGGCTGCTTTTCATCGAAAATCCTTCCCTCGCCCCCAACTGGCTGATGAACAGCAACGAGGCGAATCCCAGCACGATGCCCGCCCATTGCATCCCGTTCAGACGCTCCCCGAACACCACCAGCGCCCCCACCAGCACCATCACCGGCCGAGTCGCAGTTATCGGACCCGTTATCGTCAGCGGCAGATGCTTTATCGCCACGTAGCCCAGTGCCCACGACGACAGCACTATCACCGACTTCAGCATTATCAGCAGATGGTCGTGCCACGAACTGAACCCTATGCTCCCGTCCATGATGTCGCCCACTATCACCGGCGACAGCAGAAGCGTGCCGAACAACGTGTTCAGAAACAGCACCACCAGCACGTTGTTACGCTCCAGCGACACCTTCTTGAAGATGTCGTAGAAACCCAGACACACCGACGATACTATGGCCATTGCAATCCACATCATGCTCTCTTTTTCTGCAAAGGTACTCATAATTTGTCAAAAATACTTGCCGTTAACCGCTCAATTCACTAAATTTGTCTTTACTTTAACCCAAATCAGGCATAACTTCTGTTCATAATTCCAAATCACACCACTATGCTTAATTTCCGCTCTCTTATCGTAGCATTGTTCATCGGCCTGAACATCTTTCCCGCTCAGGCCCGGTCTCAAAACCCCAAGCGCGAGTTCCGCGGCGCGTGGATGCACATCATCGGCCAGAGCCAGTATGCCAGAATGACACCCGAGCAGACGCAGGCCTATCTGCGCCACCAGCTAAACTCACTCCGCCAGGCCGGGTGCAACGCCGTCATCTGGCAGATTCGCCCACAGGCCGATGCCGCATATCCCAGCACACTCGAGCCCTGGTCCCGCTACATCAGTGGCACCGCCGGAGTCCCGCCCACGCCGCTCTGGGACCCGCTGCAGTTTATGATCACCGAGGCCCATGCCCGCGGCATGGAACTACACGCCTGGATTAACCCCTACCGCGTCACCGCCGCCAAGGGCGAAATGCCGGCCCCCGGGCACATCTACTATCAGCACCCCGAGTGGTTCCTCGCCTATGCCGACGGCAAAATCTACTTCGACCCGGGGCTGCCGCAGAGCCGCGATTTCATCTGCAAGGTGGTAACCGACATCATAACCCGATACGACGTCGATGCCATTCACATGGACGACTATTTCTACCCCTATCCCGTTGAGGGCGTCGATTTCCCCGACGATGCCTCCTATGCCGCTTACGGGGCCGGAATGGACCGCGGCGATTGGCGCCGACGCAACGTTGACCTGCTAATCGAGCAACTCCACCACACCATCCGCGACATCAAGCCCTGGGTGCGCTTCGGAATCAGCCCGTTCGGCGTGTGGCGAAACCGCACCAGCGACCCCGACGGCAGCCTCACCGACGCCCTCCAGTGCTACGACGCGCTCTATGCCGATTGCATCAAGTGGACACGTCTCGGTTGGGTCGATTACATGGTGCCTCAACTCTATTGGGAACTTGAGCACCGACGCGCTCCGGGCCTCGAACTCACCCACTGGTGGAGCCGACACGC
Source organism: uncultured Porphyromonadaceae bacterium (assembly GCA_937892215.1). Classification (GTDB taxonomy): domain Bacteria; phylum Bacteroidota; class Bacteroidia; order Bacteroidales; family Muribaculaceae; genus Sodaliphilus. Next base: position 24,646 of record CALAVE010000080.1, read on the forward strand.
CTACGACCGACACATGTACTACGGTCTCTCTGTCCACAACCTCATGACACACCACGACATCCCCGACACCATCTGTCCCACCCAACTCGGCCACCGAATCCGCCTCCAGCGCACGCTCTCGGGCGTCCACGGCGTCACGTGGTGGCCCGGCTACACCGTCGTACAGAACTTCCACGGCGTAGCCGACTCGCTGCGTACCTCTCTTATGCCCTCTCCGGCTCTCATCCCGGCCTATACCTGGCTCGACAGCCTTCCCCCGGCTCCGGTCAGCAATCTCCTCTGCCGTCAGATCGCCGGTAGGGCAGTGCTCTCTTGGGACTGCGAAAGCACCTCCGATGAGATGCAGCGCCCAGTCCGCTTCGTCGTCTATCGGTTCCGTGCCTCGGAGCCTGTTGACTCCGATAACCCGGCTGCGATAATCGCTGTCACCCTGTCAAATACTCTCACCCTTCCTGAAGATGTCCGCGGTGGCGACCGCATAGTCGTCACGGCCCTCGACCGCTGCCACAACGAAAGCGCCCCCTCTATCATCCGCCTCTAGCCGGCTCCCCCCTCCACCCCCGCGCGGCTATTGTAGCCATATAAGCCCCATCACATCCCCATAAGCCCTATAGGACTTATTAGCCTTATTTGCCTCATTATCCGGCATCCCCGCGATAATTTGCGTGCACTTCGCGTTCATTCGTGGTTAAAATCCTCCTCCCCTCAAACGAAAGAGGCGAGCCCGAACCCGGACTCGCCCCCCATATCTCAAAATAACCGCTATCCGCACAATCACATTCCCATCACTATGTTCGCCAGTTTCACCACGTCGGTAACATTCACATCATTGTCGCTATTCACGTCAGCGTTGCCGAGCACAAAATTGCTTGGCGTATCACCCATCACATAGTTCGCCAGACCCACCACGTCGGTAATATTCACCTCACCGTCGTTGTTCACGTCACCCGCTGATGCTGATGCTTTCAGCCTAATTGATACGCTATTGCTCAATGTGCCGTTGCTGTTCAGGTAACGATATTGTTCGGTGTCGTAATACCCGTTATCAGGAGTACTTACCTCGCAGCCTGTCAACTTCATGTCGGCAAAACCGTTCACACCGCTATTGCTCCGATAAGAGATGAAACTGCCCCACGCTTTATTCGCTTTCAATACCGCTTTGGGAGCACTGCTGTAGTACTCGTTGTCAATGCCTTTTTCTCCGTCAAATCTAAATCGTATGTTATCAAGCGTTATGTCCTTATCGTATGTTTTGAGCGCCGCTTTGTTCGACTGCACTGATAAAATATTATTTTCCGGATTATCGCTTATAATCTTGATTGGTGAAAATGTGATGATGCCGGCGGCTGTCACGCCCTCATAATCATTTCTAAGCACATTACTCCCAGATATATTTATGGTGAGTTCCTCCGTGCCAGCGTAGTTTATGATATTATTGTCCTCGGTTAGATTCATGTTTGCCCTCTTCAAAACCAGCGTATTGGTCTCGTCGTCGTAGGTTACACTGCCACTTTCCAGCGGTAAGTAGTCATACAGGTCGTCCTTGTTGACTTCGTTCACTTCCACACCGGCCACCATCAGGCTATAGCTCTTAGCCTTGTTCCATTCCAATGTTCCTGTATAGATTTTGGTATTAGATATGATGCCACCCAATGCGCCACGAGAATTGTCGTACGTGCCGCCCTCCGGATTGCGCAACACTGTGCCTTCCAGTACTATTTCCTTGAAGCCTCCCACTGCACTATAGTTACTTTGAGATCTCATCTTAGCCGTCACTTTTGCCTTTATGAGTTTTAGCGTGGCGTTATATGGCTGAGCTCCAACCTCTATGCTACCCACTATACCTCCGGCAAAGCCATAATAGCCATTGCTCGTGGCACTGAGCGTCGCTCCCTCCACCTCTATCGTGGCTTCCACGTCGTGGGTGTTGTTGAGCAGTAGCGCGGCCGAACTTTCCGACTCCAGATTCAACTTGCCATACCATATATGAATGTATTTGCCCTTGAACTGCAGAGCGTTGCGTGTGTTGGTCCCGCTATTGTCGTGCGGTGCGGTTTGTTTCACTGTGTTGGTGCCGTAGGCGAGCAGGTCTATGCTCTCGGCGTTAATCTCAATGGCCGGATACACTCCGCTTGTCTCTATCGTCACGTTGTTGAGAAACAGTTGGTTAGTATTGGCGTAATAGCTCACCGTGCCGGCCTTCAGCGCGCCGCCAAAGTCCTCACTTGTGCTGCCGCTATTGGCGCTGGTGAGTTGCACTCCGTTGATTTTCACCGGATAAACCTCCAGCGTCTCAAAACTCACGGTTATCGTGCCCAGTAGCGGTGCTGTTATGTTTATCGTGAACGTCAAGTCATCGGTCTTCACCTTGCCGGTCAGCACGTATGGTGCCGAGCCCAGTGTCGGGCCCCACCACGTGCTCACAGTCGGGTCGTCGCCGTTCTGTATGCTCGTCGTTCCGCTCCCGCTCAGCGTGGTGTAGCCGTCCGCTCCGGCGCTTCCCGCTATGTCGCTAATCACCACTGTCCCTATGCCCACTGTGGCGCCGGCGTTCTCCACGGTCACATTCCTTATCGTCAGCGTGTATTTGCCGCTACTCTGCACCAGCGTCACAGTCTTTTCCTGCTCCTCACTGTCTGAGCCCATTTTGGCCGTCAGCAAGCCATAATAGTCGGCCGCCTGTGCTATCATGCTGGCCATCAATAAGAAAGATAATGCTAATCTTTTCATAATATGTTGGTTTTTAATTAATAATTCTTTTGGTTTTTGACTTATAATTCATTCTGTAGTAGGCCATTTGCCGAGTATGGTTTTCTCTTCGTTCGTCCCAATCTCTGCAAAGTTAGCAATAATTCCGTAATTTCCAAGCGTTTTGCCCCGCAAAAAACACAATTCCCTTCAATCCACTTTTTTATCCACCACATGCCACCCCCCCCTGCCAATCCACCCAGCCATCGCCCCCATCCGTTATCGCCCCCATCCCCATTAATCCCGATTCGGTCATTAGGATTTATGACAGAACAGATTTTATTTAGAGAAGGTTGCGAAGAGATTGCCGAAGGCATAACGGGCTATGACGAGACAAGCTCTGATGCAAGATGCCGAAAGAAAACTGTTATAGCATAAATAGACTTTCTAAAACCGCCTTTTGTCGGCCTAATGGCCGATTCGGGTTAATTCGTGAAAATTCGCGTCTATCCGCGGTTACTCCCCCCTAACCACGAAAAGGCCCGGGCATCACTGACCGGGCCTCTCCCTGTATGAAAAAGAGTCTTTAGTCTATTTCTTCATCTGCCTCGTAGCCACCCATCTCGCGGATAGCGTTCTTCAGCATCACATACTGCTGGAACAGGTGGTTCACGGGTACTTCGTCCTGCGTGTAGTCGTGCATCGGGCTCTTCAGGTAGAAGCTCAGGAAGCGCTGTGTGCCGTAGCGGCCTGCACGGTGTGCAAGGTCAATCAGCAGCACCAGATCCAGACACAACGGAGCGGCAAGGATTGAGTCGCGGCACAGGAAATTGATCTTTATCTGCATCGGATAACCCATCCAGCCGAAGATATCTATGTTGTCCCAGCCCTCCTTGTTGTCGTTGCGCGGTGGGTAGTAGTTGATACGTACTTTGTGGAAGTAGTCGCTGTACAGGTCGGGCTGCTCCTCCGCTACCAGAATCGACTCCAGCGTCGACAGCTTGCTCACCTCTTTTGTGCGGAAGTTGGCAGGCTCGTCCAGCACCAGTCCGTCGCGGTTACCCAGTATGTTAGTTGAGAACCAGCCGCTCAGTCCCAGCATACGGGTGCCGATAATCGGAGCGAATCCACTCTTAACCAGCGTTTGGCCTGTCTTGAAGTCCTTACCTGCGATAGGTATCTTGGTCTCTTCTGCCAGCTCCCACATTGCCGGAATATCCACTGTTGTGTTAGGCGCGCCCATCACAAACGGTGCATCCTCCTTCAGCGCTGCGTAGGCGTAGCACATCGACGGGGCTATGTGTGCCGTGTCGTCGGCCTTCATAGCGGCCTCTAAGGCTGCAAGGGTCCCGTGATACTTCATGTCCGGAGCCACGTATATCTCTGTCGATGCGGCCCATAGCACCACCACGCGGTCAACGCCACTCTCGGCCTTGAAGTTGCGGATGTCGGCGCGTATCTGCTCCATCATGTCCCAGCGGTCCTTGCACTGCTTCACGTTGTCGCCGTCCAAGCGCTTTGCGTAGTTCTTGTCGAACGCGGCCTTCAGCGGCTTTATCGCCAGCAACTCGTCCTTAACGGGGTTGATGTCTTTCTCCTTAAGCACCTCGGCGTTTATGGCCGACTCGTATGCGTTTGCGGGATATACGTCCCAGGCTGCGAATTCAATGTCTTTCAAATCTGCGATTGGAACTATGTCCTTGTAGTGCAGATACTGCTTCTCTGCACCGCGTCCCACGCGCATCTTGTCATACTGGGTCATCGAACCCACTGGCTTTGCCAAGCCTTTACGTGCCATGAGAACGCCGGTGATGAATGTGGTGCTCACTGCACCCAGACCTACTACCATTACACCTAATTTACCGGTAGCCGGTTTTACGTTTGTTGTTTTCATAAATTTAATAAACTTATTTACTTACACTTTTTATTTGTTATTAATTTCTTTCGTTTTCTCTCTCCGTTTTTTCGCCTTTTTAGGAAAAGCGTGTCAAAAATACATCCTTTTTTTTAATTAGACTCTTAAAATACTATATTTAATAGTTAAAGAAAATTAAAAAATAAGCGAAAGGGTTAACGGATGTGTAAAGTCGCCCTTTTTGTCATAAAAGTGTTAAGAAAACTGAATTGAGCACTTGGGGTTTTCTGCGGTTTTTCTCCTTTTTTTACACTTATCCGGAATCGGGGTAATCTTTATCCTCCTCATGCCACCCACATCGTCCGCACTACCACATATCAGCCCCTTCACCCACTTTGTTGTCTCTTGTTGTTTGTGTCGTAACCGTCACCCCTGTGTAGCCACCCTGTAGTATGCACATGGCCACCTATAGGCCCTATCACCCACTTGTTGCCCCCTGTTGCTCAGGTTGTCGTCTTTACCTCGAATCGGTCGGATAGGAGCTGTCGCATTGTGGTGCCACTCGTTGTTTCCTATCCGACCGATTCAGTGATGTGTCCTCCGTTTGTCTGCTGGGGCTTCTCCCTTTTAGCGCGCTACTCGCAGTTCAGCACTTTCAGCACCTCGCTTATGTCGCTTATCATGCACGCGTGGGTGTAAGCGTCCTCTTCCTCGGTCCAGCCTTTGCCCTTCAGCCACATCACATGGCAGCCCAGCGTCTCGGCCGGCTCTATGTCCTTCCTTAGGCTGTCGCCCACCACAAGCACTTCCTCCGGCTCCAGTTCCAGCACGTCCACGCCCAGCCTGAATAGGGTGGGGTTGGGCTTGCGCACGCCCACCACAGCACTCTCTATGATGCCCTTGAAGTATTGTCTTATATTGTACGCGCGTAGCACGCTGTCTATGTTGCCGTAGAAGTTGCTTACAAGCACCAGCGGCAAACGCTTGCTCAACTCTTCCAGCACCGGACGGGCTTCTTCCACGCATTCACGCGCCGAGCGGTCGCAGTACGCGGCTGTCTCTTGTGCCCACTGCTCTGTCTGTCCTTCGTCTATCAGCCCTTTCTTGGCCAGGTCGCCCAGTTCTATGCGCATCTTCTTTAGCAGCAACTCGTGAAAGTCGTCCTGCGGCAGGATATGGCGGTTGCGCGCCAGCTCGCGCTCGCCCTCCACGTAACTCTCCCTGAACTGCTCCTTGCTCACCGGTATGCCGCTGGCCTGATATGCGGCCCAGATTACTTCGCTCCAGTGAACGCCACGACTGTCTAAGGTGCCGCCGTAGTCCAGTATCACGCCTTTCACGTCTTCGGCTGTCTTGAATATTCTCTTCAGCATCGAGATTCCCATAATTCTGCCTGTTTTTGTGGTTTGTGCCCTGTATCTATTTCTTTATCAGCGACGAGCAGCGGTGCTCGTGGCTCAGTATCATATACACCATCATGGCGTTCAGCACCACTATCTCAAACACGAAGTATAGCCACGGCATCTTTATTATCACGGCTATGAACATCGCTATTATGCGGGTGTTGAACGATAGCATATTGGTGTACTTCATCAGTGGCTTGCTCTTGGCGCGGAATGCGTCGCGGAAGTCCTGCGGAATCTCCTCCCCGAAACGCTCCTTGATGTTCGCACGCAGGGCCTGCATCTTCGGGGTCATCACCTCCTGGTTGGCCGTGTAGTTGCGGTAGATTACCATGGTGAGCCTCTTTAGCGGTGCCTCTTTCCACGTCACTTTCTTCATCTCGGCGTCCAGCTGAGTCGTGCTGTCCAGCTCGCTACCTTCTTTGCCCTTCAGGAAGTACAGGTGGAACTGGCGGTAGTAGTCGGCCATGGCGGCTTGTTTGGCGTGGCTTATGCCGGCCACTATGGCCAGCACCCATATCGCCCAGTGATGCTCCTGGAAGTAGTTTCCCGCCAGCGCGTCACCGAAGTGAAGCTCGCGGAACACAAGCGCGAAATAGATGGCTATGAACCACAGATCGCCGCTCACTCCGTCCAGTATGCGGCCTATACGCGAGTATTGCTTGGTCATCCGCGCCAACTGCCCGTCGGCGCTGTCGTAGGAGTTGGCCCAGATTATCAGGAATATTCCCACGTAGTTGAGCCATATCAGCGGTGGCGCTCCGAAGTACAGCAGCACTCCACCGGTCACACCCAGGATTATCGACAGGATGGTAACCACGTTCGGACTCACGCCTATCTTGGCAAACAGCAGGGCCCATGCGAAACCTATCGGGCGGTAGAACATCAGGTCTATGGTCTCTTCGGTGTCCATCGACTTCAGGCTACTTTTATACATCTCTTTTAATTCCTTGAAGTTAGGCATATCTTTCAGGATTTTATTTGTTCTTTATGATGCTCAGCACGCGCTTGGCTATGTGCGGTGCGCTCTCGTTGCGGCACGGCGCGAAACTTGGCCAGTCGTTGAAGTCTATTATGCGTATCTCGCCCTCGGGCGACACTATGCAGTCGCCACCATAGACCTCTATGTCCAGCTCCTCGGCGGCGCGGTGGCAGATGTCTTTCAGGGTTTCTTCGCTGAATTTTATGCCCTGCGACTTGCCGTTCACCTCCTCCCAGCCGTATTTGCTGTGACCTAAGTCAAACGGGTAGAACCAGAAGAAGAAGGGGGTCCCTTTCACTCCGTAGAACTTCACCAGATCGCCGTCCAAGTGCACGTTGATTACGGCGCGCTTTATCCCGCGCAGGAAATACTCCTGTAGCACCTCCTGGGCCTCGTCCACGTGGCGAACGTAACTCACGTCTTCTTTGTGCATCGCGTGGAAGTCGCCGCGCTTTATCCAGCAACTCTTGAATCCGCTTTTCTTCAGCTGGCTCTTCACGTTCTCGTTCGTGTTCACTATCAGACTGTCGGGGTAGGGGATACCGTTCCCCATCAGGATGCGAGTCATGCGCTCACGGGTGCAGTTCTCTATACCGTATCCCGAGTTTATCACTATCCGGCCTTCGTCCTCCAACTCCTGCAACTTCTTTATCGACGTCCATTCGCGGCACATGTTCAGTATCACCGGCTCTTCCACGCTGTCGGCGTTGAATTGCTCCTCGCTGTACACGTTCACCTGGCATCCGCGCTTGCGCAACTGCTCGGCCACCGCGTTGAATATCGCCGTGTCGTTGCCTATGTGGTTGGGCGAGTACGCCCCGGCTCGCATTATTCCGGCTATTTTTATCTCTGCCATACTTTCCTCTGTTTTATGGTTAAGTTTTATCTCTCGTTTGTTCACATCTCTCTGATAAACGACTCGGCCACCTCCACGTCACTGGCGTGGTCCACGTCTATTATCTTCTCTATCGGGTACGCCTTCAGCCTGAAGCCGGCATCTATCAGCGCGCGCTGAAAATTGCGCATCCTCTCCACGCCTTGCTCTATGCACTTCTCCAGCACTCCGAATGCCTTGTCGGTCATCGCATACACGCCGCCGCTCACCAGGTGAGCGTCTCGCTCGCGATTGTCGCAGAATGCCGTAATGAGCATCTGCTCGTCCACTTCCACCCACAGGGGCTTCTCGTCTTCCACAAATGGTGTCACGGCCCACATGCCGTCGCTCTCTGTGTCGCTCTCGAACGCCTCCACGTAACTGGCAAAGTCCTCCTCACGGAAGATGGTGTCCACGGTCGTCAAGCAGAACTTGCCCTTAGGCAACACTTTGCTCAGTTCCCACATGCTGTGCATCGAACTGGGGGTGGTCTTCACCACTATCTTCAGCGGAATCTCCAGTCTGAGACCTTCCAGAAATTCGCGCACCTCGGTCATGTGCTCGTTCACTATCACGCTGATGCTCTCGGCGTTGCAACGCCTGAATATGTTTATCAGCCGCATTATCATCGGCTCTCCGTTCAGTTCCACAAGGGGCTTGGGCTTGCTCACGCCTTCCTGGGCCAGTCTCGACCCTTCGCCCGCTGCTATTATCGCGTAGTTCATAATAATCTCTCTCTAATCTCTAATCACTAATCACTATCCGCTACTCCTCTTTCGTCAGGTCCAGTACCACGTTGTCCTTGCCCTTGGGCTGATACTGCTTCTGCAACGGATTCGCCGTCATATCGTCATAGCGCTCACGGTTGCGATATATGTCTATCGCCGCATAGATGGCGTGACGCATCGAGTCCTCATTTGCCAGGTCTTTACCGGCTATGTCAAATCCCGTGCCGTGGTCGGGACTGGTGCGTACGTAGGGCAGTCCTGCCGTGAAGTTCACGCCGTCTTCCATCGCAAGGCTCTTGAACGGAGCCAGACCCTGGTCGTGATACATCGCCAGAACGCCATCAAAGTGGCGGTACTGCTCGTTACCGAAGAACCCGTCGGCGGCATACGGTCCGAAGCACAGCACTTTCTCCTGCTCGTAGGTCGCCTCTATCACCGGCGATATCACTTCCTGCTCTTCCTTGCCCAGCAGGCCGTTCTCGCCTGCGTGGGGATTCAGCGCCAGAACCGCTATCCGCGGACGCACTATTCCGAAGTCGCGCTTCAGCGACTCGTTCAGCAGCATTATCTTCTGCTTCACGTTCTCCTTCGTCACGCTGGCGCTAACCTTGCTCAGGGGCAGGTGGGTCGAGAGCAGCGCTATGCGCATCTTCTCGTTGAACAGTATCATCGTGGCCTTGTCGCCCTCGTTGCCGAGGCTCGCCTCTAAGTACTCCGTGTGTCCCGGAAATTTAAACTCTTCGCTCTGGATGCTCTCTTTGTTGATGGGAGCCGTCACCAGCACGTCTATCATGCCTCGCTTCAGGTCGCTCACCGCGGCCTCAAGCGACTTGAACGCCGCATGCCCGGCCTGCTTGCTCACTGTGCCGTATTCCACGTTCAGCTCTTCGTTGCCCATGACCTCCACCAGGTTGGGCTGATTCTGCTTCAGGTTCTCGGCACTTCTTGTCACGTTGAACTGTGGGGTAGGGGTCTCTATCGTCTTCCTGTGGTAGTTCACCACCTTCGCCGCACTGTATAGCACCGGCGTGCACAGCTCCAGTATCATCGGGTTCGACAGTGCCTTCAGCACCACTTCCAGCCCTATTCCGTTGGTGTCCCCGTGGGTGATCCCAACTCGTATCTTTCTGTTCTCTTGTTCCATTGTTTTATCTCCTTTTTTCTTCTTTCTCACAGGGATTAAGCGCCGTCCGATTTCCTTCGTTTTTGGGCGCACACACCTCCCCATGATACAAATAATCTGCTAAGTTAAGCATTTTTCCGCATATCTCAAAACCGACACCCCAAATCCGCCTCCTGCCACACGGTTTTCTGCCTGCAAAATTACTGCTTCCCGCATCCCTTGTCAATGCCATTTTCTTCATCCCCCGCTTTTATAGACCCCATAAGCCCCAGTACCCCATAAGCCCCAGTACCCCATAAGCCCCATAGACCCTATCACCCGTCTCCCCACTAACAAAAAAAAGCCCCATAAGCACTTGGCCTATGGGACCTCTGTTCCTGAGAAAATAGCATTATTTTTTCCCCTTATAGCTGCGAGTCGCTCATCTGGAACGTCGTCCCGCGGCTCATGTCGCCCGTCTGCAACCCCAACTTAAGCCACTTCATGCGCTGTGCCGACGTGCCGTGGGTGAAACTCTCCGGAATGTCATATCCCTGCGCCTTCTTCTGCAGATAGTCGTCGCCTATCACCTGAGCGCAGCGGATTGCCTCCTCCAGGTCGCCGTCTTCCAGCGAACCGTACATCTTGTTATCATGGTGTGCCCACACGCCGGCGTAGAAGTCGGCCAGCAACTCCAGTCGCACGCTCACCTTGTTCGCGTCGACCTCGCTCAGGCTCCGCATCTGGTTGTGCGCCTTGCCCAGCGTGCCCAGCAGGTACTCCACATGGTGACCCACCTCGTGCGCTATCACATACGCGTACGCGAAGTCGCCGTCAGCACCCAGTTGCTTCTTCATACTCGAGAAAAACGATAGGTCTATATACAGGCTCTGGTCTGCCGAGCAATAGAACGGACCCATCTGAGCCTGACCCGTGCCGCAACCGGTCTGCGTGCTCGTCGTGTACAGCACCATCTTCGGCGGGATGTACTCGCCCAGTCCCTGCTCGCGGAACACCTTTGCCCACACATCCTCAGTGCCGGCAAGTATCGTCTTCGAGAAGTCCGCCAGTTCCTGCTCCTCGGCCGTGAACTCGTGGTCGCCGGTCTGCTCGGTCACGTTAGCCATGTTTCCGGCCACGTTAGTAATCACGTCACCCAGGTTACCACCGCCCAGAAACGTCATTATCGCTATCAGTATCAGGCCGCCTATGCCGCCTATGCCGGCTATCTTGCCACCGCTCATGCCGCGGCGGTCCTCCACATTGCTGCTCTGTCTTCTTCCGTCAAGTTTCATGTTATATCTCGTTTTAAGTTACTAATTCTTTATCTGCAAAGATAATACTTCTTCGCCCCAATTCAAAATAATACTCACTTTTTTAACCGCCTCAGCCGTTTTCCGGGCTATTCCCTGCCGAACAGATACTTCTTCAGCAGCGGACTGATGCGCAGCACGTTGCTCGTCAGCAGACAGAACCCTATCACCAGCAGACCCAGACTCACACTCAGCGTCGTGTCTATCACAAAGTTCTGTGGATGGGTCTTGAAAAACGCACCCACCATCGTCACATGGGGCAGGAATATGAAGTGTATCAGGTAAACGTCCAGCGTACGTTGCCCTATGTACTGAAGCCCCCGGCCCATACGGCTATCACGCGTGAAACTCTTCTTGTAGTGCCTGAAGAACATAAACACTATCGTCAGCATCGTGAACCGGCACAGCGTCATCGGCAGATTCGCCCACTCCATCTTCAGCGTGTGCCACTTCAGTGCGTCAAGCGAGCACACCAGCGCCACCACCACCACTATCGGAAACAGCCACTTGCTGTCCATCACACGCTCTGCCTCCTTCCAGTAGCGGTGAACCATGTTGCCGTACAGGAAAAACGGAAAATACTGGAACAGAAGCAAAAAACTGGTCTGCGTCATCACCGTGTCGGCCATGCCCTTATGACCGTACGCATAGAAAAAATACTTAGGCAGGAAACACGTCTCATACGCCACCAGCGACACCACAAACAGCAACGTTATCGGCAACCACCGACACCGCTTCAGCCGCAACTTGCTCTCCACGTATGCAAACACGTAGTACACCACAAACATATACAGCAGCACCAGCGTAAACCAGTAACCGCCCTTGTACATCGAGTGCAGATGAATCATTATCGTCTTGCCCAGGTTGTCGTGCAATATCGCCGTCGCCACCAGAAAGAATATCACCGTCGGCACTATCTGCACTCGCAACTTCTTCAGTAGCAACCGACCCAGGTTACGCGCAGTCCACACCTGACTCGCCTTGTACGCCAGAAATCCGCTCACAAAAAAGAACAGCGGCATCCTGAACATTATCAGAAACGGCATCGACGACGAGTTCTTCAGCGTTTCGCCGAAACCCGTCTGTGCCACATGATACGCCACCACCATCACCATCGTGAAGCCCCGCAGCGCATCCAGCCATTCCAGCCGACCCTTGTCTTTTATCAGTCCGTCATTCACAGTTCAAAACATCAATTCGCCCTCCACCTTCAAGTCGAGGCATCACTAACTCACCTGCAAAGATACAAATTAATTCCACACCACCAAAACACTCACCCCACATCAGTTACCCCCGCCACCCTCCGCCTCTAACCGACTCCCTCCACCCCCGTCCGTTATAGGCGCCCTCCGGCGCACCATTTCCGCCCGATAATCACAGTGAGCGTCCCAGTTACCGCTGAGACGCCCACACATATCTTTAGAGCCTATAGCCGGCTATTATCCCATCACCTTGTTTGCCAGTGTCACCACGTCACTCACGTCGATGTCTCCCTCGCCGTTCACGTTCGCAGCCTCTTTCACGAATTCTGCCGGAGCGTCGCCCATAATGTAGTTAGCCAGGGCCACCACGTCGCTCACGTCCACGTTTCCGTCGCCGTTCACGTCACCCGGCTTCACCTCGCTGCCGCTTTCTGTCGTAAAGTCCACCTCAATCATCTGCTGCAGTGTGTTTCTCATGTCGATGTCAATGTGGCACGTCAGGTCTGTGTCGTTAAACGTCGCTGTCATCGTCACAGGCACACCGCCCAGATCGTTCAGCATCAGTCCCAGCCACTCATCCTCGGCAAAGCGTGGGTCATCACCGGCCGCAATCTCTATCACTCCACTGTAACTGATCACCTTGTTACCCTCGTTGTCGGGTGTCGGAGTAAGGCCTCCCAATACTATGTCGCCCACCGGAGTGTCTTCTCCCAACATAAAGTTGAAGATTGCCAGCGTATATTTGCCATTATTGTTCAGAATCTTAACCGAAGCCGCTTGTGTACCTACCTCTTCGTTAATTTTTACGGTCAGTTTGCCGTTATACACGTTGGTGGGATAACTCGAAAAGTCCACCTTGATTATCTGCTTCAGTGTGTTACTCATGTCAATGTCGATGTGGCAGGTGAGTTCACTATCGGTGAATGTGGCAGTCAGAACCACAGGCACACCGCCCAGATCGTTCAGCATCAGCCCCAGCCACTCGTCTTCGGCAAAGCGCGGGTCATCGCCGGCCGGTATCATAATCACTCCACTGTAGGAAAGCGATTTTGAGCCATCTGCGTTGTCGGTTGGTGTGAGGTCGGTGAGAATCACGTTACCCACCGGAGTGTCCTCGCCAAGCATAAAGTTCTTGATGCTAAGGGTATATTTCCCGTTCTGCTCCACAAGCCCTACAGTTGCTTCCTGGCTACCGCCCTCGTCGTTAATCGAAACGCTGATTGTTCCGATATACTTGGTCGCCGACATCGTCAGGCCCACCAGCATCATCGCTGCTGTCAATAAAATCTTCTTCATCTCGTCTTTTTTCTTTTTATCGTTATCTCTCGTTCTTTATCGTTATTTCTCCTACCGCTACTTAATTCGCGACCATTCGCGTAATCCACGGTTAAAATCCTTCCACAAACTAATTCGTGGTCATTCGCGTTAATCCGCGGTTAACTCACTCTCCGCATGGCCTCCACACCCGGTTTATCCCTGTTATAGGCCCTATAAGTCCTATAGGCCCTATCACCTCACCCCACACCTCCCGGGGGCATTGACCTCGAAGAGGTCGGGCGGGTCGAAGCCCCGACTTTGTGCGAAAGACCATGCAACCACGAAGTGCTCGGGGAGAGTTCAAAGCAATAGTCGTGCGGAGCACGGTGTGCGGTGTCCGTAAGGGCATTGAAACTCGACCCAACATTGACCCCAGAGGGGTTCGCCGCTTGGTCCATGAGCGGCTCCTCAGTAAGTGCCTCGCAGAGGAACTTCATCACCCACCTGCATAACCCGCTAATAGCAGCTAATTGCTAATTGCTAATTGCTAATAGCTAACCGCTACTTAACCACTTTCCTTGCGGTGCGTGTCCCGTCGCTGTATGTCGTCACCACCACGTTGATGCCGCTGAACGGAGTGTTGCTCTGAACGCCCAGCAGGTTGTAATAAGTCGTGCTAACTGCCTCAGCCTCGGTCACCACGTCGTTGATGCCGGTCACGTTGCCGGTCATGTTCACCGTGTAGGTGGCCTTGTTCTTCAGGTCGTCGCTATACACTATCACAGTTGCCACTGCGCCATCTTCAGTGTCGGCCACGCTCGATGTCGCGGGCAGTTCGTTGCCTTCGCCGTCCAGCACTTCTATCTCATTAGGCGTTACCACAGTCTTGCCTGTAGCCTTGCGCAGTATGCGCTGTGCTGCGCCGCTCAGTGCGTCAAACGCTATCTCATATTCGTATGTGTTGGGCACTATCTCTATCGTCTTGCCTGCAATCACTATCTTCGGGTCACTCACACCCGCACTCTCGGTCTTCGGGTTGTAAATCAGTTCCAGGTCATCCACGTATAGCACATCATTTGCGTTTCCTCCGGCGGGTACGGCATTGGTCGAGATTGTCACAAGAATAGCGCTTACTTCGTCTCCTGTAGCGCTAACCGCTTTTTCGCTTGCGTAGAGCGTTGGAGAGTACACAAATGGTATCGAAAGCCTTTTCCATGTGCTTGTAGCGGCTATCGTGTTATTGCCGGCTTTGGCCACAACGGCAGTCGCGAATGCGCCTGCGTTGGGGTCGGTTACTCGGTTGCCTGTTGTTAGGAATGCGGCTGCAGATGCGTATGGCTCAGAACTCGTGTTTGCCGTGAATTTATACCAGAATACAAGGCTGTCGGGACGTGCTTTCAGTTCCACATAGAATGGGTCGCCGTTGGGGTCAGTCGCTGTGTTGCTAAGTTCCAGGAATGAGTAGTTTCCTGTTGAGTCGTTTGCGGTCATCGAACCTGCATAAAGGCGGCCGGTCGTGATTGTTCCATTGGCAAGTGCGATGCTTCGTGCCATCGATGGCGTTATCTTGGCGCTGTACTGTCCTTTCGAACCTGGGCGCACATCCGTTGCCTTGCTGGTCTTTACGCCGGTTGCGGAGTTCTCCAGAGAAGAACTTTTTCCTGTGTGGCACAAGAATGAATGCCAGTGGTTTGGTTCACTGCCGCTAATCGTTCCTGTAGAAAAAAGACTGGTATATCCTTTCTTCGATAGGTTGTACCAATTCTCAAAGCCTGAGTTCGGAATCTGGGTGTAACCCAAGTATGAACCTGTGTCAAATGTCACGTCTATCAGCTGTCCCAGCGTGCTGGTCATGTCTATGGAAATCGATGTGAACATGTTGTTGCCGTCAAAGTTGGCTGCCATCAGAATAGGCACGCCGCCCATTTCGTTCAGCATCAGCCCAAGCCACTCGTCTTCAGGAATAGTGGGGTCGCTTCCGGCCTCCATCATTATCGTCTGCGAAGTCCTGAGGGTCGTAACACCATCCTTAGTCGTTCCGGTCAGGTCCTTGACCTCAATCTTGCCCACCGGTGTGTCCTCGCCCAGCATAAAGTTGTCAATGCTCAGCGTGTACTTCCCGGAGTTCTCAGTGATGGATACAGTGGCATCTTGACTGCCACCTTCGCCATTAACGCTCACTGTGAGTGTGCCTGTGTAATCAGTGGCAAGCACATTCAGCGTTGTTGCAATCGCTGCAATCAGTGTAAAAATCTTTTTCATAACGTGTTTATTTTTTTTGTTAATTTATATTATTCTCTAACTAATAATTTCCAATTTCTCTCCGCTCCTTAATTCGCCAATCGCTCCTTAATTCGCGTATATTCGCGGTTAAAAAAACCTCACCGCCTGGGGGCTAAGGCCTCGAAGAGGTCGGGCGGGTCGGAGACCCGACTTTGTGCGAAAGACCATGCAACCACGAAGTGCTCGGGGAGAGTTCAAAGCAATAGTCGTGCGGAGCACGGTGTGCGGTGTCCGTTAGGGCATTGAAACTCGACCCAACATTGAACCCCAGAGGGGTTCGTCGCTTGGTCCATGAGCGGCTCCTCAGTAAGTGCCTCGTAGAGGAACTTCACCACCCACCGGCATAACCCGCTAATAGCTAATCACTAATAGCTAATAGCTAATCACTACCTTATCCTGTACGTTACGCCTATCGTGCCGTATATCGGATATAACGTCTGCTCTATGGTCTTGAAGTCGGCCTTGAATATGCCGGTCAAACCCCAAGAAATGTCGGCATACAGGCCCCAGCGTTTGCTCAAGTGCCAGTCTGCTCCAAGTTGCACGCCCAGTTGCACGTCGCGCATACTCTCGCTGAAGTCATAGTCGCCGCGCTCATCGGGGCCTTCTCCTATCATAATCTTTTCGCCTGTGGGGGCATCCACTCGCAGATAGCCGTTGTGGGCCCAGCCGCTGAATTCGCGATTAAATACCACCGACGCGTATGGACCGCACTTCAGCATCACCTTGTTCATTGTGAGCGTGGCCATAACAGGCACGGTCACCATCCACTGGCGCACGAATGTCATCTCGTTGCCGGTGAAATTTCCGGCCATGCTCTCGCCACCTTTTGTTATCTCCATATAGTAGTTCTTCACATTGGCGTCTTCACGCATCCCCTTGTTTTCTACGCGCAAGCCCAGCAGTGTTCCCCACTTGCGGTTCCAGTTCTTCACCAAGTCAAGTCCTACTGAAATGCTTGCCTGGGGGGTGAAGCTGTTGAGCTTACGAATCTCGGCAGGTAACGGTAGCGGTGCTGTCCCGCCTATGCTATAGCCCACGCGTGCCACCAAACTCAGGTCGCCGCGGCCCGATCCGCTGCATTCCTCTGCATTCACTGTCAGCACAGTCACCAGTGCTGCTATCACTGCAATTATAGTCTTTTTCATTCTGCGTCCTCCTCTACGATGTCCTCTCTTGTCTTGCATATCACGCGAACTTTATCCACACACAGCGTTGAGCCTATTGCGCCCTCGAATGTGGCACCGTCTTTGCTCGACGAGAACACTACCGTGAAATTGTAACCATAATTTTCCAACAAGTCGTAATCAATATCTTCTTTGTACTCGTAATCGAGTTCAAAGTAGGTCCACTCGTCGGTGTAGCGCATGTCCTTTATCCTGGCTATAGCCACTATGTTGGGATTTGTGAGCACGTCATCGCCATATAGCATCACTTCATTCCCGTCCTTGTCGTGGTTGCGGTATAAAACAGAATAAATGTCGCCTATGTCATCGCGTTCCTGTATCTTGAAGTCCTTGTCTATAAATTCTTTACCTTTGCTGTATTTATAGTATCCGGTTATTTTCACCGGCTGCTTGTTCCAGCGTATCCCAAAGTGCGTCGCTGCCAGGGCGTTGGTAAGCGCGCTTTTTGAGTCGAATGTGCCTAAGTACAGGTTTCCGGCCGCTATCGGCTTGTGTGTGCCCTTGCCCAGAGCTCCGGTGTCGCGCGTTATTAGTTGCACTCCGTAGCCGTCATAGCCTTCGGCAAGCGGACACGTGGGATAATCGTATGGCTTGGCTGTCGCCTTGCTCAATCTGAAACCGCCGTTTCCGCTGGTCCAGTAGTCTCCATCAGTGCCATCCTCGCTCTGCCAGTCGTAGAACCTATGGAAAGTTGGATCCAAATCAAACTTCTCAAAGTCCATCTTTATCTCGTTGGTAACGATATTGTATGGCTTCACAAAACGCACCAGATATTCGCGACTCCACTGCCCGTCCTGGGATTTCACCGTGTAGCGCACTCCGGCTCCGCTGAAGTCATGCGTCGAACCGTTAGCCGGCTCTATCGTCGCTCCTTCTGTTATCGCGAATCGGGGCGACATCGACGTCACGTCGGCTTCCGGCTTCACGTGGAATATCACGGTATTGCTCGAATATAGCACCTCCACTTGCGCGTCGGTCTCATGGTAGAACATGTCGTCCACATTATCCACTTCCACCCATGCTTTCTCTATGTCGCACTCAGCGTTGAGTGGCTCTGCTTTGAAACAACCGGTAAGGGCTGCCGACAATGCCAGCAGCACGCTTGCTACGAAGATTTGTTTTCTGAATCTCATTCTCTTTTTCATCGGAGTGACGGGCACCCCAGTTAGTTTACTATTGATTTTCCAGTTTGCAAAGGTAAATAATTTATTGCAATTTCACCTCAAAATATGCCTAAAATTCACCTAAAAACCTGAAAATCGATAAATTTGTACATAATTACAACCCCCACACAAAACTTTTGCACCCTCACCACAAAACTCTCCTCCTCCCAAAAAACTTTCTACCCTCCCACCACATCGTCTTCACCACCCATCCCCTGCTTCTAACTAGCCCCATAAGCCCCATAGGCCCTATCCCCGCACCCACACCCGCCAAGGAAAGCGGCCTCGAAGACGCTGGGCGGATCGGAGACCCTCGCCGCTTGGTCCATTAGCGGCTCCTCAGTAAGTGCCTCGAACCACGAAGTGCTCGGGGAGATGATGAAGTGCAAGTCGCACATATGTGCGGTGCACGGTGACCGCAAGGGCATCATCACTCTACCCAACATTGAGGAACTTCACCACCCACCGGCATAACCCGCTAATAGCAGCTAATCGCTAACCGCTAATCGCTAATCGCTAATCACTAATCACTATCCCGCTATCCGCGTTTCCGTATCAGTTCCTTCTGAGCCGTCAGGTGCGGGAACACGCGGATCATCACCCATATCACACCCAGTTCCACCAACAGCACCACTATCAGCGTCATCCACCACCATTCTATCTTGTATAGCGGCATCCCCTCTGGCATCACACGGTACCATCCGTACAGCAGCACGAAGCCTATCGGCCTCAGCAGGAAGTAATGCGTTCCCAGCACTATTATCGAGTATCGCCCTATGTAGCATATCACCGGCACGCGTGGCAGGTTCTTGCTCGCCCAGAACAGTGCCAGTATCGAGCAGAATGGCACCAGATACAGCCACCACCAGTCGGGAAGCATCTGCTGGAACAGGTCTATGCTTTGCTGTACGTAGTGCGCCCACAGATACACGCACACGCCAACCACCGCCAGCACCGCGAATCCCCACTTGTCGTGCTTGTTGGCCTTCAGGTAACCGTGTTGCTTCACCAGCGAACCCAGCATAAAGAAGGGTAGGGCCACCAGCGACGTGTCCAGCATATACGGCAGTTTAATCTTGTTCACTCCCAAGTAGTATCCCACGGCCGCTATCGCCACCACAGCCGCTATCAGCCACCAGCCTTTCAGCCACTTCTGCAGCGCGTAGTAGATTATGTTCACCCAGAACAGACTCATCAGGAACCACAGCACCGCGTTGTAGTACCAGTTCCCCGTCCCGTGGAATCGTGGGTCGGTGAAGATGTCCATTATTCGCCCGGCGTCAAATCGCACCGTGGCCTCCAACTGGAACGGCCACACCTTGAAGAAGAACGCCCATGCCACCGCTAAGAAGTAGAAGAACAGCAGCGGTATCACAATGTTGTTCACTTTATGCCGGGTGAAGTCGCCGAATCCGTCGTATAACTTGAAGAACAGGCCGCTCAGGAAGTAGTACATCGGTATCCTGAACGACATCAGAGACCGGTTCAGGTCCAGCGGCATGAAGTTGCCGTTGATATGGTTGGTCACGATGAAGATGATACACAGACCCTTCATGAAGTCTATGTAGGGAATTCGCTCTTTCTTGGCTGCAAGCGGCGCCGCGGCAATCGTCTGCCGCTTCCCGCGCTCCGCCCTGTGCTTTGCCTTCTCTTTCATCGTGGTCCGTTCCGCCGGCTTAGTGCTTCAGTGCCTCTATGCTCTCGCTCAGGGTCGCTATCTTGCTCTCTGCGTCGGCTTTTTTCTTCTTCTCGGCGGCAACCACGGCCTCGGGTGCGTTAGCCACGAAACGCTCGTTGCTCAGTTTCTTTTCCACCGATGTCAGGAAGCCGCGG
Source organism: uncultured Porphyromonadaceae bacterium (assembly GCA_937892215.1). Classification (GTDB taxonomy): domain Bacteria; phylum Bacteroidota; class Bacteroidia; order Bacteroidales; family Muribaculaceae; genus Sodaliphilus. Next base: position 44,516 of record CALAVE010000080.1, read on the forward strand.
TAGTAGTCCAGCTCTTTCTGCAGCTTGGCTATCTCTTCGTCCACGTTGATGTTGCCCTGCAGCGGCACCGCATATTCTGTTGTGCCCACTAAGAACGACGCCGCTGTCGGGTCCTTGCTCTCCACCTCGGCTATCTCGCTCACGTTGGCCACCTTGCTCAGTATGTCGCCCAGTCGGTTGCTCATCTTGCCCACTACTTGCAGTGTCAGGGCCTCTTTGTTGGCTATGTTCTTGGCGGTGCGGATGTTGCGCACGCCGCTCACTATGCCCTTCAGATCTTCCATCTGGCGCAGTAGTTCGGCGTCTGTCTCGCCGGCCTCCGGTATCTGGGCATACATGATGCTCTCACCGTCGGCGCGCTCGCTGATGTGCTGCCACAGTTCCTCGGTGATAAACGGCATGAACGGATGCAGCAGTCGCAGCAGGATGTCGAAGAACTCCAGTGTTGCCTCCAGCGTGGCCTTGTCTATGGGCTGCTGGTACGCCGGCTTCACTATCTCTAAGTACCATGCCGAGAACTCTTCCCAGAACAGGCGATACACTGCCATCAGGGCCTCGTTCAGGCGGAATTTGCCGAACAGGTCCTTCACCTCGGCCAGGGTGCTGTTCAGCACCGACCGGAACCATGCCACGGCCTTGCGACTGTGCTCGGGCTGCTCTATGTCTGCCACATCCCAACCTTTCACCAGTCGGAACGCGTTCCATATCTTGTTGTTGAAGTTGCGCCCTTGCTCGCACAGGGCATCATCGTACAGGATGTCGTTCCCCGCCGGCGCGGCCAGCATCAGACCCATGCGCACGCCGTCTGCCCCGAAGCGGTCTATCAGCTTCAGCGGGTCGGGCGAGTTGCCCAGCGACTTGCTCATCTTACGCCCCAGTTTGTCGCGTACTATTCCGGTGAAATACACGTTCTTGAACGGCTTGTCGCCCATGTACTCGTAACCGGCTATTATCATCCTGGCTACCCAGAAGAATATGATGTCCGGGCCGGTCACCAGGTCGCTGGTGGGGTAGTAGTATTTCAGCTCCTCGTTGCCGGGATTGTTGATTCCGTCAAACAGCGATATCGGCCACAGCCAACTGCTGAACCACGTGTCCAGGCAGTCTTCGTCTTGGCGCAGGTCGGCGGCCGTCAGGCTCGGGTCGCCGCTCTTCGAGCGCGCCAGTTCCACGGCCTTCTCCACCGTCTCGGCCACCACGTAGCCGCCCTTGGGCATGAAGTACGCGGGGATGCGGTGACCCCACCACAACTGGCGGCTTATGCACCAGTCTTTGGTGTCGGTCATCCAGTGACGGTAGGTGTTTTTGAACTTCATCGGGTAGAACTTCACATCATCGGTCATCACGGCATCAAGCGCTGGCTTCACCAGGTCGGTCATCTTCAGGAACCACTGCATCGACAGTTTCGGCTCTATCGCCACCTTGGTGCGCTCGCTGAAGCCTACTTTGTTGGTGTAAGCCTCCACTTTCTCCATCAGCCCCGCGGCCTCTAAGTCTTTCTCTATCTGCTTGCGCACGTCAAACCGGTCCATGCCCACGTACATACCGGCTGCCTCGCTCAGTGTGCCGTCGTCGTTGAAGATGTCTATGCTTTCCAGATTGTGCTTCTCGCCCAGCATGTAGTCGTTCACGTCGTGGGCGGGTGTCACTTTCAGACAGCCTGTTCCGAACTCTATGTCCACGTAGTCATCCTCTATCACCGGTATCTCTCGCCCCACAAGCGGCACTATCACGTGCTTGCCGCGTAGGTGCTGGTTCTTCGGGTCGTGGGGGTTGATACACATCGCCGTGTCGCCCATGATGGTCTCGGGACGCGTCGTGGCCACTATTGCGTAACCGTCTTCGCCCACTATCTTGTAGCGCAGGTAGTACAACTTGCTGTGCTCCTCTTTGTATATCACTTCCTCGTCGCTCAGCGCGGTCTGTGCCGCGGGGTCCCAGTTCACCATGCGAACTCCGCGGTATATCAGTCCCTTGTTGTATAGGTCAACGAACACTTTCAGCACGCTCTCGCTGCGCTTCTCGTCCATCGTGAACGCCGTCCGGCTCCAGTCGCACGATGCGCCCACCTTGCGCAACTGCTGCAAGATGATGCCGCCGTACTCGTGCGTCCAGTCCCATGCGTGTTTCAGGAATTCCTCGCGGGTCAGGTCGGTCTTCTTTATGCCCTGCTCGGCCAGGCGTTTCACCACTTTAGCCTCGGTCGCTATCGACGCGTGGTCTGTTCCGGGCACCCACAGCGCGTTCTTGCCTTCCATCCGAGCGCGCCTAATCAGTATGTCCTGTATGGTCTCATTCAGCATGTGACCCATGTGAAGCACTCCTGTCACGTTTGGCGGCGGAATCACTATCGTGTAGGGCTCGCGCTCGTCTGGTGTCGATTTGAACAGGTCGTGGTCCATCCAGTATTGGTACCATTTGTCTTCTACTTCTTTGGGATCGTACTTTGTTGCTAAAGTGTTCATATTTAATTCTTTATATAGTTATCTGTAATGTCTCTCTCTGATTTCCCTGCAAAGGTAAACAAAAAAATGCTATTTTCCACCTCTTAGGCGCTCTCAAGTTGCTTTTCTCTATCTCCAATTGCCTCTGTGGGGTGGGGAATTAAGCCGTGAAGAAGGTGAAGTTTACTTTCCCGTAATTGCGATGCTCGGTAAATTGTGGCATCTTGCTGAAATCGTGCGCCTTGGAGTGCTCTATCACCACCATCGTCCCGGGCTTCACCAGCCGCGAACTCAATATCAGTTCGGGGATCTCGGCAAAACGGGGATGCTCGTAAGGTGGATCGGCGAAAATGAAATCAAACTGCCTGTCGCACACGCCTATAAACTTGAACACGTCGCCGCGTATCACGGTCAGGTTCTCGTCACCGAGCAGCGATTTCACTTTGTTGATGAATTTCCACTGTACTGTGGCTTGCTCCACGCACGTCACGCTCGGACAGCCTCTCGACAGTAACTCGAAACTCACCGCTCCGGTGCCGGCAAAGAGGTCCAGCGCCTCGGTCGCCTCAAAGTCTATTCGGTTATTTAGCAGGTTGAATAGGCTCTCTCTCGCCATGTCTGTTGTGGGCCTGGCACTGATGTTGGTGGGAACGTCGAAACGGCGCCTACCGTATTTTCCGCTTATGATTCTCATCGTTTCTCTGTATTGTTGCCTTGAACTGCCGCCTGAAGCAAGATGTGGGGTATTTCGGCCACTTTTTCACCCAGCTTGAGGGCTTTGGCGGGAATCATCTCCGGCATGGCGGTCTCCACGTATCGCCGCAGGGTCTCCAGCAACTGGCCTCTGTCTTTGTGCTTCCCGGTGAGCAGCAACTCGTCGCTCCTTTGGTCCAGACCTAAGGTCTCCCACATTTTCAGCGCAAAGTAGGCGGCATCGTTGATGTCTTTGAAACTGAATGTGTTGGCGGCCTCAAGTCGTCCTTCTCCTGCCACTGTCACGTCCATCGTCGTCTCCTCCAGGTTGATGTGCATCTGCCTGTGCGCTACTGTCGCAGAGAGCTCTGTGGCGGCCTTTATCAGGGGCGTCAGGTGGCTGTAAATCTGCCCGTTGGCAAAGGTGCGCTTCAGAAAACCGAACACTCCCTCTTCAAGCAGCATTGCCACGCGGGGCTCTTCGTCGCCTAATGTGTCGGCCAATGATGCCTCCTCATTGGCGCTTGCCACCGATGCGCGCAACAGTTGCTCGGCCTCTGCCTCATCGGTCACGTCGGGGGGCAGCAGCAGGAAGTTCTTGGCGCGGATTACAATGCGGATGTTGCCGTAGTCCTGAAGCAATGGCTCGTTGTCATACACCGCGGCCTCCAGCCGCTGCTTGAAGTCGCCCGGGCCGGCTACACTTATCTCGTCGGTGATAAGCGAGTTCTGCTGCGTTGTGCTGTAGCGCACCACGGTTATCTCTTTCTCGTCTATTCCGAGTAGCAGTATCCACAACTCGGGTCGGTTCACGTTTTTCATATCTTGTCTTTCTTTTTCCGGACTGGCTTGCTATTCTGCCGCCCGGCCCATGTTTATCATCAAGTCTTTTACCGCTGCTCTGATGTTCTGCAGTGTCTCTTCGGGACGCATGGCCTCGTCAAGTGGTATATGGGCGGGGCTGACGGGTATTATGGCGTCGAACGGCGGCAACTCTTCATCAAATTTCGCCGCTCCGCACAGCCCTACGCACTTCACACCGGCCGCATGGCTCTCTTTCAGTATCTCACCCGCGATTTTGCCCATCCCGGTCTGCGCGTCTATGCGTCCCTCGCCGGTTATCACCAGGTCGGCGTCGCTGATGAGTTCCCTGAACCCTGTCATTTCCAGCACACACTGCGCTCCGCTCTTTATCTCGGCTCCCATAAAGGCCATCAGGCCGGCTGCTATCCCTCCGGCTGCTCCGGCTCCTGGACGTTCGGCAACTCCATCGGGCATGAGTTTGCTGAAATTTTGCAGTCCTTCTTCTAATTTTTCCACTTCTTCAGGCGACGCGCCTTTTTGTGGAGCAAAAATCCGGGCAGCGCCGCGTGGACCCAATAGTGGGTTTTCCACGTCACTGAGCACTCCCACCTCTACTGGCGCGGCTTTGAGCCCATTTTTGCCTAAATTGACCGGTTTTCGCGGGTTTCGCACGCTTTTTATGTGGTTAAGGCTCTCTGCCACAGGCTCTAAGGCTCTCCCCGAATCGTCAAGAAATTCAAAACCGAGCGCGCTAAGCGCTCCAATGCCTCCATCGCATGTGCAACTCCCTCCTAATGAGAGGATTATGCGCCTGAAACCCTTCGAAATAGCGTCACACATGGCCTCTCCTACGGCTAATGTGCTGGAACGCATTATGTTACGCTTTTTTTGAGGAATGAGCGTGAGCCCTACGATTTTTGCCGTTTCTATTAACGCTCTGTCTCCCAGCGATATATATTTTGCTCTCATACGTGGCAGTCCCTCCACCGGAGCCGCCACTTCGCACTCCTGCCACTCCACTTTTCGCGCATGCGCCACCGCTTCAAGGGTTCCTTCACCGCCGTCTGCCACCCTCACAGTCAGCACTTTACACTTGCTGTTTTCATTTATGGCTGCGGACACCGTGTCGGCTATCATTTCCTGAGTAGCCGACCCTTTGAACTTGTCTATCGCAACCACAATCTTCATAACTACTGCAAATTTACGATTTTAGCCTCACTCCACCGCAGTTTTCTCGTTTTTTTCTATATCTGTGATATTTTTTTTACCATTCTTTTCGGCTGTCTGACTCCAACTTAGTTGGTGATGCCGTAAATACATGCATAGAGTTAAATCCTGGTAATAAAAAAGTTACCATGAGGCGCAGGCTTTTATCCTTTTACCGACTCAGTTTCGATACATCATTAACCAATGCAATCCCCTTCGTTCTTTGCCGGCGCGCCATCATGGCAACTGTCATTGTTTTTCAAGGTAATGTGTATCAGAATTAAGAATAGAATTATTTAGCCTTTAAAAAATTACTTTTAACAATAAAACAGTTGGATTTATTCACATAAAGCCGATGCAAAATTACATAATGAAACAATCTCAGACTCGTCCTCCGACAAATTGACAACTGATTTCAGACAAATTAGTGAAACCTTTCTCCAAATAGTCTTGGCGGAATACGAAATGGAGTCGCTTTTCGGCGACTCGTTCGCACGGGGCATAGCACGTAGGCATGCCCCGTGATTGGATGTGATTGTTGTTTAGGATTGGGTGTTGGAGTTGCGATACTCCGTAGGGCTCATCGCAAATTTGAGCCTGAAGTTGCGGCCAAAGGTGTTGCTGCTGCTGTACCCGCTGCTTAGTGCCACTTGCTCTATGCTCATTCCCGGCTGCTCGTTCATCAGTTTCACGGCGTGGGTGAGGCGGCATTCGTTGATAAACGCCGGCAGTGAATGGTAGTTGCTGCCGTTGGAGAACGCTGAGCCAACTCGCTCCTTGCTGATTCCGAACCGTTCCATGAGTGTCTGTCGCCCAAAGTTGGGGTCGAGATACAGTTTTTCCTGAATTGTGGTCTGACTTAGCAGTTCAAAGAGTTTCTCATCGTTTAACTCATCGGTCTGAATAGGCGTGCTCACCTCGGTAGCCGCAATACTCTCTTTCAACTGGGCATATTTTTGCTTGTATTTGTTTGCGTCCGAAATCTGCGATACAAGGGCTTGATTCTTGATGGTCATAGCCTTGCGCTGCCTGAAGAAATAGGTGGCAAAGCCGGCAGCCAGCAGGGCGATTATGCTGATTGTGGCGAAATATATGTTTTGCCTTATGAGTGCGGCTTCTTGTTTCTGAATCTCAAGTTCCTGCTCCTGTTCTCTGAATCGGGCCGCATATTCGTGGGCCTTCGATACCTGTAGCTTGTCATTCAGTTTGTTGCTGAGCTTGGAGTATCGTTTCCAGTAGTCCTGGCTCTCAACATATCTTCCCGTGGCTGCTGCCGCTATTGCCCTGCATTCCAGTTGCGTGGCGTAATCTGTGCTCAGGGTGTCTTTCCCGGATATGGCGTTATATTCGTCGTAGGCTGATTGCATCTTTCCGTAGTCACCCAGCAGACACCATGTGGGCGCAAAATTTATTCTCCCAATGAGGCCCTGGCCATAGGTGGTGTTCTCAAATTTCTGAGCGTATTTCCTCGCATTTTTCATGTCGCCCTTCTTGGCGTATGCGTTGGCGATAAGTGAATAGGCCTGCGACCTGTAGAAGTCGCAGTATTTGGCCCTGTCTTTGTCGTATGGAATGCGGAATGTTTTGTCGTCGTAGTCATCTGGGTGCTCTTCGTAGTCGTCGGTAATCGCTATAATCTTCTTGGCTGTATTGATTATTTCATCATGACGTCCTTCTTTACTGAGTACTTCCGTCTTGCGTTTCAGCGCTATGATACATGCGTCGGCATACGCGAATTTTCGCTTGCCTTCCAATTTGCCTATGACCATGTTGAGTTTTTGCAGCCCTTCGGCTCGGTTGCCTATCTTGGCCTGAACTGAGCCTATTTCCGCCTCAGTGCGCAATTCTTCGGGCTCGTCACCCAGTTTCTTGCAGATTTCCACAAGTTGGCTGGCATATAGAATCTCTTGCTCGTAGTCTTCCTGCTGTGCTGTCGTTACTTTCATCTGCTCTATTACGTCAAACATGTATTTAAGGTCGCCCTTCACTGTGTCGTTCAGCAGCAGTTTCTTGCAGATTGCTTGTGCGGTGTCGGTGTTGGAGCACTCGCCCGGATAACTGTAGATGCGGGCTCTCATCAGGTCGCATTTTATCGAGGGCAGTGCTCCTGTTCTCTCTGCCGAGTCCAGTAGCCATAAAGCACGCTTGGGGTTCTCGCTGTAGATTGCCATTGCCGAATCGGCTATGCTGTTGTCCTTGCTTTTCAGGTTGGTTGCCGTGTTCCCCTTATCTCCACAACTCCACAGTATAATCAAGGCCGGAATAAGTATGTTTATCAGTGTTCGCATATATCAATGTGTTTTGTCCCCCCTATGGGCTTTATAAAACCAACTTTTGTTGGCCTAATGACCGATTCGGGGTAAATGGTACGGATGCAAATGTACGAATATTTGTGGAATGTAAGCATAATAATGTTCTAAAATTTTGTAAATATTGTCTCGTGAATTTCGCAATAACTAACCGACGCGCCACCTGTCCGGGTGACGCGCCAGCGCTTTTCTATGTGATATGAGCCTTAGCCCACCTTCACTATCAGGTAGTTGGATAGCTCCCAGAATCGTGTCTGGTCCAGTATCTTCAGTGTCTTCAACCCGTTGCCGTCCTGCTCTATCGAGTAGGTGCCCTGCGGATGCTTGCTCATCACTTGGGCCTTCTTGTTGTGTAACTGTATCTCGTTGAGGGTGCGCTTGTCGGCGCGTGTGAAGTACGACTTCTCAAAGTCTTTCTCCATGATTTTGGTCTTGCGCAGGAAGCCGGTCTCTATTATCTTGTTCTCCTTCAACTCTTTCTTGGAACCTACCACGTAGTAGCAGGTGTTCAGCTCGTTGGTGAGTTGCTCGGCCTGTTGCTGGGCCTCAACTTTGGCGGCTGTCTCCACCTCGTTCTGGTGTTTGAGCGAGTCAACGCGCGTATTCAGGTTCGTAATCTGAACGTGTGCGGCCTCCAGTTGCTTGGTGAGGTTTTCTATGCTTTGCTGCTGATCCAGTATCTGCTGCTTCATCGACTCTATGGTCTTCTGCATCTCTGCACTATAGTTGTTCGATTTGCTGAGCTTCGCCTCCAACTGGGCAAGGCGCTCTTTGCGCTTCTCTATCGACTGCTTAATCAGGATGATGTCCTCGCGCAGTTGGGCTTTGCGGTCAGGGGTCTCTGCTCCTATGTTGCTCTGCGACACTATGCTCTCTATGTTCTTAATCTCGGTCAGACCTTCGTTGATGTCGGTCATTAGCGCCATCAGACTGTCCTTCTCGGCAAGTGCCGTGGCCAGTGAGTCGCCCAGAACGCGGTTAATCGAGTCCTGTCGCGCTTGCTCGGCCTCGCTCTTATCGTTTCTCATGCAAGATGCCGCCGTGGCTATTACTGCTATCGCGGCAGCGAAGATAAGTAGTTTTTTCATCGTCTTTTATGTTTAAGTTGTGTAATCTCTTCTTTTTCGGCTGCAAATTTAAGCAAAAAAAACAAATCGCATTGCTTTTTGGGCTCTATTAATGGATTTTAACCACAAATCTGCGCCATCACCACGTGCCGGTCGCTCTCACTACACCTGTGCCTTAGCCGGCTTCAGGTGCGCGTATTTGTCCTTTTTCTCACTGCGCTCGGGCGCTCCGGCAACCACTATAACTATCTCGCCGCGGGGATCTTCTTGGCTGTAGTGCTCCACCAGCATCCCCAGGGTGCCGCGTACTGTGGTGTCGTGCACCTTGGAAATCTCGCGACTCACGCTGGCTTCGCGCTCTGTGCCGAAGGCCTCGGCCAGCGACTGCAGCGTCTTCACCAGACGTAGCGGCGACTCGTAGAATATCATGGTCCGGGTCTCAGATGCCAGAGCGCTGATGCGGCTCGCGCGTCCTTTCTTCTGCGGAAGGAACCCCTCGAAGGTGAATCGCTCGCACGGCAATCCTGAGTTCACCAGCGCCGGGACGAATGCCGTGGCGCCGGGCAGGGTCTCCACCGCTACTCCCTGTCGGCGACATTCGCGCGACAGCAGAAACCCGGGGTCGCTGATGGCTGGGGTGCCGGCGTCGCTTATCAGGGCTATGGCGCTGCCTGCGTTCAGCTGTTCCATCACCGTGCTTAGTTGCTCGTGCTCGTTGAATTTGTGGTGACTTCGCATTGGGGTGCTGATGTTGAAGCGCTTCATCAGCACGCTGCTGGTGCGGGTGTCCTCGGCCAGAATTAGGTCGGCCTCCCGCAGCACTCTGATGGCGCGCGGGGTCATGTCCTCAAGGTTTCCCACCGGTGTGGGCACTATGTAGAGTTTGCCTGCCATAATGGGTGTTGGTTTTTAATGGTGTGTTCTATAAATTAACTTGCGATGATTTTGAATTTATATCGAGCAGATACTAAGTTAAAGGTGAAGCGGCGTAGCGGGCTACGATGTAAGGCTTTAGCTTAGCAGATGCCGATAGAAAACAAAATCAGCCAAGAACACATCGTTACTTTTATTAATTTATAGAACACACCTAATATTTAATGCAAAGATAATTATTTTTTCACCTCCAACAGGCACGATTTGCTTGATTTGTTTTTTATAGCGCAAAATTAATTATTAACTTTGTACTTCTAACTAAATAACGGTCTTTATGGAAATTTCGGATATTCTGCGGAAAGTTTATGACTTGGAGGGTATGCTCCACGTGAAAAATAGGCTGGGGGAGGGCACTCCAGTGCTGGTGAATGAGTCGATGCTGCGTCTGGCCGACGAAATTGCGGCCGATGTATCGCAAATGCTGGGCGATTCTGCGCTTGCTGATACCTCCCTCCAAGTTCCTGTCGTAGAACCTGAACCGGAAATCGCCCCCGAACCGGAAATCGCCCCCGAACCGGCACCGCACCCGGAGCCCGAGCCTGAAACTCCCGTAGAACCCGCACCGGAAACACCGTCTGAAACCGAACCGGAGCCTGAGCCGGAACCGGAGGCTCCTGCCGAGGATGACTTCGACCTGCCTCGCCGTGACTATGACGACGAACCGGCCCGCAACTGGAATTTCCACTACACGGAGCCGGAAAAGCGCGCTCCCGAATCTACCGAAGCCCCTGAAGCCCCTGTTGCAGCGCAACCCCAGCAAATTCCGCAAGAGCCCGCCGCACCGCAGCCTGAACCGACGAGAAATATCCTCCGGGCCTTCACCATCAACGACCGTTTCCGCTTCCGCCGCGCCTTGTTCCACGGCAGCGACGATGCGATGAACGCCGCTCTGGCCGTCGTGCGGGGGATGGACAGCGTTGCCGAGGCTGAGGACTTTTTCTACAACGAACTCCACTGGGACAGTGAGGACCCCGATGCCGCCGAGTTCATGGCCATCGTGGCGCGTATCCTGAAGACTACTCTCTAAATCACTACTGGAACCATCGTAACCATCGTAACCTGACGCTGAAATGCTGATTCTGCGCAACAAGTACATCCCGCTCAAGGGCTTCTCGGCCGTTAACATCTTCGGCGCGCTTATCGTGCATCCGGGCGTGGTGCTCAGCGACACTCTGATACGCCACGAGCGTATCCACACGGCACAGATGCGCGAGATGCTCTATCTGCCTTTCTACGTCTGGTACTCCGTCGAGTGGCTGGTGCGTCTGCTGTGCCACCGCGGCAATGCCTACTATCGCCTGAGCATGGAACGCGAAGCCTACGACAACCAGCACGACCCCGATTACCTACGCCACCGACGCCACTTCGCCTGGCTCCGCTACCTCCGCCCCTAACCACTAATCGCTCCGCGTCCATTCGCGGTTAAATCCGATTCGGTCATTAGGATTTATGTCAGAACAGATTTTATTTTGGGAAGATTGCGAAGAGATTGTCGAAGGCATAGCGGGCTATGGCGAGACAATTTCTGAAGTAAGATGCCGAAAGAAAACTGTTATGGCATAAATAGACATTCTAAAACCGCCTTTTGTCGGCCTAATGACCGATTCGGGTTAAATCCCAGCTAACCGCTTACCGGCTCCCCGCTATATCATACTCAGGTACCGCTCCCCCGTGTCGGGCAGCACCGCCACTATGGTCTTGCCCTCGTTTTCGGGCTCGCGCGCCAGTTCTATCGCGGCATGTGCGGCCGCGCCGCTCGATATCCCCACCAGCACACCGGCCTTCTCGGCCAGCAGGTGCAGGGCGGCAAATGCGTCCTCGTCGCGCACCGTCACTATGCGGTCCACCAACTCGCGCTTAAAGTTCTCTGCCTCGAAGCCCGGACTGATGCCCTGTATCTTGTGCGGACCGGGCTTACCGCCGCTCAGCACCGGCGAACCGGCTGCCTCCACTGCCACAGTCTCCAATTCGGGGTTATGGCGCTTCAGCGCGCGCGATGTTCCGCTCACCGTACCACCAGTACCCACGGCACTCACCAGTATATCCACCTTTCCCTCCGTGTCGGCCCATATCTCCTCGCCCGTGCGTTCGTAGTGCGCCTGCGGATTGGCCGGATTGCTGAACTGCATCGGGATTATGGCGTTCTCCGTCTCGGCCAGTATCTCGTTGGCCTTGGCTATCGAACCTTTCATACCCTCGCTGCCGGGCGTCAGCACCAGCGTAGCGCCGTAGGCGCGGATTAACTTCCGCCGTTCCTCGCTCATGCTCTCGGGCATCACTATGATGGCCTTGTAACCCTTTGCCGCCGCCACCATGGCCAGCCCCACGCCTGTGTTCCCGCTTGTAGGCTCTATAATGGTCCCGCCGGGTTTTAGGGCACCGCTCTGCTCGGCGGCTTCCACCATACTCAGCGCTATCCGGTCCTTCACGCTGCCGCCGGGGTTCATGCGCTCCAGTTTCACCAGCACTCGGGCCTTTAGCCCCAATTCTTTCTCTATCCCGCTCAGTTCCAATAGGGGAGTGGACCCTATCAGCGCGGTAATGTCGTTATAAATCTTTCCCATGGTCAATATTTATATAAATCTTTCGATAATGTTGTAAAAATAACTAATATTTTTTGCAAATATATGCATTCCTTCTTACAATTCCAAACTCATCGTCTTTTTCCGCCTTATTTCTACTTTATCAGCCCTATAAGTCCTATAGGCCCTCCACTCACTTTGTTGTCTCTTGTTGTTTAGGCTCTCGTCTTCCCCACCACGCCCGCATGGCCCCGCCGCATCACCACTGCGAATCCGCCTTGCATCGCCGGAGGCATAGGCCTTGAAGAGGCTGGGCGGGTCGGAGACCCGACTTTGTCCGTAAGACCATGCCCGAGGATCGAAGACCCTCGCAGCCTGGTCCACGAGAATCAAAGCGGAATGTGCCTCGAACCACGAAGTGCTCGGGGAGATGATGAAGTGCAAGTCGCACATATGTGCGGTGCACGCTGACCGCAAGGGCATCATCACTCTACCCAACATTGAGGAACTTCCCCACCAGCATTGTCCCTACCCAAAACTAATTCGCGGGTAAACCCGATTCGGGTTAAAATCACCCGCTAATCGCTCCCCTAACCATCTAAGAGGGGCGAAGCCACATTGGCTCCGCCCCCCCTCTAATCGCTAACCGCTAATAGCTAATAGCTAATAGCTATTCGCTAATCGCTAACTATCGCTTAATAAAGTATCTTCCGGCTCAGCGTGCTGCCGTCGTCGTAGGTCACCACCATGATGTTAACCACGCCTTCGAACGGACGATCACTCTCCACTCCGTTCAGGTTGTAGTAGCGAGTGCGAACCACGTTCTTTGCACTCTCCACTCCGTCAGCTCCGGTAATCGTGCCGGCTGTCTGAATCTCCGTCGGCTTAACCAGCATCGTGCTGCTTGCGCTCATTGCCTTGCGGCGTGCGCCTGAGCCTCCGCCGGTCTTAGCCTCCACGATACCCTTCAGGTCATACTCTGTTCCTGCCTGTATCGAACTCGGTGCCGAGCCGCCAAGCAGTGTCCAGTCAACGTCGAATCCGCCTGTCAGACCGGCCTTGTTCTGATCTTCGCTCTCCTCCGGCACGAAGAAGTGGGTTCCGTCGTAAACAGCTGCCGTAATCTGCACATACTCCTGTGCCTTTGGCACCACGAAGAAGTATTCTATGTTGTGGCCCGCTGTCATGTACTCGCCCATAAAGCTTGCGGGAACGTAGGTCATCGGGTCGTATGCTGCGGCGTCGCCCACTGTCGGCTCGCTCGACTCTGATGTCTTGGTGATTGTCGGGTTCACCTTGTCGGTCAGCGTCACCACCAGCGTTCCGCCTACGATGGTTTTGCCCTCGTAGTTGCCCGGCTCGCCCAGTCCCACTATCTTCACCCATGTGCTCTGGTCGTAGTTCTCAGCGGCTGTTCCGCCCATCACTTCGCCTATGTAGTCCTTTGCGCCCTTGTCGTTGATGCTCGGGTTACGTGCCAGACCCAGGTCCTTTGCGTACAGCACATCCGGGTCTCCTTCCGGTACTATCACGCCCACGATGTTGTCGTTCACCACATATTGCTCGCCCACCGTACCGTTGTTTACGATGTCGGCCAGGTCAGTCACCGCGCGCCAGTAGAGGGCCACCGGCTGCTGAGTGCTCTTGTTGTAGGTCGAGAACAGGTTGTCGCGCTTGTAGTAGTACAGGTAGCGGTTCGCTCCGCCAAACTGGATTGAGGCATCGTGAGTAGTGGCATCGATAGTGATGTCGGCCTCGGCGAAGCCATCGGAGCCCACAGACGCTCGAGTGAGCAGCGTGTTGGTCATCGTCTGCGTGTAGAGGTAACCGTGTGCGGCTGCATCGTCACCGGTGTTGGTCAGGAACGTGTATGCGCCTTCACTGCCGCCCAGCGTGAAGATTGCCACGTCGTCGTTAACCTGAACCTTCTGCACGCCTGCGTCCTCAACCAGTGTCACGGCCACGGCGCGGCGGTTCAGTTCGGTCTGTGTCGTGTTCAGTGCCACGCTGTTCTCGCGGTTCACTATCACGTAGGCGCGGCCCGGGATAAGCTGACTTGCGCTTGTCACAAGTTCGAACTCAACGCCGTTGTTGCGTACCAGCGTGTAGTATGCCGGTGTGGCCTCTTCGCTCGACATCGCGCCGCTCGTTGCTATGGCGCGGACTGTTGTGGTCTCGCTTATCTTCAGTTCTGTCACCTCGGGGATGTACTTCTGGCGGGTCTCGCTGGTCGCGGGGTCGCTTCCGTCGAGGGTGTACCAGATTGTAGCCGAACCGGTTCCGCACGTGATGGTCACGTCAAGCGGGGCCTCATCCTTCTGGAACGTGCGTGTCGCCGGCGTGATAACCGGTTTCTCTATGCTGCTGAACGTATAGGTCACCTCACGAATCGGACTGGTCAGAGCGTCGCCATATTTGCTCGGCTTGCTCGAGTAAGTCCACACTGTCGTGGTCTTGTTCACGTCGAACGGGCCTTCGTATACCTCGTAGTCCTCCATGTCGCTGGTCTTGTAGTAGATGGTTACTCCTTCCAGGTCAGCGGCGGGTACATTGCTGTCGAAATCCACCTTCACAATCACCGGCTGGGTCTTCTCGCCGCCGGCGGGGAAGATGGTCGGCTCGTCGGTGAATTCAAAGTCGATAGGCACAATCTCAAAGTAACTCGGGAACTTGCTCAGGTCAAGGGCGTTATAGTAGCCCACCAGACCTATGATGTCCCATGTACGGCTGGGGATTGCGTTGAAGTAAGCGTCATCCTTCTTAACGGCGGCTTCGCCGGTGCGGCCCCAGTCGGTGTGCTCGCCCGCCTCAGCGTCTATCGAGTGCATATAGAACGAGTCGTAGTAAACCAGTTGGTTCCCGTCGGGGTCTGTTGCGATTCCCATCATTCGTGGGTTCGTCGAGCTGCTGCCTATCACATTGCCATATGTGTCCACGCCGCTGATGGTCAGGTTCTTCACGTGCACGTAATGAGCCCACAGATTGTCGTCCTTAATCGTGCCGGTCGAGGTGTCGTAGCATTCGTTGATTTGCTGCACGGTTACCTCCTCCGGCAGAATTTCGGTGTGTCCTATCGGGGCGTCAGGCCATGCGGTGAGTTTACGGTTGTTCGTCCCTATCTGGTTACCGAATCCGTTGGTCCACACTGTTATGAGACCTGTTGTTGAACCGCCTGCAATCCAGTCGCCTATCTGGAAGTTCTTCGCGTTGGTGTAGCGGCTTGTAACAGCTGAGTTTGTGGGCGAGTGGAAGTATATCTGCCCGTAGCCGCTGTTGTCGCGAACGTAGGCGAACTCGTTATACTCCTTGCCGTCCACCGTACCGTTCATGTACGTGCTGATCCACACTATCTGCATCGGGTTGTCCATCGTGTACTCGTTACCGTCGGGTGTCAGTGCGTGCATCTCCTCAATGTTCGCAAGGCCCGTGCCTGCTGTTGTCACCATGAACTTACCCTCGCTGATGCCGCTTGCTTCGCCCTCGGCGTAGGCTATGGCCTTGAAGTAATAAACTTTGCCGGCCTCCACCTCTATCGGACCTATATATTTGTTCGATGTGTTTGTCGGGTCGTCGGGTGCTGTCAGGGCGTCGGGGTCGCTGCCGGTGTCGCTCGTCAGCTCGTAGTAGATGGTCGCGCCCGATGTGGTGGAGTAGATTTCCACTGTCTGGTCGCCCTTATATACTATCGACGAACCGCTTACCGGCGTGTATTCCGGTGCCTGAACACCTATTGTGTAGGTTCCGCGTGTGGTGGCCTCGCTGCCTGTGCCGGTGTGCTCGTCAATCGCGTAAACTCGGATGATATAGTTACCCTTGGTCAGCGCTATTCCTGTCGCGTCATCGTAGGTCAGTGCCGATGCTCCACTCGGGTCAGCCGGCTCTGTGCCGTCGCTCGAGATGGTGTATTGAATCATTGCGTCACCCACCTGGTGGCGAAGTGCTATCTTCACCGTCTGGTCTTGTACGTAAGTTCCGCTACCCGGCAGCAGTGCTGCGCGCAGGTCGCCCTGGGTGATGTTGTATGTGGCTTCCACCACGTTCTCGCAGCGGTCTGCTCCCTTGTAGGCCACAGCTTTTATCTTAACGGTGCCCACAGGCAACGTGATGTATGTGCCGGTCTCGTAGGCCGTGCTGGTCTTGTCGGGGTCGGCCGGCTCGGTGCCGTCGGTCGTTATCGTGTAGTAAATCTCGGCCTGCTCAGTGTCGCACAGTATCAGCGTGCGCGTTGCGTCCACGTAGTCGCCGCCCGGCAGTGAGAAGTACGGGTCTGCGCACTTCACCACCTCATATTCCACAGTCAGTATCTCGCTGTTCACGAATCCGTCGCGAACGGCCACTGCCTTGATGGTCTGTGTCTCGTCTATCAGGAGAGACGTTGTGTACGCCACGCGGGTTGCGCTCGTTGTCGGGTCGCTGCCGTCGGTGGTGTAATAGATGGTCGCTCCGCTGGTTGCCGTCTGGCTCAGCGTCAGCTTGAACGGATTGCTGTATTTACCGCTTGCCGAACTTGCCTTAACATCGCCCACCTTCAGCACGTAAGTCGCCTCGCTAATATCGCTCTCGTTATCCTCGCTGTCTATCGCTATAGCCTTGATGGTCGTGCCCGTAGTCGTCACGTTCACTGTCTGGCTATAGGTTCCACCGGTGGTGCTCCATGAGCCGGTGTAGTTGCTTGCGCTCGGGTCGCTGCCGTCGGTGGTGTAATATACTGTCACGTCGTCGTCAGGCTCGTTGATTGTTACCGTCTGCGTCTCGTTGTAAGTGCCTCCCTCGGGAGTAATCTCCGGGTCGCTGATTGCCGGGCGAACGCTCGTCAAGTTGATGTTGTCCAAGCGAGTGTTGCCACTTGCGGCGAACTCAAGAACTATTTCGTTAGATGCAGTGCTGAGTGTGATGGGGTAGGTGTAAGAGTTCCCGCTCGCTTCAGCAGTGCCTATTGTCGCACCTGAAGTGCTCGTTGAAACAGATATTTTATTATTGTTGCTCAGGTATGACAATGTGAGATTGCCAATTGTTCCGGCAGGTAATGTCACTGTAACTTTCCACGTATCTGCACTCTTTAAGAATAGCTCTGGTGAAGTTCCGGTTGCATAGTTATCTGCTCTAAGATAAGAACCTGATGCGTCGGTGTAGTCATAAACTACCGTACCTGTTCCATTAACCAATGAAGTCGGCTGAGCTGAGGCTTCAGCACTTGTTGCAGTGGCTCCTCCTGTCCAGTCCTCGCTCCATACTGTCACAGCACCTATCGCTTTCACCTTCTTGAACTGGCCGGTGGCCACCGTACTGCTCTGGCCGTTGAACACTGCCAAGGCCTTGATGGTGGTGGTGTGAGTGATGTGGATTGGAGTGCTATATACATCGCTGCTGGTCGTCGGCTCGCTGCCATCTGTGGTATAATAGATGGTGGCGCCGGTAGTAGCGCTGCTTATGGTCACATCCACGTAGTCAGTGTAGAACTCACCGGCTGTCGGCGAGAACGTCGGGGCACCCACGGTGAATGTGTAGCTCTTTTCCAGAATTTCGCTGTATATACCATTCAGGTAAGCCACGGCCTTAACCGTTGCCGAGTTGCTCAGCGTCACCTCCACGCTGCCCGCTCCGCTGCCGGCATTGTTGCTGGTCGTCGGGTCGCTGCCGTCGGTGGTGTAATATACCGTCGCACCCTCGGTGCTGGTCGTGAACGTGTAGGTCGTCGGGCTGGTCAGCGTCACCGTCGTCGGACTAACCGTCGGTGTCGCCGGCTTGCCGGCACTGAACATCACAGGCGAACTCAGCGCACTGTTGTCAAGGTCGCTCTTGCTGGCATAAGCCACAACGTAGTAGGCTGCGTTGCCTGTTGCGTCAGTCAGTGTGAACGAACTGCCGCTCTCCATCGTGCCGCTCTGAGTGATAGCCGTGTCGTCATCGCAAGCCGCATTGTTCCTGTACACTGTGTAGTGTATCGTCGAACCCGTTGTCGAGCTTATCGTCACCGCCTGAGTGCCAATGAAACTTCCTCCATCAGGACTCACCACCGGAACTGCACATGTCGTAGATGCCTTCGCATACAAACCAACAACAACATTATTAGAGTTAGAGTTAGCATAGTAACCGAACTTAATGTTGTTAGATTCGTAATATAAACTGCGAGTATCAGAAGATGCTCTCTTAATTGAGGCAACTCCTGAAGCTATACTAACCTGCAAGTTAGACGAAGCTGTGGGGAACGTGACGTTTGTATTTGAACCAGAACTGATATTCAAATAGTTGCTTCCGCTCTTGAACGTGTAGCCGTCTGTGGAATTGCCTTCCACTGTCCATACTTTCTCCGTTCCGGCATTTGATACAATTATTGTATTTGTCCCGGAGTCGTATGCATACGTTCCATTAGCGGGGTCAAATTTATTATTGTTATATTCTCCCAGCACCACTGGTGTCCCGCTATTGATTGCAGCGATTATTATATCATCGCCGCTTGCCACTGCCGATTCAAATGCAGCTTGCGTGCTCAGCAGCGTGTACTCATCGCCGGTTACAGGTACTGGGGTTGAGATGGTGAAGCTCAGGGTTACGATTGAACTATAGTTCGTCCCATCATAGGCCACGGCTTTCACATAATACGTGCCATCGCTGCTGAATGTGCTTGCCGATATGGTGCCGGCTGCTGTTAAGTCGCCGTCATGGCTCGCTGCCGTCGGGTCTGCTAATGATGAACTTGTCCCAACATTGTAATATACATGCGTCGCACCTGTGGGGAACGACACGCTGATGTCAGTCGCAGCTGAAATGGTTCCGCCATCGGTTATGCCTGATAGCACCGGCGCATCAAGTGTGCTACTGCTACTCGCCTCAAGCAAGAAATCTTCAAGTCGTGTGTTGGCGCTCGATGTGAATGTAAAAATAATTTCAGTAGCCCCTGCTGCAACTGTCACTGGAATTGTGTACACACCGGCACCGGAACTCGGGTCGCGTGAAACTGTGCCCAATGTTGCACCTGTTGCGCTAACCGACGAATTCGTATTGTTGCTTCTGTATGTGAGCGTCAGCTCCGCTGGCAATGTAAGTGCTGCGGGAATAGGAATTGTCACGGTCCAGGTTCCATTGAATATTAACTCTGGAGTAGTTCCTCCAGCCAGGGTCCCACTAATAATATAATGAGTAGTGCCGCTCCATGCGTATGTAATGGATTCTGCACCCGAAATGCTGCATGTGGCAGGTGCGTTCTGATCCGTAGCTGAACCGGCTGTAAGCCCATCCCACGACTCTTTCCATAATGTCTTTGTGTCGCCATACAACCATTGATTTGCAGGCTTATTGTATGTAAAGGATATCGTTGAAACGCTTGAATAGCCTCCCGCATTCTTGGCTATTACCTTCACATAGTAAGTTCCACTTGTCGTGAAAGTACTGGCCGGAATCGTGCCGGCTGAAGTAAACGAACCGTCATTAGTTTCGCTTGTCGGATCGGCTGGTGCAGAACCGTTACCTATTGTGTAGTAAACAGCGTCTGCGTCGCTGGGGAACGAAATACTCAGTGTCGGCGCAGATGTAACTGTGCCACCACTGGTTACACCGGAAATTGTCGGCGCACTCGGCGCAGACGGCAGATTGTAGGTAAACGAGAACGAAGTGGAATTTTCGCTCAGTCCGGCTTCATTATATGCCTTTGCCTTGATATAGTAGGTGTTACCAGCTGTGAATATGCCGCTGATTGTTCCTGTGCTTTCAGAAGAACTTGTGGTTGGTTCACTTGGAGCACCGCTCGTGCTAACCGTATAATAGTATTTTGTTGCTCCGGTTGCGCTTAAAGTCAGCGTGGGTGCTGACGTAGTATTGCCACCGTTGGTAAGTGTTGAACCTCCCGCAGTTGCCGTGATTGTCGGTGCGTCAGGTGCGGTATCCGAACCACCCTCATCATAAGTTATGGCTATGCTCTTAGGATAAATGGAGTTTGTTGTAACCGGTACCGTAAATGTAATAACTCCACTCTCAGGTGTTGAGTAATTAAATGTTGTCGTATAGTTGGAACTCCTTCCATCGCCACTTGAATAGACAACAGAATTAGTTTGAACTGTCCCATCCCCAATCTTCATGGTAATTGAACCATTACCAGCAGACTTGTTCGTGTTGTATGTTACAACAATTTTTGAAACATTTGTAAAAGAGCTGTTTGAATGAGCTCCAGCACCAGTTGCGTTCGCCGTTACTTGAACTCCTTGGCCGCTTGTGTAGCCACTTCCATCCTTATCACTTGTCCAGGCATTTTGGCTGTCGCCCCAAGCCTTGCTCGTAAAGGTGTACGTCATTGTTGTTTCCGCCGCGTGGGCTTGCGTCACGCCGAGCGTCATCAACAAGATTAATGTTAATAGTTGTAAAACCTTTTTCATTTTAAGTTTATATTTTATTGTGTTATTAATTTTCAAATTATCCTTATCCTTATCCTATTAGGCTCGCTCTCATGCAGATGCGGAGTCTGCACAACAATACCGCCCTCAATAAGCTCTAAAATTGGGCAAAATTACACATTTTTTTTCACATACACACCATTTCCTCCATTATTTTTTCCAAAAATTTTTTACATCCCCCCGCGCATCC
>CALAVE010000081.1 GCA_937892215.1 uncultured Porphyromonadaceae bacterium
TTGCCCGACACCTGCTTGGCATGGATGCCGGCAGGGTAGGTGAGCCAGTCGTGTGAGTGAATTATGTCGAAGTCCACTGTGCGTGCTATCACTCCTGCCACTATCGAGTAGTTGTTTATCTCCTCCAGCAGGTTGTCGGGGTATCGGCCTGAGAACTCAATGCATCCCAGATCGTTGGTGTTCATGTAGTTGAAGTCGCTGTAGATGTGGTCGCGCAAGTCGTAGTAGAGTTGCGGATCCATTACATTGCCTATGCGGCTCTGCACATAGTCCCAGTTGACATCTCGCCATGCCACGGGCGTACAGTTGGCACCTATGATTTTGGCGAAGTCTTTAGGCTCGTCACCCCAGGGCTTGGGAATCACGAATGTTATATCCATGTTGCCATTCTCGGCCATTCCCTTTGAGAGGCCGAAACTGGCTGTTCCAAGTCCGCCGAGGATGTGGGGAGGGAATTCCCATCCAAACATTAAAGCTTTCATAGTTTTTCCTATATATTATTTCTCGTTTCGAGAGATTATACATCCAAGTTTTTAAGCATTCGCAACACCTGGAGCACACCGCCCACGTTGGCGGCGAAACTCACAGCGCCTCGGCCTATGAATGGCGGGTTGCCGTCGTAGAGCTCCGACAACGTGCCTATTCCGCCCTGCGTCATCTCGTCCTCTATGCCTATCATCATGCGCTCCACGAACGAAAGGCCGCCCAGACCGAATATCTTGATGTAAGCCAGACAGTAGAATCCCAGCAGCCACGGACGTGCCGAGCCGTTATAGTAGGCGTATTCACGCTCTTCGGGGTTGCCCAGATACCACGGGTTGTAACCATAGCTCTTGGGGCTGAGTGTCCTGAGCCCCTTGGGCGTGAGCAACTCGCGCGTAACCACGTCCAGAATTGACTTGCGCTGGCGGCGGTTGAGAGGTGAATAGTCAATTCCTGCTGCAATCATCATGTTCGGTCTCACGCTTAGGTCGGTATATGTTCCGTCCACGTAGTCGTAGGCATATCCGTAGTCGTTGATGAATGTCTCGGGGAACGAAAGCTTCACCTTGTCGGTGATTTCTTTCCAGCGTTCCACATCGGCTGCGTGTCGCTTACTGTCGGCATAAAGTTCCTGCGCGAACATCAGAGCGTTGTACCATAGTGCGTTAAACTCTATCAGGTAGCCTGTGCGTGGAATGAGTGGTGTGCCGTCGGGCTTGGTCGAGTTCATCCACGACATCGGCCTGCGTGTCCCGTCGGTAGCCACAAGGCCGTTGTCATCCACGTGCAGGTTGGGGTGACGACCGTCTATGATAAAGTTCAGCGCGTCTTTTACAAACTTGCCGTAGCGTTTCAGCGCAGTCTCATTGCTTGTGTCCTTGGAATAGCGCTGAACGGCCCAAATTGCCCACAACGGCACGTCGGGCAGGTCTATGCCCTGCAGATGCTTGTCGGGCTGTCCATCGGCCATCCACCGTGTGAGTGAGGCGGCTCCGGTGTCCATGATGTCCTCAAAGTCGGGACGGTGATGGTTGCTCAGTGTGCAGCCGGGCAGGGCTATGAACTCATCGCGTGCCCGAATCTTGAACCACGGATAGCCGGCCAGAATGTAGTGCCCGTCGGCATTAGTGATGTAGAACTGCTTTGCGCTGTTCTTAAGGCAGTTGTAGAAACTGGTGCGCGGTGTGCGAGTGGCAATCTCGTCCTCATACATCTTGGCCAGGTTACGGGTGTTCACCTCATCGAGTCCGGCTGAGAAGAAAATGCTTTCGCCTTTCTTGATGTCCACCTCAAAGTAGCCCGGAACGTAGAGGTCCTCTTTGTAAGGAATGCCGCGCTCCTGGTCTTTCTGGTACTCAATGCCCTTATACCAGTGCGGGTCGAATACGAACCGGGGTTTGTGGGTGAACTGCATAAACAGGGTGGGGTACCCTTCGTACATACAGGTGGCGATGCCGTTGTTCACCTCTGTGTAGTCGCGGCTGGCAACGCTGTTCTCAATACACAACTCATTGGCGTTGCGGAATGCCAAGAACGGCCGGAACTGCAGCGTGGTCTTTGAGTGGGCATCCACCAGTGTGTAACGGATTACGATGCGATTCTCACGGGTGATGAAAATCTTCTCGCGTTTCAGAATCACTCCGCCCACACGGAATGTGTGGGTGGGCACCTTTTCGCAGTCGTATTCACGGATATACTTGTGACCGTTGGGGCTGTAGCAGTTGTCGTTATACTTGTGCAGACCCAGATTGAACGGCGCTCCGTGCTGTATCACCGTCTCATCGAGCGAGGAGAGCAGTACGTGGCTGTCGTCGTCCAGTTCAGGAATGGGAATCACGAGCAGGCCGTGCTGTTTCCTGGTGTTGCAGCCCACGATGGTGGTACAGTGATATGCGCCCGACTGATTGGTGCGAAGCATCTCCCTCGGGAGTGATTCCTCGAGGTTAATCATCAGGTTTTTATCAAATTTTAGATAACTCATAATGTATCAAGAATGTTAATTAGTTGAATGTTCAGTGTTTGAAACACCTGCCTATTACAGATAGTTTACGAAATTACGCAATAATTATCGGATTGACAAGTATTTCATTGGAAAAATTGCCGTGCGGCCGATGCCACAACTTCGCCCAGAGTGGGGTGCCCGTGAATGGCTGTTGCCACATCATCCACCTTAAGGCCGGCTGCCATGACCGTAGCCACTTCCTGTATGAGGTCGGCAGCGTGCGCTCCGCAGATGTGGCATCCCAGCACCTTGCGGGTGTCGTTGTCCGCTATCAGTTTCACCAGTCCGTCGGGCTCGCCCATAGCCACGGCTTTGCCGTTGCTGCGGAAGAAAGCCTTCTTGGCCGTGAAGTTTAGTCCGGCAGCCTCGCACTGTTCCTCTGTTGCGCCCACCATGGCCAGTTCTGGGGTTGTGAACACAGCGCTTGGCACCACGTCCAGCCTTGTGCCGCATTTCACGCCGGTGATGTGGTTGATTGCCACCATTCCTTGGGCTGTGGCTGCGTGGGCAAGCATACACTTGCCGTTCACATCACCTATGGCGTAGATTCCGGGCACGCCGGTTTGCATATTCTCGTCCACTACGATGCCTCCGCGCGAAATCTCAACGCCTACCTCTGCGGCTCCCTGTGGTATCACCGGACGGCGACCCACTGCCATCAGCACCGTCTGGGCGCTCACTTGCAGTTGTTTTCCTTTCTGCTCATAGCAAACGCTGATTAGTTCGCCGTCGCGCTTGAGCGATGTTACGGCTGCACCGGTGGCAAAGTTGATACCTTTCTTCGACAGTGTCTGTCTCAATCGCTTGGCAATGTCTTTGTCGAACGGCGGAAGGATTTCCTTGCAGTATTCCACCACTGTCACTTCCGTGCCGAAACTGTGGAATATTCCTGCAAATTCCATGCCTATTACTCCACCGCCTATTATGCATAGGCTCTGTGGCAACTCGCTCAGTTGCAGAAGTTGGTCACTGGATATAGCCAGGTCGGCTCCTTCAATGGGTAGGGCGCGAGGTGCCGAGCCGGTGGCTATTACCATGTTTTGTGCCGTGTGTTCCTCGCCTTCCACTGTCACTGTGCGGGGCGATGTGATTATCGCCTCACCGTGGGCAACGGTGATTTTTGGGTTGGATAGCATCATGGCAACTCCTTCGCGCAGTTGAGCCACCACCGCGTCTTTTCGCTTCATGGCGGTTGCGAAGTTGAAACGCACGTTGTCCATCTCTATGCCGAATGTGCTCGCTTCGCGCAGGTCGCTCATCAGCGTGGAGTTTCGGCACAGTGCCTTTGTGGGAATGCAGCCTCGGTTCAGGCAGGTGCCGCCCAGCAGGTCTTTTTCCGCTATCAGTACGCTCAGCCCGCGGCTTGCGGCCTCGGCGGCCATTTCGTAACCGCCGGGGCCTGCGCCTATTATTATCAAGTCATGATTCATATCTCAATCTGTAAATTGCAGATGATTCTCAGTGGCAATATTGCCGTTATTTGTTACAATTCGCTCTGTGTCAGTTCGGCGTAAGTCACAATCTGTTTGAGCGCAGCCTTTGTGTCGTCGAGGCGACGCACCGGCGTGTGATGCGGAGCCGACTTCACCAGTTCGGGGTCGCTGGCGGCTTCGGCGGCTATGGCTTTCATCACACCTATGAACTCGTCCAGGGTTTCCTTGCTCTCGTTCTCCGTTGGCTCTATCATCATTGCCTCGTGGAACAGGAGCGGGAAATAGATGGTGGGAGCGTGGAACCCGTAGTCGAGCAGACGCTTGGCCACATCCAGTGTGGTGACTCCGGTACTCTTGTCTTTCAGTCCGTTGAACACAAACTCGTGCTTGCACACACCCTGCAGTGGCAATTCGTAGCAGTCCTTGAGCGACTCCTTGATGTAGTTGGCGTTGAGTGTTGCCAGTGGACCAACTTGTGCCAGGTTCTCGCGCCCCAGCGTCAGAATGTAGGTGTATGCCCGCATAATCACGCTGAAGTTGCCCAAGAACGATGAAATGCTTCCCAGAGCCGTATCTGTGCTCTCAATGCTGTACTGGTACCATCCGTCGTTCTCTGTGCGTTTAACGCGTGGATTGGGCAGGAACTGCTCCAGCCCGGCTCTCACGCCCACGGGGCCGCTGCCGGGGCCGCCACCGCCATGGGGCGTGGAGAATGTCTTGTGCAGGTTGATGTGCATTATGTCGAACCCAAGGTCGCCGGGGCGGCATTTGCCCAGCATGGGGTTCAGGTTTGCGCCGTCGTAGTACATAAGGCCGCCGCAGTCGTGCACCAGTTTGGCAATTTCGGCTATGTTGTGCTCAAATATTCCCAGCGTGTTGGGGTTGGTCATCATCATGCCGGCTATTGTGTCGTTGAGTAGCGGACGCAGGTCGTCCACATCCACTGTGCCGTCGGGACGGCTCTTAACCACCACCACTTCCAGTCCGCACACTGCGGCA
The DNA here is from genome assembly GCA_937892215.1 of uncultured Porphyromonadaceae bacterium. Lineage (GTDB taxonomy): Bacteria > Bacteroidota > Bacteroidia > Bacteroidales > Muribaculaceae > Sodaliphilus. The sequence continues at coordinate 4,918 of CALAVE010000081.1, forward strand.
CTGGCAGGGTTGGTTCCGTGGGCCGAGTCGGGAACAATCACTTTTGTGCGCTTGTCGTCACCGCGGCTGGCATGATATGAGCGCATCACCATCAGTCCGGTGAGCTCACCGTGTGCCCCTGCGTACGGGTTGAGCGTGAACTCGCTAAGGCCTGAAATCTCGGCCAGGCTATGCTGCAGGTTATAATATACTTCCAGCGCGCCCTGCACGGTGTCGATTTGCTGAAGCGGATGCAGGTTGCTGAATGCCGGCAACGAGCATATCTCCTCATTGATTTTGGGATTATACTTCATTGTGCACGAGCCTAACGGGTAGAAGCCGGTATCCACTCCAAAGTTGTTGTTGCTCATATTGGTGTAGTGCCTCACCACGGTCAGTTCATCCACCTGTGGCAGTGCCGGTGGCTCCTGTCGGAGAAGGTTTTCGGGCAGTTCACTTATGGAATGGTCATTGAACTGGTTCTCGGGCAGCGAATATCCGCAGCGTCCCTCTTTCGACAGTTCAAATATGAGTTTGCCGTAATATGTGTTGTTCATTTCTGTACCTCCTCTTCTGAATCAATGTAATACTTAACGGTTTCAATCAGTGCGTCGATTTCGGCCTTGCTGCGCATCTCAGTCACGCACAGAAGCAGGGTGTCGTCGCCGATTTTGAGACCGGCCTGCATACCGAGCTCAGCGCAGTAGTCCTGCAGACTGTCGATGTCAAGCGATGTCTTTAGGGTGAACTCATTGAGGAATGGCTTGCCGGGGAACGCCGGCGTGAATTTGCCGGTCTTGCACAGTTCGTCGGCAAGGTAGTGCGCGCCGCTGTAGCCCAGTTCATTCACATCTTTCAGTCCCTTGCTGCCCATCAGTGCCATATAGATGGTGACATAGAGCGCCATCAGGCTCTCGTTGGAGCAGATGTTGCTCGTGGCTTTTTCGCGGCGGATATGCTGCTCGCGTGCCTGAAGTGTGAGTACGAACGCACGCTTGCCGTCGGCATCGGTGGTGGCTCCCACTATGCGTCCTGGCATCTTGCGTATCAGTGCCTTGCGTGTCGCGAGGAATCCCACGTACGGGCCGCCGAAGTTCATGGGTATTCCCAGACTCTGACCATCGCCCACCGCTATGTCGGCATCCCACTCTCCGGGCGACTTGATGGCACCCAGTGCGCTGGCCACACAGTTCATAATCAGCAGTGTCTTGTGGCTGTGACAGAAATCGGCCCAGCCTGTATAGTCCTCCACTATGCCGTAGAAGTTAGGCGCGGCCACTATTACGCCGGCCACATCATCGGCCGCCACTTTGCGCTCAAAGTCCTCGCGGCTGGTGACTCCGTATTCCTCCGCTATGGTCTCCACCGTAATGCCGTGAAACTTGGCGTAGGTTTCCACCACGCGGGTCACGATAGGATTGAGCGTGGCCGATACGAGCACCTTGTTGCGCTTCTTCGCCGCCGACACGGCCATCATCATGGCCTCAGCCGTGGCTGTGCAGCCATCGTACATCGAGGCGTTGCTCACCTCCATCCCGGTGAGGGTGGCTATCATGCTCTGATACTCAAATATATACTGGAGCGTGCCTTGTGAAATCTCGGCCTGATAGGGGGTGTAGGACGTGAGGAACTCGCTGCGGCTGATAATGGAACTTATCACCGAAGGAGAGTAGTGGTCATAGCATCCGGCTCCCACAAAGCAGGTGAGTGGACGGTTGTATTCGCTAAGGTCATTGAAGAACTGACGAATCTCCACTTCGCTCATGGCTTTCGGCAACTCGTACTCGCGCTTTAGCACCAGTTCCTCGGGGATGTCCTTGTAGAGGTCGTCGAGCGACTTCTCTCCGCAGGTGTTCAGCATTGCCCTGATGTCGTCGGGCGTATGCGGAAAATACTTGTAACTCATTTCGTGTCAGTTAAGTGAGTGGTTGCGTGTTAATTACTCGCCTATGAATGTCTTGTAAGCCTCGGCATCCATGAGGCCTTTCAGCTCATCGTCATCGCTGAGTTGAACCTTGATAATCCAGTTCGCGTACGGGTCTTTGTTCACAAGTCCCGGCTCGTCTTCCAAGGCTTCGTTCACTTCAACCACAGTTCCGCTTACGGGGCTATTGAGGTCGCTGGCAGCCTTCACGCTTTCCACCGCACCGAACTCGGCTCCGGCTTCCACCTCGTCGTCCACTTCGGGCATATCCACATACACCACGTTACCCAACTCGTGCTGAGCGTAATCGGTGATGCCGATGTAGCCAAACTCGCCTTCCACTTTCACGTATTCGTGTGATTCGCTGTAAAACAGACCGTCTAAAATCTTGCTCATAATTTCAATTTTATTTTTAATGTTATTATGTTATTTCTTGTAACTTTTCTTATAGAATTTCTTCTTCACCACCGTTGCTGGGAAGAATTTCTTGCGGATGTGGACGCGCAGAGGGGTGTCCAGGGCTGCGTATTCGGCGTCAACCAGGGCCATGGCTATGCTCTTATCCACCGAGATTCCGTGATACCCCGTGGTAACGGTTCCAACCACCTTGTTGTCGTCATCGGCGGTGACAATCTCGTAGCCGTGGCGAGGAATGGCCTTGTCGGCAAGTTCCAGCCCCACCAGCTTCTGTGCCACCCCTTCGGCCTTCTGCAGGGCCAGGGCCTCTTTGCCTATAAATTCCTCCTTGTCCAGTTTCACGAAAAATCCCAGACCGGCCATGATGGGGGAGATGTCCTCACTCAGCTCGTCGCCATAGAGAGGAAGACCTACCTCAAAGCGAAGTGTGTCGCGGCATCCCAGTCCACATGGCTGAACACCGGCGGCAATCAGATCGTCCCACATTGTGCGGATTGTCGCGTGAGAGGCGTAGATTTCAAATCCGTCCTCACCGGTATATCCGGTGCGGCTCACTATTATTTTCTCGCCCTCAAGTTCTGCTACGCTGAACGTGTAGAACGCCAACTCGGCACACTTCAGATGCAATGTGTGCTCCAACTGATACTCTGCTTCCGGACCTTGAACAGCAAGCTGCCCATATCGGTCGCTCTGGTGATCCACTTTCACGTCAAATCCGTCGGTTTGGCCGTTAATCCACTCCACGTCCTTGTCGATGTTGGCGGCGTTAATCACAAGGAAAAAGTCGTTCTCATCCATTTTATACACCAGCAGGTCATCCACGGTGCCTCCGTTGGGGTAGCACATCATTCCGTAGAATATCTTGCCTGGCTCGGCTCCTGTGATGTCGTTGGTGAAGATATGATTCACAAAGCGCTCAGCATCGGCACCGGTGACTTCCACCTCGCCCATGTGCGACACGTCGAATACGCCCACGTGCTCCCTCACAGCATTGTGCTCAGTCACTATGTCGGCATACTGTATGGGCATGTCAAATCCGCCGAACGGACTCATCAGGGCTCCCAGAGCCACGTGCTTGTCGTGTAAGCAGGTTGTTTTTAGTTCACTCATAGTTCTTTATTTTGTTATTAATTTTATTAAGTTTTCGTTTTTTAGATTCATTATTATCTCATCGCACATCACCCCGTGCAGCGCATCGGCAACAGCATCCGGAGTGTATTCCACGCCGCGCAGCTTCGCCAGCAGACCTCCGTCCAGGTCGCCGAGCAGGAAAAAGTCGCCGGTAATGTTTATGTCGCGGATTACGTTACGGTTCAGTTCCATGCTTACCTCCAGCTCTCCCACACCCTCAATTCGGCCGCTCACGGTCTTGTTGCACCGTGGGTTGCTGCCCATTATGAACTCTGGCGTGAGGTAGCTCAGGCTGATGTTCTCAATTTCTTTAATGTCGGCCTCGCCGAGTGTCACAGTGCCGTCGCACAAGTGTTGTCTCGCGTAGTCCTTGAAATCCTCAAGGCTCATGCTCATATGCCGGCTTAGCGTGGTTATTCGCGACGGTACGGATTTTACCCCTTTCGATTCAAGTTTTTGCCGCGACGGTGTTATAGCCTTAGCCATGTGCTCCATGTCGGTGTCGTAGAGCATTGTGCCGTGAACTATGCTATGGCCGGGCAGGTGATAGAATGCGCTTCCGCTCACCTTCAGCCCATCGATGAGGATGTCGTTGCGCCCGTTGTCCTCGGCGTTTAGCCCCAGTGAGCGCAGCATCGCCACCACGGCACCGGTGTAGCGCGAGTAGGTGCGCTCCACGTTGTCGCTTCGCGTGATGTAGCTGAACATGATATTGCTGCGGTCGGCATACACGCAGCCGCCACCGCTCTTGCGGCGATAGGTCTCAATTCCGTGCCGGTGGCAGTAGTCCAGATTCACCTCATTCTCAATCAGCTGGTTTCGCCCGAATATCACGGTGGGGTTTACTTGCCACATGAAAAACAGGTCATCATCAGTGATGATGCGTGCCGCATACTCCTCCATGGCCAGGTAGAATGGCAGGATACGGCTCTTGTTTTCAGATAGTTGCAAGTATTTCATAGCGATAGTTCCGTAATAACAACCAAAGTTACAAAAAATTGGGCTCAGAACAAAATGAATTGCCATTCTTTTTCACTCTGATGCGAGTTTTTTCGGCCCGATGAAAAATTGTGAGCCGAGGATTTTGCCCCGGCTCACTATCGATATCTTAAGATGTGGTTGTCGCTTAGTCCTTGAGCGTAAGCCTCATGGTTGCGCGGTACGACTTGCCGTCATGTATCACGTCGGTTCCTAGCGACAGGTAGCAACTGGATTTGGAGGGGAACTCCACAAGGCCGCCCACAGAAGCGGAGGTCAGCGGATTGCCCATGTCGGCTCCGTTCCACGAGTAGGCTATTTCGCCGTTGCTCTTGTTAGTCCAGCGCCAGCTACCCATGTCTATGCCTCCGTTGGCGTAAGTGATGAAGAATGTACCGGCCTTGGTGAACGATACGTTGGTGACTTTCAGGTTGTCATCAACTTCGTTGAAGTATATGCCCTTTCCTGTGAGGTAGTTAATTATTTCGCTGATGTTGCAACCTGTGAAATCCTGTGCTATGGCTACGCCCAGTTTCACTGAGATGCGCGTTGCGCTCACACTCCAGTTGCGGCACAGATTCGTAGTGGCGTTGTCGGCATCGAGTTGCGACTCCACTTTGCCTTCTGCCTTGAGTTCTTCGCCCGAAAGCGGCTTGATGGTAAGGGTCACACTCTTGCCGTTGCCTTCCACTGTGATGGTTCCGAAGCCTTTCAGGGTGTAAACGTTGCCGCTCACCGTGTAGTCGTAGATGCGGTACACGAATGAGCTGCTACCGGCTTTCCTCTTTGCCTTGGCCGGAGCCATGAAGTCGGCAAACGGACCGCCGATTATGGCTTTGCTGTCTTCTGTGGCTTCAAACGTTTTCAGGATGAGACTGGGCTCTTCCAGCGGGTCATCACCATCCGGTATTATCACGTCGGAGCCCGATACTTCCACTTCTATAGCCGCCTGTGCAGTGGCTGGTTCGCCTAAGATTACTTCGTTCTTTACGTCGTCTTCTCCGCCTCCACCATTGTCGTCACCGCCGCACGATGCGAACGGTACAAACATCAGCACTGAGGCTACGAGAGTTAAAAATAAATTCTTCTTCATAATTCTGTGTTGATTAATTGTTATTATTTTCTCTTTTGGTTAGAATATGCGTCCGCTCAGACGGAAGGTCAGCACCGGATATACTTTCACCTTAGAGATTGTCTTGATGATGTTGCCGCCGCTCTCGTCAAAGTCTGACTCCAGTGCCTGTATGTACATGTCATCGTCCGGACTGAATGCCATCACTTTGGGTGAACCCCAGAACTTCACTCCCAGGTCCATGGAGAAACCTACACGGCCGCCGGGAACTGCCTTACCGAAGCCTATTCCCAGGTATGGCTTGAATTTCTTCACCTGAATGGCTGCACGTGCTATACCGTCGTCATCCGTGTGTACGATGTAGTTGTTAATCAAAAGGCCCTCATCAGCATCTATCGGGTCGATGTTCTCGGCTTTTACCGGCATGTCGTTGCCCACAAACGCTCCGGCTGTGATGTGAAATCCGCTGCTGGGAATAGGGTATAGGTCAAAGAGAAGCTTGAACTCGCTCCACTTGATTTTACCCTTCACTTTCACGTCGCCTACTGTTGACTCTGAAACAAAACTGTAGGTGTCAACGTTGAACTTGGGCGAAATACATGGCATGAACGATGCTCCGGCGCGAACGCCCACCCATCTGGTGGCTGTCAACGCGGCATCAAATCCTATACCGTCGGTCCCTACCGATGCTCCCAGACCCACATGTATCTGGGCCGAAGCGCTCAGTGTGGCAAGAACTATTGCCAGCACAGTTACAATAAGATTTTTTTTCATAAGCGTAAAATGTTATTAATAAATTAGTTATTCTCCATCATTATTTATGGTCAACAATAAAGTTAACGGTTATGAGTGACTAAACGACTCTACATGTATGGTTAACTATACGGTCAACACCATTCATTTCTTAATGCAAAGTTAGAAATTATTCTTCAATAAACAAATTTTAACAACAGGATTTGCACATTTTCTGCACTTTTTCTCTCTTTCCCCTCGATTTATAGGCCTAAAAGTGGTGTTTCGTTTAATGTTGTAAGCGGTTTGCTGATATTGGTTGCTTTTATTAAATATTTATGGTAAAATTGCGTTAAATTAATAGAAACATCTAAATTTTGCTGATTATGAAAAAGAAATGGATTTTTTTGATGATGACCGTTGTGGCGGTGATGGCTGTGGCCTGTAGCACCGATAACGGTGACGACCCGTGGAGCGATGCTGATTTCCCGGGTGGAAACGGTGGCGCAGGTGGCAATGCCGATGCGCAGATTGGTAGTCTCACGTCGTTTGAAATTGCGGTAGATTCCACCGCGCTCAGTGGTGAAACTGAAACTATTCCGGCCGATGATGAGGACTACATTGAGAATAACTCGTTCGAGACTGTTATTAAGGTTAAATATGCGGGCAGTAGTGTTACGGTTGAAGGCGAGGCCGATGGCGTAGAAATCACGGCCAGTGACGCCCACGTTACCGTAAATTCCACGCTGAAGGGCGTGCAGTACGTGCTCAGTGGAACCACTTCTAACGGCTCTTTCAAACTTTACAGTGAAAAGAAGTATTCTATCGTGCTCAGTGGCACTGATATCACTAATCCCACCGGCGCTGCTATCAATAGCCAGAGCGGAAAGCGCGGCTACGTGGTGGTGGCCGACGGCAAGTTTAATCGTTTGGCCGACGGCTCCAGTTACACCACTGTCGAAGGCGAGGATATGAAGGGTGTGCTCTTCAGCGAGGGTGAACTGCTCTTCAGCGGCTCCGGCCGCCTCCGTGTCTATGGCAGTGGCAAGCACGGCATCGTGAGTGACGATTACATCCTGTTCCGTCCGGGTGCTAACGTGTATGTGAAAACTGAGAATGGTAGCGGCATTAAGTCTAACGACGGCATCTTTATCCGCGGCGGTGTAATCAATGCTGAAACAAGTGCCACTGCCGCAAAGGCTTTGACTACCGACGGTGAAGTGGTAATCGACGGCGGACGCACCACACTGCTCACCAGCGGTGGCGGCGAATGGGACGACGATGACCAGGATGTGAAAGGTTGCGCCGGCCTGAAAGCCGACTTGAATCTTACTGTCAATGGCGGTGAACTGCTGGCTAAGAGCACCGGTGCCGGTGGTAAGGGCATCAGTGCTGATGGTGAGATTATTATTAACGGTGGCACTGTAAAGGCTATCACCACCGGACAGGCCTATGTGCAAGGTAGTTACGACACTAAGGCTAAGGGCATTAAGGCCGACGGTAACCTCACCGTTAACGGCGGTTCAGTCGTAATCCGCGCCACGGGTGGTGAGGGTAGCGAGGGATTGGAGAGCAAGAGCGTGCTCACCATCAATGACGGAACGGTCGAGATTTATGCCTACGACGACGCTATCAATTCAGCCGGCGACCTCATCTTCAACGGCGGCAAGGTGTTCGCCTATTCTTCTGGTAACGATGCCATCGACTCCAATTCCACGCTTACCATGGCCGGCGGTGTGGTAATCGCTTGTGGCACAACCTCGCCCGAAGCCGGCTTCGACTGCGACAACAGCACTTTCGCCATCACCGGCGGAACGCTGATTGGCCTGGGGGGAGACACTTCTGTTCCTACCACCTCTGCAACTACCCAACCGGCTATCATTGTGGGGGGCTCAAGCCTTAAAGCGGGCACATACCTCACTCTTGCCGATAACTCAGGCAACAACCTGTATGCCTTCAGTGTGCCGCGTGCCTACAGCCAGTACACTCTCCTCACTTCGGCTCCCGGCCTTAAGTCAGGCGGAAAGTTCACTCTCAGCACAGGCGCTACTGTTAGCGGTGGCTCTTCGTTCGATGGCTTCGTTACCGGTGCTTCTGTCTCTGGTGGCTCATCCATCGCTTCGCAGTCCATCTCCGGCATGGTTACCACCATTAACTATTCCGGAATGGGCGGTGGCCCGGGTGGAATGGGTGGCGGTTTCCATTTCTAACCGGATTCTGCTATAAACCCGATTCGGGATAACCCCAATCTTGTATCTACAACTTAATCTTCATAAGCGAAGCGAGCCGTTCCGGTATGGGGCGGCTCGCTAAATATTTCACCTGTTTGTGTCAGGTCGTCACTTCGTTTCCTCTTTGGCCTCGGCTGATGCGTTGGCTTCGGGCTTGAGCCACTTGTCGAGCCAACCGAAGAACTCGCGTTGCCAAACAATGGAATTCTGCGGTTTCAGAATCCAGTGGTTCTCGTCGGGGAACAGCACCATGCGTGCCGGAATGCCGCGCAGTTTGGCTGCGTTGAATGCCTGAGTGGCCTGGGTGAACACTATGCGGTAGTCCAGTTCGCCTGCCGTTACCATTATCGGGGTGTCCCAGTTCTGAACGAAGCGGTGCGGCGATGCGGTGGCATAGGTCTTCTGTGCGGCGGCGTTGTCCTTCTCCCAGAACGGACCGCCCAAATCCCAGTTCACAAACCACATTTCCTCGGTCTCTAAGTATTGGGCCTCCAGATTGAAGATTCCGGCGTGGGCCAGGAAGCACGCGAAGCGCTTGTTGTGATTGCCGGCCAGCCAATAGACGGAGTAACCGCCGTAACTTGCGCCCACGGCGCCTATGTGCTCAGCGTCAACGTAGGGCAACTGCTTGGCATAGTCGGTAGCACTCAGGTAGTCCTTCATGTTCTGGCCTCCGTAGTCGAGCGAAATCTGTGCGTTCCACTCGGTGCCGAAGCCGGGCAGACCGCGGCGGTTGGGTGCAACCACCACATAGCCCATGCTTGCCATCAGGCGGAAGTTCCAGCGATACGACCAGAACTGGCTCACCGGCGATTGTGGACCGCCTTCGCAGAACAGTATCACTGGATATTTCTTGTTCTTGTCGAAGTTGGGCGGCAGCACCACCCATGTGGTCATGTCCTTGCCATCGGTGGTCTTCACCAGGTGTTTCTCTATCGTAATCGGCGCCAGTTGCGAGAGCAGGTCGTCGTTCACCGCGCTCAGTTTCACCGGCTCGGCTTCCGCCTTCACGCAGAACACCTCGTTAGGCTCGGCGTAGTTGTGGCGCAGGGTTATAATGTTCTCGTTGTCCAGCGGCTCCAGTGCTGCGTAGTCGTAGGTGCCGGCGGCTATTGTATCCACCGCACACGTCTCTATGTCTATGCTGAACATGGGCACTGTGCCCTGGAACGGCGCCAGGAACAGGATGTGCTTCTCGTCTTTTGCCCACGCTATCGCGTCGGCCGAGTAGTCCCAGTTCTCCGTAAGGTCGCGCTTCTCGCCGGTTTTCAGGTCCATTATGAAGATGCGGTTCTTGTCGGCTTCATATCCGTCGTGTTCCATCGAGAGCCATGCCATCTTCCCGTCCTTCGAGATGATTGGGCAGGTGTCGTAACCCATCATGTCTTCGGTCAGGTTCTTTGTCTCACCGTTCTCCACGTTGTAGAGGTACAGGTCGCTGTTGGTCGATATGGCATACTCCAGCCCGGTCTTTTTGCGGCATACGTACACCACGCCTTTGCTGTCGGGGGTCCATGCAAGTGATTCCACACCGCCCCATGGTTTCATCGGCGACTCGTATGGCTCGTCCTTGAGGATGTCTTTCACGTTGCTCACCTTCTTGCCGTCAAAGTCGGCTATGAACGGATGTGGTATGGTCGATACCCACTCGTCCCAGTGCTTGTACATCAAGTCGTCTATTATGCGGGCGCTGCTCTTGTCCATGTCGGGGTGGAAATCCTGCGAGGTCTTGGCCCATTTCACCTGTGAGATGAGCACCACGCGTTTCTCGTCGGGCGACAGTACAAATCCGTCCACGCCTTCTTCCAGTTCGCTCACGCACTTGCGGTTGCTGCCGTCGGCATCCATCACCCACATCTGGGTCTTGGCCTCGCCGTCGCGATAGGTGAACGCTATCTGCTTGCCTTCGTTAATCCATACGGCGTTACCCTCCGAGTTCTTGGTCTTGGTGAGCCGCACGGGGTTCTTCCCGTCGGCATCCATCACCCACAACTCGCGGTTGCCCTTGTTCTGCTCTATGCTTTCGTAACTCACTGCATACAGTATCTTCTTGCCGTCGGGCGAAACTTTGGGGTCGGATACGCGTCCCAGCGAGTTGAGTAGTTCGGGTGTGAACTGACCGTTCTCCACCGTTACCTGCGGCTTTTCAATCAGGGGGGCGTCGTCAGTGGCATTGTTACATGCTACCGCCCCCATCAGTGCGAGCATTGATGCCATAATCGTTGTTTTGTTAAAGTTCATCTTATATTTGTTTATTGTTATTATTCTTCTGTCACGTTCTTGAACAGGCTGAACGGCTCCTTGTCATACGATGATTTGTACCCCTTGGGTATAAACAGCCTGCACTTGCTATACACATCCTGTGAGAATGATGACTTGGTGAATCCGGTCACTTCGCCTTTGTGGGTGAAGTGCAGTTCGGTCATCGATGCTATGTCCAGCGCGTTCTTGTCGGGCGACGTGAACGAACTGGCGTTGTAGTACACTTTATGCAGCGTGGCGCAGTCTCTGAATGCATCCGTCACGATGTAAGTAAGGGTTGAAGGCAGGTTTATTTCAGTCAACTTGCATGAAGCGAAGGCTAACTTACCTATTGATGTCACACCATCAGGAAAATTGATTTGCTCCAGATTTTTGCAGAACATGAATAGTGCGTTACCCACTGTCTTTATGCCATTCGACAGATTCACTTTTTTGAGATTCTCGTTGCGCGCGAAACATTCTGAGTAAATCTCAATATTATTACTTTCTATAGTAAGGGTTTCAAATTGGTTGTTCGTAATTCCGCCTCTCACCTCCTTGATGTTTGCGGGTATGGTGAGTTCACTAAGTGTGGTGTTGTAGTAGATAGCGCGGTTCGCTATTATACTTACTGATGTGGGTATCTTTAGCGGTGTGGGTGAGCAAATAGGCACATACAGCAGTTTCTGACCGTCTTTGCTCAGCACCAGCCCGTCTTCCGATTTGAGGTTCTCATTATCTGTGGAAACTACTATTTTTTTCAGTGCTGTGAATCCTAAGAGTGGCTCAATCGACGTATATCTTGCTGAAAGATATAGGGTCTCCACACTCGGAGCATAGATGTATTCGTTGCCGAAAACTGTCGGCATTGTATAGTTATATCCATTGAAAATGATTCCCTTAGGTGGTGTCAGTCTTGTAACTCCATCTGCCACGGCTGTAATGGTAGCAGTTAACTTGTCGTGGTTGAGCTTATAATACACTCCGTCTTTCAGATAACCGTATTCCGTGAAGTCTTCAGCACTCAGTGTTACAGTCTCCTCTGTAATCATTTCATCTGTCTTTTCCTCGGTTTGTTCTTCCTCCCCATTGTTAATAATAGGGTCGTCATCGTTGCCGCAAGCAGTGAACACGCAGGCGAATGACGCTATCATCACCGCCGTCATTACCAAAGTTGAAATCTTCTTAGTGCAATTCATAATCTTCTTTGTTTTTTCTTGATTTCTTACAAGATAGCAAATTTATGCAATATCAGCGAAAATCACAAATTTAACGCCATTGATTTTCGGCTTTTGTTTGGCAGATTATGAAAAATAACGTAATTTTACCTTCTTTTATCAGATTAACGGCGCTAAAATCGCTTATGGCTCATCGCGAAAAATCGGAATTATGGCTGTCGGTGGCTATCATGGCCCTCGCTACGGCTGTGTTTTTCCTGCTGAGCCATTTCTCGGTGTTGCGTGGCGACGACAAACTCTTCTCTCTGCTCCCAGCGCACGATTATGCGCCCATACGCTCATGGTTCCAGTATCTGCTGGCTCTGAAAGAGCACTACGTCGCCAACAATGGCCGCACGTCCGACTTGATTCTGATGTTTTTCCTCGCCTTTTGCTCCAAGTCTGTATGGGACGTAGCCAATACTGCCGTCTTTGTGCTGTTCTTAGCCATGCTCCGGCGGCTTGCCGGAGGTGGCGCGGCTGTGGTGGCGATTGCCGTGCTATACGTTCTGCTGCTTTTCCCCATTCCGGGTGAAACCATGATGTGGATGGCCGGCAGTTGCAATTATCTGTGGAGCATCTCGTTCACTCTGGTGGTCGTGGATTTGCTTAGCCGTAGCAAGCAATTTGGCTGGGTGGCGCGGTTGCTCGCGCTTTGCGCCTGCTTTGTGGCTGGCTCCATGAACGAGAGCGTGTCGGTGAGTTTCCTGGCAGGTGCTGCAATCTGGTATGTGTCCTGCTGGCGTGAGCGTGGACGTTTTGCGCTGTGGATGATTGCGGCCTATCTTGCCGGATTTGCCGTGATTCTTGCTTCTCCGGGGCTCTGGGCGCGTCTTGGTGGCGGTCAGGACATAGATTTGAACGCCGGAGTGGGACAGATGATTGTTCAGAGGCTGCTCATTGTGCTCACTAAGTCGGTGCAGATGGTGGTGCCGTTGATTGCCGCTATTCTACTTGTCTTTGAAATGAGAATCAGCGGCGTGCGTCGCTCTTTGGGCAACATTCTGAACTCCATGTGGTTAGGGGCTTTGTTCGCAGTGCTGCTTTTCGGCTTATTTAAGGACCGTGTGTATTCGTTCTATTCAGTCACTTCCTTCCTGCTGGTAATGCGGTGGTTGGCCGAATCACTCAGGCAGCGTCAGCGCCTCGCCGTTGTTGTTGCGATAAGCGCTGTCATTCTCTCTGTTTGGCCCGCTGTGCGTGCCTTCGCGGCAATTAGCGACTACCGTGATTTCACGATGAGCGTGGAGCGCGACGTGGTTGCATCGCCCGATGGCGTGGTGCCGGCCCTGAGTTACCCGGCAAGTCACAGGTTCGTGGCCAAGAGTAACTACGATAGCGACATCATGTGCCTCTATCAGGATGTCTATTCGGCTTACTACCGCAAGCCCAACGTTCAGTTCCTTTCTCACGGTCTTTTGCGCTCATACAGGCAAGGCAATCTTGAGCAAGATGCCAAACTGTTGCGGTTCCGCTCGTCAGATGAATCCGTGGCGCGGCAGGTTATGGCTTTGCCCGATAGCCTCCATGCGATTATTCCTGTGGACAGAAGCCGTGTGAAGGTCATGGACGAAACCACTGTCTTGACTCGCAACTCGCGTCCGTCACCTGAACCTCAAGGCTTTATGGCTTGGGCGAAGCAGTGGTATTTCTCTTCTCTTGGAGTAACCGACAGTGTGAAAACCTGTGGTGTCTATTATCTGGACCTGGATAGCGTGCGTTACCTGATTCTCCCCTCAATAGACCCTGAAGTCCGGAAAATCTCAATTCCCATACGAATCGATGACATTCCCACTCGCCTGGAATTCACCCGCCCCTAATCACCGCCGACCTCTCCGCTTCTTGTCGTTATAGCGACGTCTTTCCTCTTGCTGATATGCCTCGGGCGCATTTTGCCTGATGGCACCTGTGCCGCTGGGATACAATCGCTGAATCAGGTCTAGCCGGTGAAGTCGCCTCAAGGCTGTGATTATGTCTTGCTTGTTTGCCTTGTCATACCAGAAAAAATAGCGCCGCTGAGCCAGTTTCTCGGCCTGTGTGCGTGCGGTGAACACCGGTTGCAAGGTGTATGGGTGCATCCCTGTGAAGTATGTTTCGGTAGATACGGTCATAGGGGTGGGGGTGAAGTCCTGTATCTGTTCCAGGTGGAACCCGAGTTCCTTGGTGATTGCGGCAAGTTCGGCCATGTCGGTTTCGCTGCATCCGGGGTGCGACGAGATGAAGTATGGGATTAGTTGCTGGTTAAGCCGGTATTTCTCGTTGATGCGGTCGAATATGCGCTTGAATTGCCGGAATTGCTCAAACGACGGTTTCCGCATCACGTTCAGCACCGCGTCGCTTGTGTGCTCTGGAGCCACTTTCAGCCGCCCCGACACGTGGAATCTGATGAGTTCTTCGTTATATAGTGCGTTGGTCTTGTTCACCGCCTCGTCCTCCGTGCGGTGCATCGACAGGTCGTAGCGCACACCGCTGCTCACAAACGATTTTTTCACCTGCGGCAATGCGTCCACGGCATGATAGACGTCGAGCAGGGCCGAGTGGTCGGTGTTCAGGTTGGGGCATGGCTTGGGATGCAGACACGACGGCCGTCGGCACAGTTTGCATCGCTCCAGGTCGGCTCCGTGCATTGAATACATGTTTGCGCTGGGACCGCCCAGGTCGCTGATATATCCCTTGAAATCATCCATCTGCGTCACCTGCTTAACCTCGCGCATAATCGACTCCTTGCTGCGCGACGCTATGAACTTGCCCTGGTGGGCTGAAATTGTGCAGAATGCGCATCCGCCGAAGCATCCGCGGTGCATGTTCACCGAGTGGCGTATCATCTCATAAGCCGGGATGCGCTTACCGCGGTAGCGGGGGTGGGGCAGACGGGTGTATGGCAGGTCGAACGACGCGTCTATCTCCTCGGTTGTCATGGGCTCATTGGTGCGGTTCACCTTAATGGCTATCTCGCCTGTGGCTTGCCACAGGGTGCCTCCTTGCCACCGGTTCGATTCTTCTTCTATGTGTTTGAAATTCTGCGCCTGGGCACGCCTGCTCTTCTGGCATTCTTCCCAGGAGTGCAGCACGATGTAGTCTCGGCCGCTCTCCGTGGGTATCTCATTCAGTGGCCGCCTGACCACGGTCTGTGGAATTTCGGTGAGTTCGGTTATTTTTTCACCGGCGGCCAGTGCGTGGGCTATCTCTCTTATGGGCTTCTCTCCCATGCCGTACACCAGCATATCGGCCGGGCACTGGGTCAGGATTGATGGCATGAGTTTGTCTTGCCAGTAGTCGTAATGTGCCAGCCGCCGCATCGATGCCTCAATTCCGCCGGCAATCACCGGAACATCGGGGAATATCTGCTTCAGTATCTGCGAATACACTATGGTGGGATAGTCGGGGCGCATTCCGGGACGTGCGTCGGGAGTGTAGGCATCGTCGCTGCGCCGGCGCCGGTTGGCGGTGTAGTGATTCACCATCGAGTCCATGGCTCCGGCATACACTCCGAAGAATAGCCGCGGCGCTCCCAGCTTGCGGAAGTCGCGCAGGTCGTCGCGCCAGTTGGGCTGAGGCACTATCGCCACGTTCAGCCCCTCGGCCTCGAGCACCCTTCCTATCACTGCCGCACCCATCGACGGGTGGTCTATGTAGGCATCGCCGCTGAAGATTATCACGTCTATGTGGTCCCAACCGCATTGCTCCACCTCTTTCTTGGAGGTGGGAAGCCATAACGATGTCGATAGGGCGGTGTTCATAGTTTCTCCTGCTTCTCCTGCATTCGCTTCTGCAGTTTGAATATCTCGTCGCGATATTGCGCCGCCTCTATGAAGTCCATCCGCTTGGCGGCTGCTATCATCTGCGACTTCAGGTTGTCTATGGCCTTCTCCAGGTCGGTCTGCTTCATGTAGCCGATAACCGGGTCGGCAGCCACTCCGGTTGAGTGGTGGAACTCCGCCGCGAGTTGTCGCTGCATTTCGCTGTTGCCATCGTCCACGTTGCTCTCGTAGCGGCGTGCGTGGCTCACTGTCTCCTCGCTGGGCTGCAACTCGTTGTCAACTCCTATAATCGCGTTGCGTGCCTTGATGATAGCCTGAGGTGTTATCCCGTGTTCCTCGTTGTATTTGAGCTGTAGCGTGCGTCGGCGCTCGGTCTCGTCGATGGTTCGCTGCATCGAGTCGGTTATCTTGTCGGCATACATAATCACCTCTCCGTTCAGGTTGCGCGCGGCGCGCCCTGCAGTCTGGGTCAGTGACCGGTGCGAACGCAGGAATCCTTCCTTGTCTGCGTCTATTATGGCCACCAGCGACACCTCGGGCAGGTCCAGCCCCTCGCGCAGCAGGTTCACGCCCACCAGCACGTCTATCGCGCCGGCTCGTAGGTCGTCCAGTATCTGGATGCGGTCCATCGTCTCCACGTCGCTGTGCATATATGCTGTGCGGATGCCCAGCCTTGCCAGGTACGAACTCAGTTCCTCGGCCATACGTTTTGTCAGCGTGGTCACTAGTGTGCGCTCGCCGTGCTCAATGCGCAGTTGTATCTCTTCTATCAGGTCATCAATCTGTCCTTGCGACGGACGGACGGTGATTTTGGGGTCGAGTAGGCCGGTGGGGCGCAGTATCTGTTCCACCACCACTCCTTCGCTCATCTCCAGCTCATAGTCGGCCGGAGTGGCGCTCACGAAGATTGTCTGCCCGGTCAGAGCCTCAAACTCCTCAAACCTGAGCGGCCGGTTGTCCCGAGCGGCATCCAGCCGGAATCCGTACTCTATCAGCGTGGATTTGCGCGACTGGTCGCCTCCGTACATCGCCCTCACCTGAGGCACCGTCACGTGGCTCTCGTCTATGATTGTCAGAAAGTCGCTCGGCAGGTAGTCCAGCAGGCAGAACGGGCGTTGCCCGGGCTCGCGCCCGTCAAAGTAGCGCGAGTAGTTCTCTATGCCTGAGCAGTAGCCCACCTCGCGTATCATCTCCAGGTCGTAGGTTACGCGCTCGTAGAGTCGCTTGGCCTCAACAGGTCTGCCCTCGCGGCGGAACATCTCCACCTGTGTGCCCAGGTCTATGTCTATTTTCCCCAGTGCGGTCCCCAGAAATGCCTTGGGCGTCACAAACACGTTGGCCGGGAATATCTTGAACCCTTCCACATCCTCGCGAGGCATCTGCGTTACCGAGTCCAGCAGTTGTATGCTCTCTATCTCGTTACCCCAGAATATCACGCGCAGTATTATCTGCTCATCGGCCAGAAACACGTCCACCGTGTCGCCCTTCACGCGGAAGTGGCCGCTCGTGAGCTCCACCTCGTTCCGCGAGTAGAGAGCGTCCACCAGCCGGCGCAGGAACTCGTCGCGGTTCATGTGGTCGCCGCGGTGAATCGTTATAGCGTTGGCATTGATATTGTCAGGGTTCCCCATACCGTAGAGGCACGACACACTGCTCACCACCACTATGTCACGTCGCCCGCTCAGCAACGCCGTCACGGTCGATAGTCGCAGTCGGTCTATCTCTTCGTTGATGGCAAGGTCTTTCTCTATGTATTTGTCGGTCGAAGGTATGTAAGCCTCGGGCTGGTAGTAGTCGTAGTACGACACAAAGTAGTGTACCGAGTTCTTAGGGAAAAAACTCTTGAACTCGGAGTATAACTGTGCCGCCAGTGTCTTATTGTGCGACAGTATCAGGGTGGGGCGGTTGGTCTTCGCTATCACGTTGGCCATCGTGAACGTCTTGCCCGATCCGGTCACACCCAGCAGCGTCTGATACGGAGTGCCTTCGTTCACGCCGTTCACCAGCTGCTCTATCGCCTGCGGCTGGTCTCCGGTCGGTTCATATGGTGAAACAAGTTTGAATTCCATACTGCAAAGTTACTCAAAACTCAAGCATTATGCAACACCCCCGACAACTCTCGTTTATTTCCACAAAAAAATCTTTCAAATTAATGCCTTTTAGCATTTTGATATGATTTTTTTGCCTTTTTATGAATAAAATTTTGTAATTTTGCGCTCTGCATTAAATTCATGTTTGAATTTATACGATTTTGGTGAATAATATTACTGTTTGTAAATAAAGAAATGAAGTTATTACAAGAAAAATTGTCGGCCTATCAAGCGCCGCAAGAAGCCAAGGCTGCCGGAATTTATCCGTATTTCAGGGCTATCTCAAGTGAGCAGGACACTGAAGTGATTATTAATGGAAAGAAAGTGCTCATGTTCGGCTCTAACTGCTACACAGGGCTCGTTAACCACCCTCGAATTAAGGAAGCCGCTATCGAGGCTATTAAGAAGTATGGAACCGGTTGCGCCGGCTCTCCGTTCCTCAACGGAACTCTCGACCTCCACAAGGAGTGCGAGCGTCGCCTTGCCGACTATGTGCACAAGGAAGATGCCATGATCTACAGCACCGGGTTCGGTGTTAACCTCGGTGTTGTTTCCACTCTCACCGGTCGCGACGACTATATCCTCTGGGACGAGCAGGACCACGCTTCCATTATCGAGGGACGTCGCCTCTCTTTCTCCACTCCGCTCAAGTACAAGCACAACGACATGGCTTCTCTTGAGGCTCAACTTAAGCGCTGCGAACCCGACCGCGTCAAACTCATCGTCACCGACGGCGTGTTCTCCATGGAGGGCGACGTCTGCAAACTCCCCGACATCGTTGACCTGGCGCGCAAGTATAACGCAAGCGTGATGGTCGATGAGGCTCATTCCATCGGCGTATTCGGCGAAGGCGGTCGTGGCGTTTGCCATCATTTCGGACTTCAGGACGAGGTGGACCTCATCATGGGCACATTCAGCAAGTCTTTCGCTTCGCTCGGAGGTTTCATCGCTACAGACAGCGTTATAACCAACTATCTGCGTCACCACTCGCGCTCATATATCTTCACAGCCAGCATCACTCCGGCATCCACGGCTGCCGTGATGACAGCTCTCGACATTATGCAGCAAGAGCCTGAGCGACAGAAACATCTCTGGGACATCACGCACTACGCGCTCGAGGGATTCCGTCAGATGGGTTGCGAGATTGGCAACACCGAGACGCCTATTATCCCGCTTTACATCCGCGATAACAACAAGACGTTCGCCATCGTTCGCGACCTTTTCAACGAGGGCATCTTCGTTAATCCGGTTGTTTCGCCGGCTGTTGCGCCCACCGACACGCTTATCCGATTCAGCCTCATGGCCACCCACACTAAGGAGCAGGTTACCGTGGCTCTCGAAAAGATTCAGAAAGTTTTCCGCAGTTACAACCTCATCCCGTAACTGTCACGAAAATATTCCACACAAAAAAGTCACCGCACTGGTGACTTTTTTGTTCCCCGTCATCCGGTATCGGCGCATCTTGTGTGTCGCTCGGCATGGCTGTCACATCTCACCTCATAGCCGGCCGTTATTGAATAATTCCCTAAAACTCCCATAATTTAACGCATAAAACTCCCTAAAATACTTGCTAAATAAAAAATATTTTATAGGGCGGAGAAAAATAATCGGAAAATTGTTTGGTTAAGTGGTTTTTTTATTAATTTCGCAACGTCAAACGACACAATTACGATTATTCGTACATCACACATATATTAATATAGATTATGATTTACAAATTTGTTGTTGGCTCTGAAGAAGCCGAGAATTTCAAATTGGAGATTGCTATAGACTCTGAAGACACCTTCGACCGCTTGCGCAACGTCATCCTTGAGGCTGCAGGATACAGCAAGGAGCAGATGGATTCGTTCTACATTTGCGACGACGAGTGGAACAAGGAAAAAGAGGTTACATACATGGACATGGACTCCGACAGCGATGTGGACGTCTGGATTATGGAAGACACTCACCTCAGCGAACTAATTGATGAGGAAGGACAGAAACTCAAGTTCGTATTCGACTACATGACCGAGCGTTACTTCTACATGCGACTCAAGGAGATGATACCCGGTAAGAGCCTTCGAGACCCATTGTGCGAACGCAAGGTGGGAAAAGCTCCCATCGAGACCGTGGACATGGATGCCTTCGCTGAGAAGTTTACCAAGATTGAGACTCCAAGCATCGACGACCTGGATGCCGAATTCTATGGCGATGAGTCATTCAGCGATGACGAACTCACCGACCTCGAAGAACTCGAGGACGACACTTTATAAGAATATACATTGTGTGCATCTCACACCCGCAACAATGGCGATAATACGCCTATTCTGTCGGTAATGGATAAATGACGGCCGCGCTACAACCAAGCAGCGCGGCCGTCATTATGTCGATTTGTCTTGAAATGACTCACCGCAGTCGGGTGCGAGTGATTACCAGCACTATCGTGCCCTTGTGGTCCATCAGCGCCATTTCATTGTCGTTGATCCGCTTGCACAGTTCGGCCTGTTCCAGCGCTATCAGCAGGTCTGTCTCGGTCTCGGCTATTTCAGCACATGTGTTTCTCGTGGGCGATAGGTCCTCGAATTGGATTGCGAATTCCTTGCTGGTGTCTATGTTCACCGCACCGCTGATAATGTTGCAGCCGGTACTTATGTGGATGGTCTGCATCACGGCATCTATCACCAGACGTATATTACGCTCCGTCACATTGTTCGTGTTTATCTCCTTCACAGTCCACGGACCGTTCAGAAAGTCCAGATTCTGACGCCTCAGCGTCATCACCACTCCGCCGCGGCTGTTCAGCAGGTCCATGTAGTCCATGTTGTAGAGCCGCGACACCTTGAACGACGACACTTCCTCCAGCCCTTTCATAATTGAGCGTTCGCTGGTGGTGCTGTGGCATGGTGTTTCCGTAGTAATTAAGTCGCTCAGTTTCATGCTGTTGCCGCTCACCGTGAACGAACCGTTAATCACGTTGCAGCCGTTATTGCCATATACGTGCCCACCGTTGAAATCCAGATAGATGTAGGCGCGAGTGGGAGTCACCACTTTTTTCTTCTTCAGCGTCAGTATGTTCCACTCGCCGTAAAGCTGCTTTGCCGCATCGGTTATCACCACAGGCTGGGCTGCGGGTGTGGACGTTCGTGTAGAGTCGGCTATGCTCACCGTGCGTTTCTCGTATTTCTGCTTCTTTTTCGCGAATGTCTCTGTGGGGCATAGTGCCACAGTGGCTATGAGCGCGGATATTATGATGGTCGGTATTCTCATGTGACGTAAATGTGAAATTACATTTAGAAAATTCAAATTTCGGAATTTTTCGTTAATAAAACAAATTTGTGCCCCGGTTTTACCCCCAAAAAGCCGAAAAAACACTATTTTTGCCTTCCAAAACAGGATAACAGGATATTCTATCAAACTATGTTGGAAATCGTGAATAAAATATCGCGCGCCCTTGTGACTCTGATGTGGCTCTCTCTGGCAACGGCTGCTGCCCATGCGCAAATTAACACCGACCAAGTGCTCAGCATCGGACGTAATGCAATGTATTTCGAAGACTATATCCTTTCCATTCAGTATTTTAATCAGGTTATCAACGCCAAGCCATATCTCGCAGAGCCTTACTTCTATCGCTCCGTCGCGAAAATCAGCCTCGACGACTTCAAGGGGGCTGAGGCCGACGCTTCTATGGCTATCGAACGTAATCCTTTCATCACCGACGCGTATCAGGTTCGTGGCGTTGCACGACAGAATATGCGCAATTTCACCGGTGCTATCGACGACTATAACGCCGGTCTCGAACTTTTGCCCGAGGATAAGACGTTCCTCTTCAATAAGGCTGTCTGCGAAGAGACGCTCAAGCGGTACGATGAAGCCGATTCCACTTATCGCCGCTTGCTCGGCATCGATTCTCGCAACGACCGCGCTTATCTGGGACTTGCTCAACTGAAAATGGCACTCGGCGACACTGTCGCGGCGCTCGCTATGGTTGACAAAAGCCTCGAACTTAACAAGAATAACCCCAACGCCTTTTCCATGCGCTCACAAATCCTCATGCGATACAGCAAGGATTTCAAGAAAGCGCTGGCCGACATCGAGGAGGCTATCAAACTCGACCCCAAATTTGCCGGCTATTTCATCAATCGGGCCTACATGAAATATAACCTCGACGACTATTTCGGCGCTAAAAGTGACTATGACTACGCGCTCGGCCTCAACCCGCTTAGCGTCGAAGGGCACTTCAACCGTGGTCTTCTCTTGGCCGAGGTGGGGGAGAACAACAAGGCTATCGACGACTTCTCCTTCGTTCTCCGTCGCGACGCCACTAACTTCATGGCTCTATATAACCGGGCAATGCTCTATTCCAAGACGGGGCAGTACAAACTCGCCCTTGCCGACTATGACGCCATGCTCGCGAAATATCCTGAGTTCGAGGCAGGATACATGGCACGTGGAGACGTAAAGCGGCGTATGGGCGACCGTAAGGGCGGGGAGCGAGACTACGACAAGGCCCTCAGCATCTTCAAGAGCAAGAAAACGCACGTCTCCGACTTCGACCCGGCAAAACTGGAAATGGAACAGATGCAAGAACGTGAGCAGCGAATGCTTGCCGGCGAGGATGTGGAAACCGGTCAGGAAGTGATTACCAAGTTCAACGACCTGCTCACCGTCGATACCGAGACCGACTTCAAACCTGAGTACAAGAATCGCTCGCGTGGTCACGTTCAGAACATGAACATGGACATCGAGCCGGAACCTATGTTCGTGCTTTCTTATTACAATCCCAACTCCGGACTTGGCAGCAAGACTCACTATATGCGTGAGATTACCGACGTCAACGAGTCTCACCTGCTCTCGCATCAACTCTCTCTCATCTCGGGAGAGAACAGGCTCAGCGAGGCCGAAATCAAGGAACATTTCTCCAGCATTGAGTATTACGACGGTCTTCTTGCATCGGCTCAGCCACGCTCTGTTGACTATCTGGGGCGGGCTATGGACTACTATCTCGTGAAGAACATGGACCAGGCCGTTGCCGATGCATCCCATGCCATTGAACTCAGTCCCAAGTTCACGCTGGCCTACTTCCTGCGAGCCACCGCGCTCTTCCTCAAGTGGCGAATTAGTGAAAAGGCCGGCCAGCAAACGGCAACCTCGTCTGAACCGGCCGACAAGATGATGCGCGACAAGGAGACGCAACGAACCATGAACGCCATCATCGCCGATTTGGACCAGGTTATCAAACTCTCTCCCAAGAATGTTTACGCCTATTTCAATAAGGGCAACGTATATATGACAGTAGGCGACTACACCAGTGCCATCAGCTGCTTCTCAAGCGCCATCGAGGCTAAGCCCGACATGGGCGAGGCGTACTATAACCGCGGCCTCATGTATATGCGACTCGGTAACAAGGAACACGGCATCGCCGACCTCAGCAAGGCCGGTGAAATGGGAATCCTCCCCAGTTACAACGTCCTCAAGCGCATGCGCTAACTCTAATCCGCTCACATATAGCACAAATCAGGGCACCCACCTTTCAGTGTAGCGCCCTGATATATAACACTCTGTTCTCGTCACATCAGAACCCTATCGCCAGTCCCAGCGTCCAGGTGTTCTTCATCTCCGGACCAAAGTCGTTCTTGAACACTTTGCAGGGACTGTACCGCGCGTAGATGCCTAATCTCTTGAACGAAATACCGCCCATCAGATCAACGCCTATTTTGTTCTGCTTCAGCCCTTTGGTGTTCTCGCTGTATCGCGTGTCGCCCACTTTGTGCGATTTGTCGAACTTCGCGTAGATGTTCCAGTCCAGTGCCGCACCCAAGAAGAAACCGAATTTCTTGTTCACGTTCATCTTGTACATCAGCGGGAACTGAATAGTGTGGACCGTCAGCGACGACTGCGTACTCTTCGCGCCGTCGTCCCATAAGTCTATCCATGTCACGTGGTCATCGTCGCGCATGTATTGGAAATCGCTCTTCAGCGAATAGAACCGGGCCTGGTAACCCACGCCCAGCGACAGATGGTTGCGGTCACAGAACGTGTAGCCCACGCCCACCACGTTCATAATACCCACTTCCTTCACCGTCGATGTGAAGCCGCCCGACGACGTACCGCCCCAACCGAAATAGAATCCGCTCACTTCCACATCCCAGCCGTTTTTCACGCTATCGCACTCTGCCATGCAGGTGTCTTTCTTCTCTGTCGCACTCTTTGTAATCGACGATAATGGTGATTCAATAGCGCTACCGCTGAATATTGTCAGCATCGCAATCACACTCGCTAATACTAATCTTGTCTTTGCCATAATATTTTTTTTAATATCTGTAATATTTTTTTTAATATCTGTTTTTCAGTAATAAGGTCTTATCCCGCATGGAACGTAATCACCCACCAGCCCTTCTTCTGCTCGTCGTGCTCTATCAGCGAGCTGCCTATCCGGGAGTTGTGCCCATCGTTCGTGTAGTGCGCCGATTTCTTCGCCACGTTCAAGAACGCGTCGTGGTCCGCTTTGTCCCTGAAATAGAGATTCGTCTTGTTGTCCGTGTCCAGCACCACCTCTATCGCCAGCGCGTGCTCACCGGTCGCATCCAGACTCACGTTCCATCCCTCACGCTTCTCAGCCTTCACGTTGCGCCCATACACAAAATACGAGAACTCTCCGCATTCCTCGTCCATTTCCTTTTCCGAGACCAGTTTCGCCAGCCCGGCATTAGTCAGGTTAGCCTCTTCCCAGTGTGTCCCGGTGGCAATCATCTCCACTAGTTTCCCCATCAGGGCATCGTTGCCCGCCGCTACCTGCTCTTGTGCCATCGCGCCATTCCACGCAATCGCCGCCAGCATAATTAAAGCAGTAAATAAAAATCTTCTCATCATCCTTTTTTAGGTGGGTAGTAATATAAATGCAAAATTTTTAGTACATGACAAAAAGTTAAGAATTTAACCCTAATTAACTGATTATCAAGTAGTTAATCGTTGCATAAGTCCTTGGAAATTAGTAACTTTGTAAAGAAAAACTTCCGATTTTTCAGATGAAGAAAGCTACTAATTCCAAGAACAGAGGCAAATTTAGCAAACTTTTTCCAATCATACAAGAACATTTTGGACAATCGATGAACCTGGCGCGCATCAAATTGATGGCCCTGCTGCTGGAGGCGCTGGTCAAAGCGCAGACGGTGAACCTGGTCAGGCTGGCCAATGCCATGCCCACCACAGTGGACA
>CALAVE010000082.1 GCA_937892215.1 uncultured Porphyromonadaceae bacterium
CTTGCCGCCGCCACCACAGGCGCTTGAAAGGAAGATGCCGCCGCTCTGAAGGGCTGCAAGGGCCGATGTGCCGATGCCAGCCTCAATCTGCTTCTTGCCGTTCACGTCGATGGTGATGTTGCCCGATGGAACGAGCCATGCCTTGATGACGAGCAACAGGGCGACGAGTAAAAGAATTACAATCAGAAAAACTACGATTGCGTATATAATTGTCTGTGTCATAATCTTAATTTTTGTTTTTAGCGATTAAAATTATAACTGGATGCCCGAGAAGCTCAGGAAGGCGATGGCCATCAGACCCGTAGCAATGAAGGTGATGCCCAAGCCCTTGAGTGGGGCAGGAATGTTGCTGTAGGCCAGCTTCTCACGGATGGCTGCGATGCAGGCAATGGCGAACAACCAGCCAAGACCGCTACCCAGCGCATAGACGGCAGCGAAACCGACATTCTCGAACTCCTTCTGCTGCATGAAGAGCGAACCACCAAGGATGGCGCAGTTTACGGCAATCAGTGGGAGGAAGATACCGAGCGAACCGTAGAGGGCAGGGAAGAACTTCTCGACCACCATCTCGACAATCTGCACGATGGCTGCAATGACGGCGATGAAGACGATGAACGAGAGGTAGCTCAGGTCAACGCCCTCGGCCAATGCATTAGGCTGAAGCACATACTTGTCCAACAGATAGTTGACTGGCAGGGTGACGAGCAGCACGAATGTAACGGCTGCACCCAGGCCAACGGCTGTCTTGACGGTCTTTGACACTGCAAGGTAAGAGCACATACCCAGGAAGAGCGCAAAGATCATGTTGTCGATGAAAATCGACTTGACGAATAGATTTAAATATTCCATTTTGCTTTCTGTATTAAGGGTATATGATTATTATTTGTCCTGAAGGTCAGGATTCTTGCTGCGCAGATACCAGATGATGCAACCGATCAGAATCAGGGCCGATGTTGGCATCACGAAGATACCGCAGTTCTGATATCCGTCGTAGCCCGACTCGTTGACAAAACGTGCGATGACGTCGATGCCGAACAATGTGCCAGAACCGAAGAACTCGCGGAAAGTGGCGACAACGAAGAGGATGATGGCATAGCCAAGACCGTTTCCGAGACCGTCAAGCAACGATGGCCAAGGCTTGTTGCCCAATGCGAATGCCTCCAGACGACCCATCAGGATACAGTTGGTGATGATGAGGCCGACATAGACCGACAACTGCTTGCTCACTTCGAAAGCGTATGCCTTCAGAATCTGGTTCACAAGGATAACCAGCGCAGCAACGACTACCAACTGAACGATGATTCGGATTCGGTTTGGAATTGTGTTGCGCAGGAGGGAAATAATCACATTTGCGAAGGCCAATACGCAGGTGAGGGAGATGCCCATCACGAGGGCTGGCTTCATTTGGGTAGTGACGGCGAGCGCCGAGCAGATACCGAGAACCTGTACGACGACAGGGTTGTTTGTCCAAAGCGGACCGGTGAAGATACCGGGTTTCTTTTCTGCTGCCATAGTTATTCTGCAATTACAGGTTCAACATTTTGGATAGAATCACATGCGGTGCTGTCGGCTACGCAATCCTGAACCATGTTGCTCAACGTACCAATCTTCTCGAGTGCGGCCTTGTAGCCGGTCAAGGAGTTGTTGATTATGAGGCTGACGCAGTCGGAAGTCTTTGTAGCGCCGGTGATGGCATCTACCTGATCGGCTCCGTTGGCTGCGGTCTTGCCTTGCTTGAGCACCTGGACAGGGGCGAATTGGCCGTTCTGGAACACGTGCTTGCCTACGAAGGCTGCTGCAAACGATGGGTCGTCCTTGATTTTGGCGCCCAAGCCTGCAGTTTCCGAAGCATGGTCGAACGATGCACCTGCGATGGTAGAGCCGTCGCTTTCAACTGAGATGTAACCCCAGACGGCATCCCACAGA
Organism: uncultured Porphyromonadaceae bacterium; assembly: GCA_937892215.1. Taxonomy (GTDB): domain Bacteria; phylum Bacteroidota; class Bacteroidia; order Bacteroidales; family Muribaculaceae; genus Sodaliphilus. Next base: position 1,927 of record CALAVE010000082.1, read on the forward strand.
CCTGCACCGTAAAGGCACATGATGTAGTAAGGCTTGCCGTTGACGTTGGCGATGAAGAGTGGCAGGTTGGCATCGTCTTTTACCACGCCAGCCTTGAACTGCTGCTTGGCCACGATGTCGAAGGCATTGACGCCAGCAACCTCATCGCCCTTCACGTTCACAACGCTCATGTTGTTGTCCATGTCAAGCTCGTCCCAGATTTGGGCGGCATTCTCGAAAGTCACCTCTTTGCCCAGCACGCTGCTGATAGAGGAGAGGATCTGCTGCTTCTTCTCGTTGTCGCTGTTGGCCTTCTGCTGTGGAGCAAGACCTACGGCTGCCACCGTCAGCAATACTGCCACAAGCGCACAAAGCAAGGCAGCATAAATCACGGTATATACGTTACTGTTGCGATTCATAATACGTTATGCTTTAATGCGCTTTGCGCGCTTGTTGATATTAGTTTCTACTACATAATGGTCGATGAGCGGTGCTACGGCATTGCCCAACAGGACGGCCATCATTGCACCCTCAGGATAACCGGTGTTGTACATACGGATGATGATTGCCATCACGCCGATGAAACAGCCGTAGATGAACTTGCCCGTATTGGTGCGGCAACCCGTCACTGGGTCGGTGGCCATGAAGACAGCGGCAAATGCGAATCCGCCGAGGCAGAGTTGCTGTGCTACTGTCGGAGCATTCTCGCTGAATGCGCCTACGATGGCCGACATGACTGCACCGCCAGCAAATACGCTGAGCATGATGCGCCATGAGGCAACCTTGGTGACGAGCAACAACAGGGCACCCAAGAGGATGGCTGCGGTCGAGGTCTCGGCGATGGAACCAGGGATGGTACCGATGAAGGCATCGAACGTAGAGAATGTCTCAGGGTTGAAGGTGTTGTCGGCAACTGCGGCCAATGGCGTTGCACCCGAGAAGCCGTCAACGACCTGTGTGCCCTCGATAGGAGAGTCGCACAGAGCCGAGCCGGTACGTACGAATACGGCATCGCCCGACATGGCCTTCGGATAGGCAAAGAAGAGGAACGCACGCGTGATGAGCGCAGGGTTGAAGATGTTCATGCCTGTGCCACCGAAAATCTCCTTGGCGAAGATTACCGAAAATGCTGTTGCTACGGCAATCATCCAGAGTGGTGTGTTGACAGGAACAATCATTGGAATCAAGAGACCGGTTGCGAGGAAACCTTCGGCAACCTCCTCGCGCTTGTAGGCTGCAACTGCCATTTCGATGCCGAGACCTACGACGTAGCTGACAACTACCTTAGGCAGGAAGGCTACGAAGCCATAGAGGAACTGCATGAACCAGCCGTCGTCGATGCCGAGTGCGCGGTCATGCTGCAAGCCGACGTTCCAGCATCCTACCAGCAGGGCAGGAACCAGAGCGAGGATGACCATGATGATGACGCGCTTCGAATCGACCGAATCGTGTACCTGTACACCCTTGCGGCCAGCGGTCTGGCGTGGTACGAAGAGGAAAGTGTGGAACGAGTCATAGACCGACCACAGGCTCTCGAACTTGCCACCCTTCTCGAAGTTGGGGGCAATCTTTTCGTGGATGAAATTATTTAACTTATTGCTCATATTACTCCATTTCTTTTCTGAGTTTAACAAGGCCATCGGCAATTACCTGCTGAACAGGAGTCTTGGAGGCATCAACAAACTCACAGAGGGCGAAGTCTTCAGGAGCAACCTCGTAGATGCCCAGAGCCTCCATCTTGTCGATGTTGTAGGTCAGGACAGCCTTGTAGAGCTCCTCTGGATAGATATCCATTGGGAAAACCTTCTCCCAGGTGCCACTTACGATGAGGGCACGTGGGCCACCCTTGAGACGGGCGTCGAGTGTCCACTTCTTGCTCTTGAACAAGCCGAAGAGACCGCTCAAACCTGTGTTGCTGGTAGAATAACGGTTCAAGCCTGGAGTGATCCAGCCGAACAGCTCGTCGGTATCACCACCATCAGGGATGACGGTAACGGTGTTGTCGAAGAAACCAACGACACCCTCCTTGCCAGCATTCTGACCGGTGAGTACGTTGCCGGCGATGTAACGCTGGGTGTACTCGACGTGCTTGACGTTGCCATTCAGGATGCTTGCCAATGTCTGACCGGGCAGAACTTTGGCGTATGCTGGAGAAACAACCTCAGAACCTGCGACGGTGATGGTGCGGGTGAAATCGACCTTGCCGGCCAATGCACGACCCATGACGATGACGTCGAAGGCGCTGACGGTCCACACCTGCTCGCCCTTGTTGATAGGCTTGATGTGGTTGATCTGTACGCCGACGTTGCCTGCTGGGTGAGGACCTGCGAACTCGACTACCTCAGCATCCTTGAGCTGGAGCTTGCTGCCTGCCTTAGCACCAACATATACCTTGCCGGCTGTGAGCTTGGCGAGGGCGCTGATGCCGCGCTGAAGGTCTTCCTCCTGACCCTTGACGACGAAAGCGAAGTCCGGGGCGAGGGGTGCAGTATCCATAGCGGTGACGAAGATGTCACGTGGCTGTACCTCAGGATTGGCCACAACGTTGTATGGACGTTGCTTGATGAATGGCCAAACACCGGCGTTGAGCAGAGCCGACTTGATCTCGTCTGCCGAAGCACTGGTTGGGTTAACAGCGGGAAGTTCTACACTGGTGCCCTTGCCGTCGTTCACAACGACAACGCCAAGCACTTTGCGTCGCTCGCCACGTACGACCTCCTCGACGGTGCCGCTGACAGGGCTTACGAACTTAATCTCTGGGTGAAGTTTGTCTGTAAAGAGCACGTCGCCGGCCTTCACGGCTTCACCGGCCTTGACGACTACCTTTGGAGTAGAACCGACGAAATCATCGGGCACGAGGGTAACCTTGTCGGCCGCCTTCACGCTGACGAGTTTCTTTTCTGCTGCTCCAGCCAGGTTGATGTCCAGACCTTTGTTAAGCTTAATTAAACTTGCCATTTGTTATTATTGTTGAATGGAAAATTAGTTTGCGAAATAATGTGTCGAAATGTAGCGTTTTTTGTAGATTCTCTCTCATTCGCGGCGCGAAGATAGCCTTTTTTAACATTGTCGTACACGAAAATGGCTCATATTTCGTTATTGCATCAAGTTGACAACTCCGAAAAGGGTGGTTTGAAAGTTTCGGTTTGCAAATTTTTATGATGAAAATTTTGTCTTACCTCAATTTTTTTGCTACATTTGCGGCCGCAAAAAATCAATGAAAATACATTCTTACATCCGCTATTGTCTGTTTCTCCTGTTGTCGGTCTTTGTCGGCAACGGGTCGTTTGTTTTTGCGCAAAACGATCCGCAGGTCAGCATGTATTGGGCGGTGCCGACGCTCTACAATCCGGCGGCCGTCGGGTGCGATTCAGCTTTGCACATATCGGCCTTCGACCGAATGCAATGGGTGGGTGTGGAAAATGCGCCGCAGACCTTTTTCGTCGCCGTGGATATGCCTGTCAAAATCAAAAAGGTGCGCAACGGCGTGGGGGCGATGGTCATGAACGATAAGGCGGGCCTGTTCAACACAACGCAGCTCGGCCTGCAATATTCCTACAGCCTGAATCTTGATTATGGCCGATTGGCGCTGGGCCTTCAGGCGGGCATGGTCAACCAGGGCTTTTCGGGTGGCGAGATCTACATCCCCGATGGCGATGCTTGGGATGCCTCGGCCGATGGACTTCCGACGGGAGATGTGTCGGCCATGGCGTTCGATTGCGGTTTCGGCGCCTACTATGAGTGGAATTGGCTTTATGGTGGCATAGGCATCCAGCATCTGGCCGAAAGTGAGATAGAATTGGACGAATATGCCTTCACAAAACTGAAACGGACATATTATTTTTCGGTCGGATGCAATATTCCGGTCAAGCGGTCGTTATTCATCGTGCAACCCTCGCTGTTGGTCAAGACGACGGTGCAGGCCTTGCAGAAGGAATTCACGCTTCGTGCCACCTACGACCACAAGTTCTGGGGCGGCATCTCCTTCCGCCCAAAAGATGCCGTGGTGCTAATGGTCGGTGCCGATGTGGGCGCAGTTCGCTTGGGCTATTCCTACGACATCGGAATCTCACCACTCGCCAAGGCATCGAACGGAAGCCACGAACTGATGGTGACCTATAGCTACAAACTGGATCTGGACAAGCAGAAGCAGCATGCGCACAAGTCAATCCGCATCCTGTAGCCCGAAAAAAAAGGCGTCTGGGGCGCGAAAAGTCGCGTAGCGCTTCAAAATCCGTCTTTGCACCGGCATCGGGCTGGAATTTATGAGTAACAAATCGAAATCAAACAAAAACAAGATAATGAAGAAGATTCTTCTGATTACAATGTCGGCAATCGCTGTCAGTTGGCTCGGGACGTCGTGTTCAAAGTCGCTCAGCGGTGGCGGCGGTGGAGAAGTGACAGGCGTGCGTGGCCGTGCGTGGAACGAGCCGCAGCCATACGGAATGGTGCTCATCAAGCGCGGTTCGATGGAGATGGGCGCGCAGAAGCAGGACAGCTTGTGGGGCGACCTGCCGGAATCGAAGGGCATCTCGGTCGATGCCTTCTGGATGGACGAAAAGGAGGTGTCCAATGCCGTCTATCGCCAATTTGTCTATTATGTGCGCGACTCCATCATCCGCGAGCGTCTGGCCGATCCTGCATACGGTGGCAACGATGAATACAAGATAGAGGAGGACAAATACGGCGAACCCATTACGCCGCATCTCAACTGGTCGAAGCCGATTCCGTGGCGCAAGCCGAACGAGGACGAGCAGCGGGCCATCGAAAGTGTCTATAAGACCGACCCGATTACGGGCAAGAAATATCTGGATGCCAAGCAGATGAACTACCGCTTCGAGACGTTCGACTACAAGTCGTATGCCCAGCGCCGTTACCGCCTCGACCCCGAGCGTCGTAACCTGAACACCGATGTGCCGGTAAACTACGACGAACTGGTCATGATTTCGAAAGATACGGCATATATAGACGATGAGGGCAACATCAAGCGCGAGACCATCGAACGCCCGCTCTCAAGTGAATACGACTTCCTGAACACCTACATCGTCAACATTTATCCTGACACGACCGTCTGGGTGAACGATTTTGCCAATGCCTTCACCGAGCAATACGCCCGCTACTATTTCTCCAGTCCGATTTACGATGACTATCCGGTGGTCGGTGTGAGCTGGGAGCAGGCCAATGCCTTCTGTGCCTGGCGCACGGAATATCTGAAACAGAGCTACGGAATGCGTGGCGTCGATGTCGAGCCGTTCCGTCTGCCGACCGAGGCCGAATGGGAATATGCCGCACGCGCCGGCAACAACGACCAGAATTACAGCTGGAAAACTGACGTAGCTCGTTCGGAAAAGGGTTGTTTCAACGGTAACTTCAAGCCGGGCGACGGCAACTACTCGAAGGATGGCTACATCATCACATCGCCCGTAGGTGCCTACAGTTCAAACGATTTCGGCCTGTACGACATGTCGGGCAACGTGGCCGAATGGACATCTACGGCATGGAGCGAGTCTGGTGTGCACAGCGCGGCCGACATCAATCCGGACTATCAGTACAATGCGGCCAAGGAAGACCCTTACCGCTTGAAGCGCAAGGTGATTCGCGGCGGTTCGTGGAAGGATGCCAGCCACTACGTGCGTGCGGACGTGCGCACGTGGGAATATCAGAATGAGCAGCGTTCGTTCATCGGCTTCCGTTGCGTGCGCACCTACCTGGGCAACAGCAAGGCCAATGTGAAGACGAATGCAGCGAAAAAATCGTCAAAAGGCTCGTCGAGCGCACCAAAACAGCGCCAGCGTCCGCAGCGTTCGGCTGGTGGCGCGGGTCGCAGTGTCCGTCGATAATCTAACCCAAAACAAGAATATATTCTGACCATAAAGCACGAAAAGTCATGAAAATCAAGAAAAAATCGTTGTTAAGTCCAAAGACTTTCAATTATCTGTATAGTATCGGTGCATCAATCGTCATTTTGGGTGCGCTGTTCAAGCTGCTCCACGTCACCGGAGCCGACATCATGCTGATCTTGGGCATGGGCACCGAGGCATTCATCTTCTTCATGTCGGCGTTCGACGAGCCTTCGCGCGAGCCAAACTGGGAAAATGTCTATCCCGGCATTTACAACCAGACGCTGACGGGCGAGGAGAAGGCTACCATCGCCGAGCGTCGCGCCAAGCAGGAGGCTGCATTTGAACAGGTTGCGGCCAATGCCGTCAGTCAAGGCAACGGCGGTGGAGCGACCATCATCGGCGGCAATGTCCCGGCTGGAGGAACCATCGTCATCGGCGGTGGAGTTGTGTCCAATGCGCCAGCCGCAATGGGCGAGTCGGCAATGCCATCGGCCGCAACAACGGTTGGAAATGCGCCTCTGGTGGCAAGCGGAAACATCGGCGTTACGCCCGAGCAGGCTGATCAGGTGACGGCCGCTACGGAGCGCTACGTGACTAAATTGAACGAAATCAGTGTCTCGCTGGAGAAATTGTCGGCCGCAATGGCCGGCGTGGGCGGCAACGAGAACTATGCCGAGCAGATCGGCCAGCTGAACCGCAACATTCAGGGTCTGAACACCATCTACGAAATCCAGCTGAAGAGCGTTTCGTCGCAGCTCTCGACCATCGAAGAGGTGAACCGAGGCCTGAACAATATCCGTTCGCTCTATGAAAATGGAGCAAACGACAGCTACAAGATTCGTCAGGAAAGCGACCAGCTGGCTCGCAACTTGCAGCAACTCAATGAGGTATATGCCCGCATGTTGCAGGCAATGACCACTAACATGAAATAATCCGTTATGAGCGCAAACAATAATCGTCTGAGCCCGCGCCAGAAGATGATCAACTTGATGTATATCGTCTTCCTGGCAATGGTGGCACTGAATGTGTCGAGCGACGTCTTGAGCGGTTTCAAGCACGTCGAGGATGCACTCTGTGCAAGCAATCAGGGCGCCCAGGCACGCAACAGCAAGCTCTTCGACGAGTTCACTTCGGCCTACGAGAAGAACAAGGAGAAGGCCGGAATCTGGTATCGTCGTGCGCAAGACACCCGCCAGCGTGCGGCCGAGATGTACGCTCTGATAGATAGTCTCAAGTTGGCAATCGTGCAGATGGCCGATGGCGAAGACGGCGATCCGAACGACATCAGCAACCGCGAGAATCTCGAGGCGGTCAACCAGATTATGCTCCGTCCGAAATATGGGGGAGGAGTGCGTCTGCGTCAGGCCCTTGAGGAATATCGCCAGACGCTTGTCTCGTATGTTCCTTCGGCCGATGGACATGTCATCGCAAACTATCTGAGCACAGACATCCCGGAAGGCACTAATCCCGTCATAACCGATTGGGAGACAGCCATGTTCGAGAATATTCCTGTGGCAGCTGCCGTCACCATCTTGGCCAAGATTCAGGGCGACGTGCTCAATGCCGAGGGCGAGACCATTTCCAGCCTGATGCAGAGCGTGGATCGCGGCGATGTGCGCGTCAACCAGTTGTCGGCCTTCGTCATTCCGAACAGCCGCAATGTGATGCGCGGCCAACGCTATGAGGCTCAAATCGTCATGGCTGCGGTCGATACGACCCAGACACCGCAGATCTACATCGGCGACCAGCTCTATGATGCCGAAAAGAATGGTTTTTATAGCGTAGTTACGACGCGCGAGGGCATACAGAACATCAGCGGTCATCTTGAGGTCGCGAAGCCTGATGGCACAAGCGAACAGCTGCCGTTCGAGACGAGTTATTTCGTCAGCGAACCGGTCGCAACGGTGTCGAACACAATGATGAACGTCATGTATGCCGGCATCGACAACCCCGTGAGCATCTCGGTGCCTGGTGTTGCCGCATCGCAAATCAGTGCCACGATGTCCAATGGTACTTTGACTCGTTCGGGCAACGGATGGGTCGCCAAGCCGAAGGAGGTCGATAAGGATGCCGTCATTTCCGTGTCGGCCAATCAAGGCGGACGTTCCGCACAAGTCAGCCAGATGGCGTTCCGCGTGCGCCGTTTGCCCGATCCGACTCCTTATATGATTATCAAGGACGCGCAGGGCAACACCAAACACTATCGTGGCGGCACGAAAATCAGCAAGAAGCAGCTGCTCGAATCATCGGGCATCTTTGCCGCCATCGACGATGGTCTGCTCAATGTCGAATTTCAAGTTAAATCGTTCCGTATCATAATTTTCGATTCGATGGGCAATGCCATTCCCGAAGACAGCAAGTCGGGCAATTGGTCCGACCGGCAGAAGACCGTGCTGAACCGTCTGAGCACAGGCAAGACTTTCTTCATTACGGGCGTCCACGCCGTCGGCCCAGATGGCATCGAACGAGAATTGAGCGGAGCTATGCAAGTCACCTTATAATCTTGAAATCAAAATGTTAGCATCAATGAAACATACACGTCTATGGGCGATGCTTCTCGCCGCGCTGATGTCGGTCGCTGTGGCCGATGCGCAGGTCTCGGTACGACGTACGTCAAGGTCATCGTCCGAACAGACATCGTCCAAGAAGGATAGCAAGTCAAAGGCAAAATCGACGAAGACGGAAACGACATCGTCGAAGGGCAAGACGACGACTGGCAACCAGACTTCAACCACAAAGCCGAAGGGAGCATCGGCATCCAACGGCAATAATTCGGCATCGGTGGCAAAAAAGTCGCCGGCTGCCAAGAAGAATGTGCCGCAAACCACGGTGGCCGATGGCAAGACTTTGCGCCAGCAGGCTTTCGACGAATATCAGAAGGATGAGGCAATAGAGACCCCGTGGCAGCATATCGTCTATCGCGAACTGGATTTGACCAAGGATGCCAATGCCTCGCTCTATTTCCCCATCGAGCCGATGAACGGATTGACCAATCTCTTCCGTGTCATCATCGACGCTTTTTCGAAGGGCGAACTGCCTGCCTACGAGTATCTGGATGGCCGAGAGGTGTTTGCCGATGCTTTCCGCGTCAAGCCGAAGGATATCTTCGACAAGTTCGACATCTATTATAAGGTCAATTCGCCCAAGCAGCGTGGCGCCGATACGACCTATGTCGTCGATGAAAGCAACGTGCCCAGCGCTTCGGTGTTGAGCTACTTCGTCAAGGAGCGTTGGGAGTTCGACCAGAAGCACAGCAAATATCAGGCGCGTATCCTCTGCATCTGTCCTGTGTTGCATCAGTCTGGCGATTTCTCGGCCGATGCCGTCAAATATCCGATGTTCTGGCTCAACTACGAGGACTTGCGACCGTTCCTACGCGACCATCTCGTCGTCAACCAGGGCATGAACACCGCCGCCCGCTTCACGATGGAGGAGTTCTTCTCTCTCGGCCAATACGAGGGCGACATCTACAAGGAACAGAACCTTCGCGGCCTCTCGCTCAAGCAGCAGGTGGGCGACAATCCCGATTCGCTCAAGATGGCACAACAGAAACTAGACAACGACCTGCGCGCCTTCGAAGACAGCATTTGGGTGAAAGACCCGACACCATCGGACGGAAAAAAGGCGCGTAGAGAAAAAATCCTCCAGAAGCTGGAGGAGGCCGACATCGACGTTGAACCTAAACAGAACCGACGAACAAAAGAGGAGGTCGATATGGAGGCCGCCGCGGTCGAGAAAATAGAGAAAGCAACGACGCAAAAGAGCGTTCGTCGCAACCGAAACTGAAATCGCAATAAGCCGACAGATGATAACGATAGTTGGCCCGACCGCGTCGGGGAAAACACGATTGGCCGTCGATGTGGCACTTGCGTTCGATGCAGAAGTCATCAGCGCCGATTCACGACAGGTCTATCGCGGCATGACGCTGGGAACGGGCAAGGACTTGGACGATTATATTGTGCGCGATAAGGATGGCAAGGTGCAGAAAGTTGTACCTTGTCATTTGCTCGATATTCGTGAACCGGGCTACCGCTACAGCATTTTCGAGTATCAGCAGGATTTCCATCGTGCGTACAACGACATCCTTTCGCGAGGCAAGATGCCGGTGCTATGCGGCGGTTCCGGCCTTTATGTCGAGTCGGTGCTCAAGGGCTACGAAATGCACGAAGTGCCCGAAAATCCAGCACTACGCGAGCAACTGGCGGGAAAATCATTGGCCGAGCTGACTGAAATCCTGAAGACTTACAAGTCGCTCCACAACACGACCGACACCGACACCGCAAAACGTGCTATCCGCGAGATTGAAATACGCGACTATTACCGTAATCACGCACAGCAACTCACGGCCTACCCGGCTATCGACAGCCTGGTCGTCGGCATCGACATTGACCGCGATTTGCGCCGTGAACGTATTTCCCGCCGCCTGCGCGAGCGTTTGGATGCCGGCATGATCGATGAGGTGAGGGAATTGCTGAAAGGGTCAGATGCTCACGCACCTGTCGCTCCGGAGAATCTGATTTACTACGGGCTCGAATACAAGTATTTGACAATGTATGTCATCGGGGAATTGTCGTACGACGAAATGGTTCGCCAACTCGAAATCGCCATTCATCAGTTCGCCAAGCGGCAGATGACGTGGTTCCGTGGCATGGAAAGACGTGGCATTGAAATCCAATGGGTTGATGGTACTTTGCCTCCGGACGAAAAGGTCTCAATTGTTAAAAAAATGTACGACGATTTTAACAATAAGCGTCAACGAGGAGGGGCAAATTAACGACATTTTGCGAAAAGTATAAAGAACTTTTTTTCGGAAAATGCCAAAAAAAATGCCAAATTGACTTTGCAAATTGATTTTGTGTAACTATATTTGCACCCGTAAACCAAAATTATTCTGAAGTGGAGACTTTTTACAGAACACACAAGTATCTGGTGGAGCATGTCTATAGCCCTGTTAGACGTGTTCTTATCGATGAAATCAATTGGAGTAGTCGCCTAATCGGTATCAAAGGCAGTCGTGGCGTCGGAAAAACCACTTTCCTTTTGCAGTATGCCCTTGAAAAATACGGCCCTGACGATCGTAGATGCCTCTACATCAACATGAATCATTTCTATTTCTACACGCACACTCTGCGCGAATTCGTTGCGAATTTCCAGCAGGTGGGTGGTCGTACGCTGCTCATCGACGAGATTTTCAAGTATCCAGGATGGAGCGAGGAACTGAAATTCATTCATGACCAATATCCAAAGGTGCAAATTATCTTCGCTGGTTCAACTGTCATGCGTCTGAAGGAGGCAAATCCTTTGTTGAACGGCATTGTAGATAGTTACAATTTGCGTGGATTCTCGTTCCGTGAGTACATTAACCTGATGGCAGGGACAAACTTCCGCTCTTATTCCTACGAGGAAATTTTGGCGAATCACACTCAGATAGCGGCTGAAATCTGCACCCAGATCAAGCCTCTCAACTATTTCAAGGACTATATCCATCACGGCTACTATCCGTTCTTCCTCGAAAAGAAGAACTACAGTGAGATGCTCATCAAGAACATGAACACGATGCTGGAGGTGGACATCCTCTTCTTGAAGGAAATTGAACTGGGCTATCTGCCTAAATTGAAGAAATTGCTTCACATTCTGGCTCAGGAGGCTCCATGTTCTCCGAATGTCAGTCTGTTGGCCAAGAGCATTGAAACCAGCCGTGCAACCGTGGTTAACTACCTGTCTTACCTGAAGGAGGCCCGCTTGATCAATATGCTCTACACAACAGACGAGTGTTTCCCGAAGAAGCCGGCTGTTGTATATATGCACAACACCAATATCCTATTCCCGACCTGTCTGAACGAAGTTGAGCCGCGTCAGTTGCGCGAGACTTTCTTCTACAATATGTTGCACTACAACAATCGTCTGAACAAGTCAACGGAACGTAACATCCAGTTCTTGATCAACAAGAAGGATCGTTTCCGTGTGTGCGATTGGGTCGTTCGTACAAAGAACAATCCAGAGTACTACTACGCTATTGACAATTTTGAAATCGGACACGACAATGTGATTCCGTTGTGGCTGTTCGGATTCCTCTACTAATAAAGTATTTAAGGACGAAACTTGTATTATTCCCCTTCGTTATCGTTGGGGATAAGACTTATTTTTGTTGCCTATCTAGCGATACTTAACCCAAATAATTAACAACTAATCTTTTTAAACAAAAAATCACAATGGCTAAGAAATTTATGACTTGTGATGGTAATACCGCTGCCGCTCATATCGCGTATATGTTCAGCGAGGTAGCCGCTATTTACCCTATCACTCCATCTTCACCGATGGCAGAAAATGTCGATGAATGGGCCGCTCAGGAGCGTAAGAACCTGTTTGGTGAGACCGTGCTCGTTCAGGAAATGCAGTCAGAAGGCGGTGCAGCTGGTGCTGTACACGGTTCTCTGCAGGCTGGCGCACTTACCACCACTTTTACTGCTTCACAGGGTCTTCTTTTGATGATTCCAAACATGTACAAGATTGCAGGTGAGTTGATTCCATCTGTATTCCATGTATCTGCTCGTACATTGGCTTCTCATGCTCTTTGTATCTTCGGTGATCATCAGGACGTTATGGCTTGCCGCCAGACCGGTTTCGCCATGTTGGCCGAGGGTTCAGTACAGGAGGTTATGGATTTGGCAGCAGTTGCACACTTGGCAACTCTCTCAAGCCGTGTTCCTTTCCTGAACTTCTTCGATGGTTTCCGTACTTCTCACGAGTATCAGAAGATTGAGGTCGTTGATCAGGAGGATTTGCGTCCATTGGTTGACTGGAAGGCTGTCGAGGATTTCCGCAAGCGTGCCCTCTCTCCAGAGCATCCTGAGATGCGCGGTATGGCCGAGAATCCAGACGTATTCTTCGCACATCGCGAGTCATCTAACCCATATTACAACGCTGTTCCAGACATCGTCGCCAAGTATATGGATCAGGTCAGCGCCATCACCGGCCGCAAGCATCGTCCATTCGACTACTATGGTGCAGCTGATGCCGAGAATGTCATCGTTGCCATGGGTTCTGCAACCGAGTGCATCAAGGAGGTTATCGACTACAAGGCTGCTAATGGCGAGAAGGTCGGCTTGATTTCTGTTCACCTCTATCGTCCATTCTCTCTGAAGTACCTCAAGGAGGCTATTCCTGCATCTTGCAAGAAGATTTGTGTCCTCGATCGTACCAAGGAGCCAGGTGCTAACAGCGAACCATTGTACCTCGACGTAGTTGATGCTCTCAATGAGCTCGGCATGAACAACATCAAGGTTGTTGGTGGCCGCTACGGTTTGGGTTCAAACGATACCACACCTGCTCAGGTCATTGCCGTTTATGAGAACCTCGCAATGAACGAGCCAAAGAATCACTTCACCCTCGGTATCAACGACGATGTAACCTTTACTTCGCTCCCAGTTGGTGAGGAGGTATCGGTTGCTCCTGCCGGCATGTTCCAGGCTAAGTTCTACGGCCTCGGTGCTGATGGTACCGTTGGTGCAAACAAGAACTCTGTCAAGATTATCGGTGAGACTACCGACAAGTACTGCCAGGCATACTTCTCATACGACTCGAAGAAGTCAGGTGGCTTCACTTGCTCACACCTCCGTTTCGGTGACGAACCTATCCGCTCTACATATTTGGTAACCACTCCAAACTTCGTAGCATGTCACCAGCAGGCATACCTCAACATGTATGACGTTACCCGTGGTATTCAGGATGGCGGTACCTTCCTGCTCAACACCATCTGGGAAGGCGAGGAGCTCTTGGCTAACATTCCTAACAAGGTAAAGGCTGTTTTGGCTCAGAAGCATGTCAAGGTTTACTACATCAACGCCACCAAGATTGCTCAGGAGATTGGGCTCGGCAACCGCACTAACACCATCCTGCAGTCGGCATTCTTCCGCATAACTCAGGTGATTCCTGTGGAACTGGCAGTGGAACAGATGAAGAAATTCATCGTCAAGTCTTATGGACGCAAGGGCGAAGACGTTGTGAACAAGAACTATCAGGCCGTGGACCGCGGTGGTGAATATGAGTCTCTCGCTATTGACCCGGCCTGGTCTTCACTTCCCGTGGACAATGCTGGCGACGATAATGCTCCCGCTTTCATCAACGATGTGGTACGTCCTATCAACGCTCAGAACGGCGACTTGCTTCCGGTATCGGCCTTCCGCGGACGCGAGGACGGTACATGGATGGCCGGCACCAGCGCTTACGAAAAACGCGGGGTTGCCACATTCGTTCCCGTTTGGAAGTCTGAGAACTGTATTCAGTGTAACAAGTGTGCGTTTGTTTGTCCTCACGCTGCTATCCGTCCATTCCTGCTTAACGCCGACGAGGCCGCCGCTTCTCCATTCCAGGAGAAAGACCTGCTTCCGGCTATCGGCAAGACTCTGGTGGGCCTCAAGTTTGTTCAGGCTGTAGATGTTCTGGACTGCCTCGGCTGCGGCAACTGCGCCGACGTCTGCCCGGGCAAGAAGGGCGAGAAAGCACTTGAGATGGTGCCTCTCATGGGACACGAAGAAGACCAGAATCTCTGGGACTTCTGCGCTCAGAACGTTACTTCTAAGCAAGAGCTCGTTGACATTAAGATGAACGTGAAGAACTCTCAGTTCGCCACTCCCCTCTTTGAGTTCTCAGGCGCTTGCTCCGGATGCGGTGAGACTCCATACCTGAAACTCATCTCTCAGCTCTTTGGCGACCGCGAAATGGTAGCGAATGCCACAGGTTGCTCTTCTATCTACTCGGCTTCAGTGCCGTCAACTCCCTACACCACTAACGCCAAGGGGCACGGTCCTGCATGGGCAAACTCGCTGTTCGAGGACTTCTGCGAGTTCGGTCTGGGTATGGCCATCGCCGACGAGAAGATGCGCAACCGTGTAACTGGTTTCGTTCAGGATGCTATCGAGGCCGACAGCACCGACGCTAACCTCAAGGCTCTCTATCAGGAATGGCTCGAAAACAAGAACGACGGCGACAAGAGCCGCGAACTCAGCGACAAGATTCTCTCTCTCATTGAGCATAGCAACGCTCCTGCCGACGTAAAGGTCAAGAGTCTGGGACAGTACCTCGTGAAACGCTCACAATGGATTGTCGGTGGCGACGGCGCCAGCTACGACATTGGCTTCGGTGGTCTCGACCACGTTATCGCATCCGGCAAGAATGTCAACATTCTGGTTATCGACACCGAGGTGTACTCCAACACCGGCGGACAGGCCTCTAAGGCCACTCCTATTGGCGCCATCGCCAAGTTTGCCGCCGCTGGTAAGCGCATACGCAAGAAAGACCTCGGACTCATCGCTTCCACTTACGGATACGTCTATGTGGCACAGGTGGCTATGGGAGCCGACAATATGCAGTGCCTCAAGGCTATTCGCGAGGCTGAGGCCTACGACGGCCCTTCGGTTATCATCGCTTACGCTCCGTGTATCAACCACGGTCTCAAGAGTGGCATGGGCAAGTCTCAGGCCGAGGAAGCCAAGGCTGTGGAATGTGGATACTGGCACCTCTGGCGCTACAACCCCGAACTGGAGAAAGAGGGCAAGAACCCGTTCACGCTCGACAGCAAAGAGCCTAACTGGGACAACTTCGCCGACTTCCTCAAGGGAGAGGTTCGCTACGCATCTGTGCTTAAGCAATACCCCGACGAGGCAGAGGAACTCTTCAAGGCCGCTAAGGAGAACGCGCAGTGGCGTTACAACAACTACCGCCGCCTTGCACAGCAGCAATGGGGCGTAGAACCCGCTCAGGAGTAACACTCCCCCGATTCATAAGTATCTTCAGATACAATATCTTCAAAAAATCCCGGCAAACACTTGCATTGTCGGGATTTTTTATTACCTTTGCAACCCGCTTTAGCAAACCCGGAGGGGTTTCTGTTGCATTCACAACTACGCTAAATATCAGGGGCAGACATGGCTTTGACAGCGTGTAGAGGTGGTGAGCAAGCACGCCGAGCGATAATGGCTATGCTCGTTAATATCAGTCATTGCTAAATTTTAACTGGCGAAAACAATTACGCTCTCGCTGCCTAACCGAAGCACAGTAAGTTGGCTTTATCTCTGCCCAAGGCTGGTAGAGACGAGACATCACCCGAAAGCCCTTTTTCCGAGGCGTATCGATATGGTGGTGCTGGCAAATCGGAAATAGACTGCTGAAGGCCTCGTGCTGCAGTTGAATTTTAGAGGATAAGCTCACGGTTGGTCGTCTTGAGCCTGCCTGGAGTCGAAAATCAAGTCAAGACTAAGCGTGTAGAAAACTCATTAGTTCCGCGTTTGGACGAGGGTTCAACCCCCTCCTGCTCCACAACCCACAATCGCAAGCGAATACATCCCATATCGCTTGCGATTTCCATTATCCCGAATCGGTCATTGGGATTTGTCGGCCTAATGACCTATTCGGGATTCTTATTCACGCCCCTTTAACTTTGGCATTAGCAGGCAGGTGTTTCAATATATAATCAAGCACAATCTCAAAGTCGGCATCGCTGGCATAAACTTGATTATAGTTAAGTGGCGAGTTAACCTTTATTACGCTCCGTCTTCTGCACACCTCCACAGAACGCACCTTGTCGAATTCAGAATACATCTCTGTATTAACCATAGTCTGCAACCCCATTCCGGTTGTGGTAAGATTTGCTGTTGCCACTCCCGAAAGTGCAGTAATAATGCCTATTAGTTTAGCTTTCTTAACTTCTTTATTAATCTGCCTGTGCAGAATGCCTTTCTCATCCATAACAAACAGCACACAATACTTGCCGCCCACAATCAGCGTGTACACATAGTAACCCACTACACTCAGAATCAAGAACACCACAGTCATAAGCCCCATCACTTTAGTTATGGAAAGAAATGTATCTACATCCATATCTCCCGAAATCCAATCGATAAATAGCATAAATACCCATATACCGAAGCATATCCACCAAAATATCTTCAGAATAAGGAGCAATACCGTGGGGTTGGTGAACAGGTTCATCTCATAAACCCATCGGTAAGAACCGTCCTGACCGCGCTGCAGCGTACTATAACCTAAATCTCCATTCATCTCCATAAAGTTTTATTAATTACTTATTAACTTACAATCACTATTAATTCAAGAATCTTTCAACGAATCTTTAATGTGCAGATCTACTTGCTTGAACGGGAATGTCAGACCGTTCTGCGGGAACATGGTATAGATTTTTTCATTCACATCATAATACACTTCCCAGTAGTCCTCACTCTTCACCCAAGCGCGAATTAGCAAGTTCACCGAACTTTCGCCAAGCTCAGTCAGGTAGATAACCGGACGGCAGTCACGGTATGGAATGTTCGACAGCACTGCCTTAATGCGCTCCGCACGCCATTCTGCGGCCTTGGCTTCCACCTCACGTTTCTTGTGGAACAAACGTTGCCACCAAGTCTGCTTCTTCTCATCAACGGCCACCTCCTGCACTTCCGACTCATCATCGGCCTGAGGCGCGTTCAGCACCAGGTTGTCCACATCTTCCAGCGGAACTGAGTCTTTCAGCACCCTTTCATCATTGTGGAGCATATTCAGGACCAGTTCGCGAGCTTTCTGCACATCGTCACCGTAGGAGACCGACACCTTCCATTCTATTCTCCTGTAATCCTCTGCTGTGATATTGGTTATGGAACCCGTGGATAGCCCGCCGTTCGGTATTATTATCCTCTCGTTGTTCCGCGACACTATCACGGTGTGGAATATCTGTATCTCCTTCACAAATCCCTTGTACTCGCCAAATTCAATGTAGTCGCCTATCTTGAACGGTTTGAGGAATAGCAGTAGCACCCCGCCGGCAAAATTCTGAAGCGTACCGCTCAGCGCCATGCCTATCGCCACTCCGGCCGAAGCAAAAATCGCTATGAACGAACTCGTTTCTATTCCCAGAATACCGATAACCGAAATTACCAGAATGAACATCAGGGAAATCCTCACAAAACTCTGAGTGAACGAACTCAGCGAGCGGTCCACGCCACGGGCCAGCATCACCGTCCGCAACACGTTGTGTATCTTGTTTATGATAAAGCGTCCTATATAGAACACCACTATGGCGGCAACCAGCCGTAGCCCGAAGTCAAAAACGCTGTTAGCCAACTTTTCCACTAACTGATTCCAGTCGAAGTTCTCCAGATTGTCAGCCAACTTGTCTGGAGTAATCACTGCCTTGGTGCTGTCGGGCGTTGCAGCCTTAAATCCTTTCGCTATGCTGTCGGCAAGCGCCATCTCTATCTGAACCAAAATTCCTGGTACCATTATCTTTCTTATTTATTATTTTCCGCAAAATTAGTCATTTAATCCCTAATTAGCAAAATGTCATAATTCTTTGCTCAATTTTCACTAATATCCACAAATTTTCCTACTTTTGTAACTCCAAATTATATCGTATTATGAACCATCGATTTCTCTCTTTGATTGGTAGCGTTTTTTGCTGCATTATCACATTCGCTCAGGTTGGTGTATCCATTAATGAGCAAAACATGAAAATTCCTCGCGGCAACAAGCCGGAGCCGGTACCTGTCAGGCAAGCCGAAGTTGACCCTGATGTGACGATTAACACCGCTACCCTGTATTACAATCTTTTCGATTCAGCGCAAAACGCTATCATCGACAAGAATTATGCACTTGCCGAATCCTTCTTCAGCAAGATGCTGGCAACCGACCCGACAAACGACAACAACTCTATGGTGCTGTCTAATCTTGCCACCGTGCAGCGATATCAGAACAAACTTCAAGAAGCACTCAAGAACTATAATCTGGCGATTGACCTCACCCCTAACGCCGTTACACTGATTCTTAACCGGGCAGCGCTTTTCACCCAAATCGACAGCATTGAATACGCCATCCACGACTATCAGCGTGTCATCGCTCTTGAACCGAACAACGCCGAAGCACTCTACAGCCACGGAATTCTCTCCCTGCAACAGGGACGCGACTCCATCGCCGAGGAGGACTTCAACACGCTGCTCGGATACGACCCCAACTCCGGATTTGCGCACCAGGGGCTTGGCAGCCTCTACAAATCGCGTAAGAACTACCGCAAAGCCATCCAATATTACACCGACGTCATAAAGGTTCGCCCAAGCGCCGAACTACTGGCCAACCGCGCCGATTGCTACCTCATGATTCAGCAACTCAACGAAGCATCTCAGGACATCCAGCAGGCTCTTCAAATCACGCCCGACGATGCCCTGCTCTACGTTCTCCGAGCCAAACTCAACAAGATGCGATACAACTACGAGGACATGGAGCGAGACATTAAGTTAGCAACCAAATATGGTATGACACGCGAAGAAGTGGAAAAGAACCTGAAGTGAGAATAAAGAACAATTTTTTCCAAAAAAAATCTTTCCTCTCTCTTTGTGTTCTCAGCAAAAAAGCATAAATTTGCATCAATGATTTCGCTTTTTGAGCATATTGAATATCTGCTGAACTATAACGAATGTGTGATAGTGCCTGACTGGGGCGCACTTATCATCCATCATGAGCATGCATCGTTCTGTGACGACCGCATCACGCCTCCCGCGAGAATGGTCTCTTTCAACCCTTCAATCACTCACAACGATGGACTGCTCGCCTCGTCTCTCGTTAGGCGACACTCCATCAGTTACAGCGATGCCGTTAAGCTCATCAGCGACAATGTCACAATATTCAGGACTCAGATTTCGCAATATTCCGAAATGCCCTTCGGTAGAATCGGTTACTTCAGGAAGAATGAAAATGCGCTGGAGTTTCATCCTTTTGCCGGCAAGAAACGATATGATGATTTCTATGCCCTTACATCGGTTGAAATGTCTTCTCTTCAGGCCCTGAACACCCACGAATCACTACACGATGAGCCCGCCACCTCGTTCATCACCCGCTTCCTCGCTAACGGAGCGCGGATGACACGCGTGGCTGCAAGCATAGTAGCACTTGTTATGCTGACCGTTCTGCTCACTACTCCCATCGTTGTCAACGATGGCCAGCAGAACTATGCCTCCATGTCGGTAACCTCGGTTTCCGGCCCTAAAGCCGCTCAAGTGCAGGCCACACCCACAGAACAGGCAAGCGGAGAGCAAAAACAGGACGATGCCACGAAAGCCACGACCGAAACTAACACCGCCTACAAGTACCACCTTATTATATCTGCATGGAAAACTGCAGAGCAGGCTCAACTATTCATAAGCGAAAATGCCGACCTCAACCTCTCCATATATGAGAAGAATGGAAATTTCCTTATTTCTGCGGCCGATAGTGACGACTACTCACAACTTGTGCAGCACATGAGCACCCTGCCCGCTCAGTTCCGTAATTCATGGGTTTCTGATTAACACGCCCTCTTTTTTCTTTCGCCACACTCTCCTGATTTTCCGCTATTTCCGCCGGAAGAGTATCATTGCATATTTCCGGTGTCTCAGCATCACAGCCACATAGCGTTCGCTCACCAACACATCCCCCACTTCACTCCACGCCAGCACCTTCGCTCCACCACGCTCGTCGCTGAACTCAAGTGCCAGCCTTGCACCATCGCTTTTCACGCTCTTTGGCCTCAACGACCACTGTATCTCCTCCGTAAGCGTATAGTTGAAATAAATCAGAACCAATATCATCGGCTCCAAGACAAATGCGCAGAAAAGACCAGCCACAAGAAAATTTATGTGAACGAATCCAAATACGCACAGCACCCCCGCTGGCAGCATCATCCACCACCAGTTACGCCCAAGATACATACGCCACAGCACGTTCACGTATTCGCCGGAACTCACGCGGTTCTCGTCACTCAGCATCAGTTCACATATATCTTGTTCCGGTTTCATTGTCATCAGGTCTCGTTTTTCTTATCTCCATTTTTTTCCTTACAAAATTATATCTCTAAAACCACTTTTTTGCTATCATTTCATGGGTTTTCTGTTAAAAAATCTAAAATTCGTAAAATTTCTGCCACAAAATTATGTTATATAACATAAAATGCATTATCTTTGCATCAGTTTTCATGGTATTAGTTTTTAAGGTTATGAAGACGTTCCTCGTCGTGATGACGCTCAAACGTTTCTCATTTTGTTTAAGGTTTATGTTAATGGTATTAGAAGGTTAATTAGTTAAGCAATCCCCGACGTTGATGTCGAGGATTTTTTTTGCTCTCATTTATAGGCCTCTATCATCCATTTTTCATTACTTAACTCACATAAAAGTTTGCTCTTTCACCAATTTGGATTACCTTTGTATTCACAATAATGCTGCCACTATGGATATTGACAAGAATCACATTGGCCCCATTGGGGTGTTCGACTCCGGTTTCGGCGGGTTGTCCATACTGCGCGAAATACGCAAGACTCTGCCGCAGTACGACTACCTATTTCTCGGCGATAACGCTCGCGCGCCTTACGGCACTCGCTCTTTCGAGATAGTTTACGAGTTCACGCTCCAGGCTGTGAAATATCTCTTCAGCCAGGGATGCCACCTTGTTATACTTGCCTGCAACACGGCTTCTGCTAAGGCTCTGAGAACCATTCAGCAGAACGACCTGCCACTCATCGACCCTTCCTGGCGTGTACTTGGCGTAATTCGCCCCACTGTTGAGGCCATAGGCAACATCAGCAAGAACGGCCACGTGGGCGTATTCGGCACTCCGGGTACAGTGCTGAGCCAATCCTACGACATCGAAATTGCGCACCTCTACCCCAACTTCCGCGTTTTCTCGCACGCATGCCCCATGTGGGTTCCTCTCGTCGAAAATCGTGAAGCCGCCGGCGACGGCGCCGATTTCTTCGTCAGGAAAGACATCGGGGCTCTTACCAGCCAGTGCCCCGACATCGACACCGTCATTCTGGGATGCACGCATTATCCTTTGCTCATGCCTAAGATTCGCCAATATATGCCACAGGGAATTCAAGTGATTGAGCAGGGGCCCATTGTTGCCGAGAGCCTGAAAGACTACCTCGCACGGCACCCCGAAATCGACGTGCATTGCTCCAAGTCGGGCTCATGCCGTTACCTCACCACCGACAATGCCGACAAATTCTCTTCTCTGGCATCCATTTTCGTGAACGAGACCGTCACCGCATCCAAGATTACTCTGTAAGTTTCAGGCTGTTATCAATCGCTCTCGCGCTTGTGTTCGCTCTTTCCTCTCTTGAACCACTCCTTCAGGCGACGGTATCCCTCCACGCCCAGTATCGTCAGGCCTGCATTCTGACAAGTCTTAGCCAGACCGAACAGCACCACCCAGAGTGCCGTCTTTGCACCGGCACTGATAGGCAGGGCCATCTGTGCAAACGATGCCACATAGAACGCGATGCACATCACCAGCACCACCACTCCGGTCTTAAAACTCAGCCGACTGAGCCATCCCTTTAGCTGTTCAAACACTTTTTTCATGGATTATAACGGTCTTTGTCGTAGAATTCCATCACCTGCTGCAATGCCATGTACGCCTCCCATGCAGGCCCGTCTGGCTCCAGGCTCATTGCCTCCAAGTAGCTGTTAAGGGCTGCCCCAAGTTCGCCTTTCTGTCTATAGGCATTCCCGCGTAGGTAATACAGGCGCGCAAGCCCCAAGCCTTCGCCTTCACCCCCGCCAATCAAGCGGTCAACCAGCGAAATCACCTCGTCGCTCTTTCCTTGCGTCAGCAGGTTGCGTATGTCATTCACATAACTCTTCATTTCTTTTGCAAAATTAATAATTTTCCCATAATTTTGTAATAATCTTTCTTAACAACGTTTCAATTTCCATTAACCCACTTGACAATGAGGCACCATCTCCCAATTATAGTTATTTTCACGCTTCTATTCACTGCCACAGCGTGCGATAGCGGTTCACAGTCCACATCCTTGATCGTCAGCGTTGACACCGTTTTCTGGACGGAACCGGGAACTGAGCTCGATACTTCTATGCTTCACCCCCAGCCACAAGAGTCTCCCGCCACGGAACAAGCCCCTTCAAGCACTCAATCCTCTATTGATTTTCATCCGGCAACAGTCTCTCCGTCACACTCATCATCGGGTAGTCGCTCTGAGAGTGCCTATGACCTCGGTTACCGCAACGGATACGATGACGGATACGATGATGCCATCAGCGGCAACGACCCCAACGAGTCTCCGACACGATGCCCCTACTCCTCTCGCCACCTCATCGCTGAATACGAAAGAGGCTACCGCTCCGGCTACTACGACGGATACCACGAGGCCTGGGACGAAGCCAAGGAAGATGGAGAAGACCTTGAAGAGTGGTAACCGCAGGCTCGCCCGCACCCTCCCTGTTTGGCTAAAATATGCACACTTTCTCAGTTAAAAACACTTAAACTTTTGCGTCACGACCTTTTTCTTTCACCTCAACACTTTATTCATTAAACTTAAATCACTATCTTTGCCTGATTTTTAAACATTATTATATATTATGGCACAAGAAGATGTTTTCAAGAGAATAGTATCACACGCCAAGGAATACGGCTTTGTGTTCCCCTCAAGTGAAATCTACGACGGACTCGGAGCCGTTTACGACTATGCACAGAATGGCGTTGAACTCAAAAACAACATAAAGCGATATTGGTGGGAAGCAATGACGCTGCTGCACGAGAACATCGTCGGCATCGACTCAGCTATCTTCATGCACCCCACCATCTGGAAAGCCTCAGGACACGTCGATGCTTTCAACGACCCTCTTATCGATAATCGTGATTCCAAGAAGCGTTACCGCGCCGACGTTCTCATTGAGGACGAAATCGCCAAGTTCGACGAGAAAATCAATAAAGAGGTGGCCAAGGCGGCCAAGCGATTCGGAGAGCAATTCAACGAGCAGATGTTCCGCCAGACCAATCCTCGCGTTCTCGAAATCCAGGCCAAGCGCGACCTGTTACATGCCCGTTTCGAGAAAGCACTCAACGACAACGACCTCAACGAGCTCAAGCAGATAATACTCGACTACGAAATAGTTGACCCAATCTCCGGAACCAAAAACTGGACCGACGTGCGCCAGTTCAACCTTATGTTCAAGACTCAGATGGGATCCAGTGCCGACAGCACCATGGACGTTTACCTCCGTCCCGAGACCGCGCAGGGTATCTTCGTCAACTTCCTCAACGTGCAGAAGACCGGCCGCATGCGCCTGCCTTTCGGAATCGCGCAGATAGGTAAGGCTTTCCGCAACGAAATCGTGGCACGACAGTTCATCTTCCGTATGCGCGAGTTCGAGCAGATGGAAATGCAGTTCTTCGTGCGACCCGGTGAGGAACTCAAGTGGTTCGACCACTGGAAACACACTCGCATCGCGTGGCACAAGGCTCTGGGTATGGGCGACGAGAAATACCGTTTCCACGACCACGAGAAACTCGCTCACTACGCCAACGCTGCCACCGACATCGAGTTCCAGATGCCATTCGGATTCAAGGAAGTTGAAGGCATTCACAGCCGCACCAATTTCGACCTCTCTCAGCACGAGAAGTTCTCAGGCAAGAAGATTCAGTATTTCGACCCCGAGCTAAACCAGTCCTACACCCCCTACGTCATCGAGACCAGTATCGGTGTGGACCGCATGTTCCTCTCTGTGCTTTGCGCCTCGTTCGAAGAAGAGAAACTCGACAGCGGCGACTCGCGCGTGGTGCTGCACCTGCCTCGCCCTCTCGCTCCCGTCAAGTGCGCAATCCTGCCGCTCGTTAAGAAAGACGGCATGCCCGAGAAAGCTCACGAAATCATGAACATGCTCAAGTTCGACTTCGCTTGCAAATACGACGAAAAAGACTCCGTTGGCAAGCGCTATCGACGCCACGACGCCATTGGCACTCCCTTCTGCGTCACCGTTGACGGTCAGACGATGGAAGACAACACCGTCACACTGCGCGACCGCGACACCATGCAGCAGCAACGTGTAGCCATCGCCGACCTACCGGCAATCATCAGCAAGGAATGCAGCTTGAACAATCTGCTCAAGACATTACCACTTTAACCATCTTTCACACGATGAAGAAGTTAATCTACATATTATTCACCTGCATCACAGCATCTTCTCTTGTATCGTGCCTCAATTCCGACGACCCTTACAAGGAATATGCCGAGTGGCTCGTCATCAACGATAACTGGCTCACAGACCAAGAGCAACTCAAGGATGAGTACGGCAACAACTTCTACACTAAGGTAACGCCGTCGTTCGACAACGACGTGCACATCCTCATGCACTGGTTCAACGACCGCTCTAAGACGCGCGATAACCTATCGCCCAAGTACACCTCCACCGTCGATGTAAAGTACATCGGACGTATCATCACCGGCGATGCATTCGACTCGTCATTCCTCAGCACCAAGCCCGCCGACAGCCTTTTCCGGACCAACCTCGAATCGGTAATCGACGGATGGGGTATCGCTCTTATGCAAATGCACATAGGCGACAGTTGCCGCATAGTAATCCCCTACGACCTCGCATACGGGACATCGAGCATGGGAACTGTGATTCTCCCATTCTCCAACCTGGTATTCGACCTCAAACTGGTTGGAATACCGGCCTACGAAACCAAATTCTCCGACTAAAATTCAAGTGTATATCTGTTAACAAATTCGGAGATTCCGTGAGGTGCCACCTTGGGCACCTCACCTTTTTTCCCTATATTTGTACCCATATAGAAAACTCAACCCCGAATCGACCTAACGACCGATTTGTGTTAATCACTTTTTCTCATGAAACGGAACATCATCTCTCTCATCACGGCTCTCATCGCCACCTTCGCTCTCATTGCGGCGCAACCCACTTCCACCAACTATCACGTCTCCTGCGGCTCGCTCCGCTACTATCCTGCCTATCAGTCTCGCTACGTCACTCCGCGCAACGTCGTCGTTTGGCTCCCCGACGGCTACTCCACCGCCATTCGCTACGACGTAATCTACATGCACGACGGACAGATGCTCTTCGACGCCACCACCACTTGGAACCATCAGGAATGGCAAGTCGATGAGAACATCTGCAACCTCATCAGCCGCGACGAAATCCGCCCATGCATAGTAGTGGCCATCGACAACACCGACAACCGTATCACCGAATACTTTCCGCAGAAGACCGTACAATACCTCAGCAAGAAAGACCTTCAAGGAATCCACACCTCAATATTCACCGCCGACGCCTACCTCCTATTCATCGTCAACGAACTAAAACCATTCATCGACTCTAACTACAGCACTCTCACCGACCCGGCGCACACCTTCACTCTCGGCTCCAGCATGGGCGGACTCATATCGCTCTACGCACTATGCGAGTACCCCCACGTGTTCGGCGGAGCGGCTTGCCTCTCCACACACCTCTCCATGCTCTTGCCACAGCCCGAAGGAAGCCCCGCTTTCCGCAATCAGCCCTGGGCAGAAGCATTTCGCAAATACCTCAATAAGCACTTCCCCGCCCCC
Organism: uncultured Porphyromonadaceae bacterium; assembly: GCA_937892215.1. Classification (GTDB taxonomy): domain Bacteria; phylum Bacteroidota; class Bacteroidia; order Bacteroidales; family Muribaculaceae; genus Sodaliphilus. The sequence goes on from CALAVE010000082.1 coordinate 28,127, forward strand.
AACGCCAAACTCATCTACATGGACCGTGGAACCGTGGAACTCGACGGCTCCTACGCCCCCTACCAAGACGCAGTCACACGCCTGCTAATCGGCAAAGGATGGGATCAAGACCATTTCACCGTGCGCACATTCATCGGGCACCGACACATGGAAACCTACTGGGCACAGCGCCTATCTGTCCCTCTCACTTTCCTCCTCCACAAAAACTAATCCCAAATCGAGTTAAAACAATCACATACCCCTTAACATTTTGCTTATTCAAAGTAACTATAGCGAATAATCAAGGAGTGCCCTATCGGGCGGAAATCTCACAAATCAATTCAAATCTCTATGTTTTTCGACTTATAAATTTGTCTGATTTGGTTAGATTTGTATGATTTCTCGCCGAAGGCGACTAAAAAAGATGAATCGCTGAACAGTTACTATTCAAAGAACTAAAACTTATTCCATAACTTTACGATTTACAACCCATAACAGAGCCTCACCCAAGTAGAACAAATCAACCCTATCATACAGCCTCTAACGTCATTCATCGTCCTTCAGGCTGAAAATGATGGGAAGCGTGTACCATACCGACACCTTTTCTCCCTTGTCGCGGGCTGGCTCAAAGTCCGGCAGCAACTTGCACACTCTAACTGCTTCCGCGTCAAGCTCTGCTCCCTTTGAACGTACTACTTTTATATCGCCCACTTTACCGATTTCATTCACGATAAATTGTACCACAACCTTTCCCTCTATTCCCTTCTCGGCCGCTTGCATCGGGTAACGTATGTTTTTTGCCAAAAAATTCTTTAAGGCGGCATCGCCGCCTGGGAATGCTGGCATTTGGTCAGCACTTTTCAGCACAGGGGCTTCGCGCATTGCCGACTTAACTGGGGTATTGCTCTCAGTGACATTCTTTTCATGAATGATTTTAAGTGTCTTGGCCGTGTTATCTATCTCTATCTTACCCAGCCGTCCCAGCACACTCTGCCCAAGCAACAACGGCGCACGCTGGTTGCGAACCACCGATGCCCGAACATTGCTCAAATGTTGTCCGGCAAACTCCACATCCCGCAGGATAATCACAGTACCGGTACTCACGTCGCCATTGGCATCAACATAATATTGCGTCTTGCCCACGATGTCCTTTTCGCTTAGATAGCCGTTCTTGAGCATAAATGATGCTTCAACCATCGATAGTGTCACGTCACTGGCACCTGTATCAAACACAAAATGCAGCGGCAAACCGTTGATGGCGCATTTCACTTTACACACGCCACCTTCTTTCACAAACGGAACCGCCGTCACCGTTACCGGCCGTATATCGTTATCCCTTACACCGAAAGCTTTATCATTAGCTTTAGTACCATCAGAACGACTCGACTCATTTTCTCGCCTACTGTAACCTGTTGCTGTCCCAATTAATTCATCTTTACTTTTAATCTCGTCTTCACTTATTCCCGAAATTTCTTCTCTCATCTTTGCCTTGTATCGTTCTATCAACTCAGGAAACTCTCTGGTGTCTCTTATGAAATCTAGGTCATGATCCACCGAGATATGATGAAATCTACGGAAGCCTAATTCCAGACTTTTCTCCAGATATTCAAGTGCTTTAAAGCGATCGCGCATCTTGCTGTATAGGCACGTCGCCTCGTAATATGCTCCGCTGTCTTTATCACGCTCTATGATGATATCCATAATTCGCTTTGCGTTAAACGTGTCGCCCAAGGCAAGATAAGCATATTGCTTGCACTCATAATCAGCGGTATCCTGCTCCAGTTCCAGCACTTTTTCATAATCTGCTTTTGCCAATGCCTTTTCACCTTTAAGTGTATAGAGATTCCCTCGCGTCACGAAAGAATATGAATAATATGGAGCGAGCACTATTGCCATGGTCAAGTCCTCTATAGCCCCGTCTATATCACCAATCGTCTCTTTGAACCAGCCCCGACGGTGATATCCCCACGCAAATTCCGGCTCTTTAGCCAGCACCTTGTCCCACTCGGCTATGGCCTCTTTGGTTCGTCCTGCCCCAAAGAGTAGGTTTGCCTTCTCTGACTGGTAACTAATTTCAGTAGTATCCATATTGATTGCCGCATTGATGTTGATTAGTGCCGACTCATAGTCCCCCATCATTTCGTAGCACGACGATATCTTACTATATGTCACATCATCAGCATCTCTCTTATTGGCCTCTTTATAGTACTTTAGGGCTGTCTTATATTGCTTTTTGTAGTAATACATATGCGCCGTCAGATATGGCCACATGATATTGTCTGGCTCCTTTGCCGACGCAATTTTAAACTTCGAAACCATCATCGAAAATGCTGGCTCCTCAAGTGCTTGTAACATATTTATTGCCATCTTGTTCCACTCTAACGACATCGACATCTTCAAGTCGTCTGTCATCTCATCCCACATCTCCAGCATCTCGTATGCCGCCGCGCGCCAAGCGTATGAAAGGGATTTTGATGAATCAAGTTTTATAGCATAATTGAATTTTTCAAGTGCCTGTTTCACTTCATCCTCATTAAGCAATACACAGCCATGCCACAAATATGCCGTTGTGTTGCCCGGATTTATTTCCACCGCCTTATTAATATCAGACTTCGCCTGGTCGTACTTGCCCTGATAGTAATATATTGCAATCCGCCTCATGAAATAGGTATCGTCATTCAGGTTCAACTTAATGGCTGTGCTATAGTTATTGAGTGCCTCGGTCGTATCCTCAAGGGCTATATATATGTCTCCTCGCTCCCCGTAGGCACTTGCCAAATATTCCTTGTCATTCTTTGGCAGCAGTTTTATGGCATTATTCACCGCCGACAAGGCATCGCCATAACGGTTAGAATACATCTGTAACAATGCAATCATCAGGTATGGATAACCACTCTTGGGATTTTCCTTGATATCCTTCTGGAAATAATCCATCGCTTTTTCTGTCTCTCCATCACTTATCATCTCCAGCCCGCGCTTATAATTATATGTTTCAGGGCGCGTCACCTCTGCGGAAGTGCCGCAGAATGCCGTCAGCAAAATCCCTATTATCAATATCTGTTTTCTCATAATCTCACTTTTTCCTTTATGTTATCTGGTCTATTGTGGTTAACAACAAGCGCACAAAAAAAGAAGTGTGGAAATCTCTCATTGGTTCCCGAGGTATTACCACACACCTTAATCACACAATATAGAGAAACCCACACCCTCTTGACGGTGCGTGCATCCGCTATCTCTGGCTGTGATTATTCCGTTTGAAAGTGGTAATTTCGGGGGAATCGCCGGTAAAGCAAGATACAACATCTTCTTTTATGTCTTAACTTCTGTCTGCTTATCTCATGGGCATTTCGTTTTGCGTTGAGACAAAATTAGCAATATTTCTTCTATTACACAAAGAAATCATCTTGCTTTTTTGCCTTATTCTCTGAAATAGGCATCTCTATTGTCATCCGTCATCAGGTGCGAGCGTCTCCATATTCTTTTCCTTTTCTCCCTGCAAATATATACTTTAATTCTCACTTTCCAAACCAAATCCGGTTCTGCAACCTTGCAGAAATCTCATTTTCTTGCAGTGGGTGCTGAAATTATGTCTCACACCTATGCGTTAATTCCAAATATCTTAAGCAGATGCAGCGGCAGCTTCACTTTCTTCGCGCTGCCACGCCGCCCGGTAATGTAATAATACTCGGCTATATAGTCCGGCACCACCTTCAAGAATGCCTCCTTTATCCTCGCGCACTTCTCGTTTATTGAGTTGTTAGTCGGGTCAGTCACATCTATGATGCTCTGCGGATACTCCTTTATGCCCAGCCGTCGCTTAAGCGGTTTATTACCCTTAAGCGAATAATATATTTCTGCCAACTCTGCCCTGTAGTCAGGCAATTCCTTGAACATTATCCCCTCCGGATGATTTAAGAACAAAATATACACCGCCTTCACAAGCGGAGTCATCACCACCTCCTTGTTCCTATAGTCCGTAAGGAACAATCTGTTATCGGCACTGAAAAACAGCGTACTCAAGTTCGACGTCGAAAAATTCAGCCCCTTCAGATACACTTCCGACACTCCACGGCGACGCAGCAAGTCTATCTTAAACTTCACCTCCTCTATCAGCTTCTCAGTTTCCTCATCGAACATCGCGTCGGCAAAGTTCTCATCCGCTTTCGGTACATTATATAGACCTCCCCACGGATTCCGCTCATGCTTCACAGTAAATGCGAGGTAGGTAAAATAACGCTCCACGTCATCTATCTCTTCGGGCACTATCTCCCAGCGGTGGTATATACTCACACCGGTATAACTTCTTCCACTCGAGTCCACACTGCGCATCACACCCGGACCAGCCACCTCACGTATATGCGTCTTGTCCACCATATAATGAAGCAGATAGTCTGAGTACATCGGATGAGCCGCTCCTTCAAGCTGCACCTTGCCATAAGGAACCTGATATTCCCACAGTGCTTCGTCATCCCTCATCTCCTGCCACAGCAGCGGCAAGTAGATAAAACGTAGCTGCTCACGGGCAAAAATCTCCTTTATCTCCTCCAGATTATCCTCAATTAGCTTATCCAACTCCCCACTCGGTGCCTGCACAGAATAAATAACCTCGTTCGAGTTTGGCGAAAATGGCAGATTGTGCAACCTCACACCACTGTGCTTCAGATTATAGTCACCCTCCGGCTTTTCATGCAGGTCCGGCTTCTCCTCCACTCGCTCTTCTTCATCTTCAGTCATGCTGCGCCAGTGCAGCAACTCACCCAATTTCCTCATTATCTCCATGACTCATCGCATTTTAGTAGCACGCCTTGCAGGCCCGCCGGTTATACTTCATTATTGCCTCATCCTTCGTTATCGCTATCACCCGGTGACGTGCCTTACGCAGACCCTTGCATGAATGCCTTCAGGTGGGTTCAGTAAATTAACTTGCGATGATTTTGAATTTATATCGTGCAGATGCGAAGTTAAAGGTGAAGCAGCGTAGCGGGCTACGTCGCAAGACTTTAACGCAGCAGATGCCGGTAGAAAACAAAATCAGCCAAGAACACATCATTACTATTATTAATTTATAGAACACTCCTGCAGTGATACACCTTGCCCGTAACACACATAAACCTCGTCGCCGCCATAACGCTGTGACACAGGAGCCACACCGAACGACTCAAGCATCACACACATCACAGCTGCCATCATCATTGCCGTTAACCGTCGCATAATCATTCCGTTATTTCTCTAATAAAGCCTAATTACTCTCTTTTACCTACTTACAGCAAAAATCGTGCCAACTTCCTCCCCACTCCATCCCCCACACTCGCAGCCCCCACCACACCCCTGCGAATCCACCCTGTTGTAGGGACGCGGCACCGCGCCGCAGGCCGGTGGTACGTCCGCACCCGCATGGTCCCCCTCCACTCTCACCTCTATAGGCCTATATACCATATCAGTCCTATAGGCCCTATCACCCACTATGTTGTTTCCCGTTGTTTCGGTTGTCGTTTTTATACATCCATTAATTCGTGTATTTTCGCGTATATTCGTGGTTAAAATCCTCCTACCCCTGCGAATCCACCCTACCGCCAGACGTTGCTATCCACAAAAAAGTCCCGCAGGCACTTAAGCCCACGAGACCCTTTGTCACTTCATCCGAGATAGCTCCCGTTACCAAATCACAGCACGCTCGCTCTCATCCAGCCACATCTTGTCGCCGGCCTTGATGTCAAACGCCTTGAAGAACGTGTCGATATTACGAAGCGTAGCGTTCACACGCCAGCGCCCCAGCGAGTGCGGGTCGCTCTTCGTCTGCTGATACTCGGCCTCCTCCGTGCTGTTCTCGGCCCAGATTCTGCCATAACTCAGGTAGAAACGCTGATCAGGCGTGAATCCGTCAACCTTCTCAGTACTCTGACCTTCGGCAGTTTTCTTGAATGCGTCGTATGCCACACGCAGACCGCCCTGGTCTGCTATGTTCTCACCCAGTGTCAGATGACCATTGGCATGCTCGCCACGAACCACCTCTATCTTGTCAAACTGGGCAGCCAACTTCTCGGCAATCTCCTTGAAACGCTCAGCATCAGCCTCAGTCCACCAGTCCGTCATGTTACCCTTGTGGTCAAAGTTTCGGCCCTGATCGTCAAACCCGTGTGTCATCTCATGCCCTATCACCACACCTATTGCGCCGTAGTTTGTAGCATCATCGGCATTCACGTCGAAGAACGGCGCTTGCAGTATCGCTGCCGGGAAGCATATCTCGTTGGTAGTCGGGTTATAGTATGCGTTCACTGTCTGCGGTGTCATGCCCCATTCTTCCTTGTCCACTGGCTTGCCCCACTTGTCCAGGTTACGACGGGTCTCGTACACCGACGCTGCCTTCACGTTGTCGTAGAGGGTCGCATCCGGATCCACCGTCAGACCGCTGTAGTCACGCCACTTGTCTGGATAACCTATCTTCACGGTGAACGAATTAAGCTTCACAAGTGCGTTCACCTTGGTCTCGTCGCTCATCCACGTCAGCGCGGCGATGTGCTCCGCCAGCGACTTACGCAGGTCGCCTATCAGCTTCATCATCTTCTCCTTGCTGCCGTGTGCGAAATATTTGTTCACATACAACTCTCCCACTGCCTCGCCAAGCAGACTGTTAGGCAGTCCCAGCGCTCGTTTCCAGCGCGGCTTGCGCTCCTGCTGGCCGCTCAGCATACGGCCGTAGAAATCAAACGATGCCTCGGCTATATCATCGCTCATGTAGCTCGTTGCGCTCTTCACCACTATTCCGCTCAGATAGTCCTTAATCTCCTGCTCCTTGAGCGTTGCCATCAGTGTGTTGGCCACTTCCATCACCTTAGGTTGCTCCAGTATCACCTGCTGCAGACCTTTCAGACCCATTCCGTCGAAGTATTCACGCCAGTTCACAGCCGGGTAGTCAGTCTGCAACTGCTCCACGGTGCGCACGTTGTACAGCTTGGTATAGTCACGAGCCTCTGCACGGCTCATCTTTGCCTCGGCAAACTTATACTCTATCTCGTAGATCGTCTTCGCCGCGCGCTTAGCTGCCGCTTTCTTGTAGCCGCACATCTCCAGCACCTTGGCCAGATATGCCTTGTAAGCCTCCTGTATCTTCTTCGACTCTGCGTCAGTGTTCAGGTAGTAGTCTCTGTCAGGCAGGCCGCTCGTTCCGGCACTCATATACACCACGTTCAGGTCACTATTCTTCAGGTCGGTCTCAACTCCTATTCCGAAGAACGGATTGGCTATAGCCAGATGCATCTTCACCAGAAACGGTGTCAGATTTGCCTTCTTGAAAGCTGCCACCTCAGCAAGGTCTCCGTTTATCGGTGTGGTGCCTTCTTTGTTCAGACGCACGCTGTCCATCGCTAGGTTATACAGGTCAGTAACCTTCTGCCCCACGCTGCCCTTTGCATGTGTCTGCTTGCCAAGCTCGGCAAACAACTCACGCAGCTGCTCGCGGTTCTTTTCGGCTAACTCGTTAAACACTCCGTAAATCGAGTACTCGGCCGTAAGTGGATTAGCCTTCATCCAGCCGCCGCCGGCATACTCATAAAAATCCTCTCCGGGCTTCACGTTCAGGTTCATGTCCTTAACGCTCAGACCACCGGTCTTCACTTCTTGAGCAAAACTCGTAATGCCCACCATCATCATCAATATTAAAACGGTTTTTTTCATATCTCAAAATTTTTCTGCAAAATTACTGTTTCTGTAATCCCTTGTCAATGCTATTTTCTGCAAGCCTCATAGCCCAGTGCCACTACCTTGTCTATCACGGTTTTGTCATCCACCGTTCCCTCCACGTAGGCTGTGCCGCTCGCAAGGTCCACTTCCACTTTTTCCACGCCTTCAAGGCTTGCAATACCGCGCTCCACACTGCTCCGGCAGTGGTTGCACATCATTCCTTTAACTTCGAATTCTTTCATTGTTTTCGCTGTATTTTTCGACATTAATTTTATTGATTTATAATACTTTCCCACTATGGCCACCACCAGCATCGCCACCAGTGCCACGCTGCACACAGTGTTCAGCGCCGAAACTCCCATCACATGACCGTGGACATGCATTTCCGGCATGGCGCTCACAAACGTCTCGCGCATCCCGGGCAGATAGTCCACCAGCAGACCGAAGCCCATCGCGCCCAGCACTATCACTGCCAGATATATCCACATCGTCTGCCGTCCAAGTGCTTTGCCCACTACCAGCATCGATGCCATGTTCGCCGCCGGACCGGCCATCAGCAGCACCAGAGCACAACCGGGCGACAAGCCCTTCATCATCAGAGCGGCGGCTATCGGTATCGACCCCGTGGCACACACATACATCGGCACAGCCACAGCCACTATCACCAGCATCGTAACCACGCTGTTACCGCCAAACCGGCTGAAAAAGTCGTCCGGCAGCAGCACCGTGATAAACGTGGCTATCACCAGGCCCAGAACCAGCCATTTGCCTATGTTCTGTAGCATCTCATAGAATCCGTAGCGGAATGTTTCCACAATCCGCCACCGCAGCGTCTTGTCCTCAACCGTCGTGGCCGTCTCCGCCACTTCACATTCGGCCGAATCACAGCCGTCTCCTTCCATTCGTCGCTCTACCATACCCACAATCAGGCCGCCCACAAGGGCAGTCACAAGCGCGGCTACCGGGCGCAGAACGGCAAACGGCCAACCCATCATCGAATATGTTGCACTGATGCTGTCCACTCCGGTTTGCGGAGTCGCTATCAGAAACGATGTCGATGCCGCACGCGATGCTCCGCTTTTCCTGAGCGATACTGCCGTTGGCAGCACGCCGCACGAGCACAGCGGCAACGGAATTCCCACCAGAGCGGCGGTTACCACACTCCTCAAGCCTGTCCCCGACAGATAACGGGCATACAGCCTCTCCGGTACAAATGCGTGCAGCACACCGGCTATCAGAAATCCAAGCATCAGGTATGGCGACATCTCGTTAAGCATCGCCAGGAACGCCCTCACATATTCCATCATTTATTCGTCTCCGTCCTCTCTTTCCTGCACTGCAGCCGCTTTCTGGCAGCCGCGGCATCCTCAAAATCGTTATTTTATCAGGTTGCCCAGTATGTCACGAGTCAGTTCTCTGGTCACAGTCCTCGTCGCTGCCGATGTGGCGTTCTTCACCACTCTACCCGTAGCCGACGTGTTGCTCTTAGTCTTCTTCCCCGTCACCTTGTCCGATATGAATGAACCCAGAATCGTGCCAAGCGATGCGGTAATCGCCGTCAAGATTGCCTTGAACACTTTGCTCATCATTCCTGGCTTTGCCTTCTGTTTTGCTGCTTCTTTCTCTGCCTTTGCGGCATCGTTAGCGGCCTGTGCCTCTGCCTTTGCGGCCTCTTTCGCCGCCGTGGCTTCGGCCTGCTCGTTTGCCGCTTTCTCACTCTCGGCCAGCAGTACTTCAAATGCCGACTCGCGGTCTATCATCTCGTCATACTTGCCATACACAGCCGAACCCTTTATCAGGTCCAGTCGCTGCCCCTCGGTAATAGCACCTATTTGGCTCAGCGGGAACAGTACTTTCGCCTTCTCCACAACGCTGGGCGCTCCCTTATCGTCCAAGAACGAAACCAGTGCCTCACCGGTCCCCAGATTCATTATTGCCTCCTCAGTGTCAAAGTCCGGATTCTCGCGCATCGTCTTCGCTGTGGCTCTCACCGTCTCTTTATCCTTCGGTGTGAATGCCCGCAGAGCATGCTGAACGCGGTTGCCAAGCTGACCCAGTATGTTCACCGGAATGTCCGTCGGACTCTGAGTCACAAAGTAGATTCCCACACCCTTGCTGCGTATCAGCCTTATCACCTGCTCTATCTTGTCAACCAGTGCTTTCGATGTGCCGTCAAACAGCATGTGCGCCTCGTCAAAGAAGAACACCAGCTTGGGCTTATCCATATCTCCCACCTCCGGCAGCGTAGAATACAATTCCGACAGCAGCCACAACAGGAATGTTGAGTACAACTTGGGCTGAAGCATCAGTTTGTCGGCTGCCAGCACACTCATCACTCCCTTTCCGTCTTTAACCCTCAGCAAGTCCTGAATTTCAAACGACGGCTCGCCCAGAAAATGATCAGCACCCTGACTCTCAAGTGCCAGCAACGCACGCTGTATCGCCCCGATGCTCGCGCTCGACACTATACCGTACTTGGTCGTATATTCCTTCGCATGCTCGGCCACGAAAGCCAGCATCGACCGCAGGTCCTTCAAGTCTATCAGCAACAGACCGCGCTCATCAGCTATCCTGAACACGATGTTCAGCACGCCAGCCTGCGTTTCGTTAAGTTGTAGCAACCGCGACAGCATGTCCGGACCCAACTGCGACACTGTGGCACGCATCGGATGACCCTGCTCGCCATACACGTCATAGAACACCACCGGACATGCCTCAAACTCAGGTGTCTCTAGCCCGAACTCCGGCAATCGCTTCTCTATGAACCCCGACATCGCTCCCGCCTGACTTATACCGGACAGGTCACCTTTCATATCGGCCATAAAACAAGGCACACCGGCCTGGCCGAAACTCTCGGCCAGTACCTGCAACGTCACAGTCTTTCCTGTGCCGGTCGCTCCGGCTATCAACCCATGGCGATTAGCCATCTTTCCTACTATGCTCAACGGTCCTTTCTCACAGTGAGCCACATAAAATCCGTGTTCTTGAGTGTACATATCGTATGATTTAAAATGTTTATATTATTCTCGTTACGCTTAATTCAGGCCTCAAATCCTTGCCTACGAAACCCTTCGGCCTTCTATTCTCACAAAGATAATATTTTTTTCAAAACCAACCAAATATTTTTCTCCAACACAGCCATTTCCGGCTCCTTATCCCATCGCACGACGCAAATTCGACAAGTTACCGCCTATCGCACGCATCGCCCCCAACGTCTGACGACGGTCCTCACTGTGAAGACTCGCCAACCGAGCCGCAGCAAGCGTAGTTCGCTCATCCAAACCTAAACTGCCGTCTTTCCACAAGTCCTCCGTCTCGTCACCAGGACGATACAACGTCTCACCACCTTCATATGAGTTATACGCCCCTTTATCCGCCCCTTCCCTCGCCATGGGCAGGTCATGCTCCACAGGCAGATACTCATAGTGTCCGCCCAAGTCCTTTGTGTGCAACTTGCAGTCTGCATCTATCACGCGGATTTCGCCATCATGGTCCCTGACCACATTGCTCTTCTGCAAATCGGCCACAATAATCTCGCCGTTACTGAATGATGTCTTCTCTTCATTGATGGGATGGAATCCAAGCCCTTTCATAAACTCAACTCGCTCTGATGTTGTCAATGGGGTGCTTGTCGAAAAGTCAACAGCCGCCTGACGCAATATCCTTACGAAATTGCCGTCTATCTCACCATAGCCCAGTATCTCATAGGCTGTATCACGGAATAAACTGTTGAACAGGGGAATGTTATCTATATCCGGACGGAATCGTTTGCCCTCGGGCTTGCCCTTCGACAATTTTATCACATAGCTTCCATCCTTCGCACGATATACATCGCTATCGGTACCTCTGCCTATAGGCTCTGTGTCGGCAGTAAATGACGATATGTCCTCATACCAGTTTCCTGTGGCCTTTGCCCACGACTTCAATGCCGCCTTCTTTCGCTCTTCAATCGCTCTTCTTCCTGACGGACGAGTTCGTTCATGCGGTCGGACTGCGCTTTCAGAAATTCGTGAGAATAGCGCATCAAGGGCCGCGATTCCCTTCTGGCTTTCAACCGCTCTTGCCACTCCCTGTGGTAATCGGTCAGATACCCGTCGTCCGTATGGATTGTTTGGTGTGACTTCATTGATGTAATCGTTTATCGCTTGCAAAGTTACATCATCAAACTCGCCCCGCAAAACTTTTTCATATATTTTTTTAGCTCGCTCTCGTCGGGATTCCTCGCGAAGCAACCTTTCTCTGCGCACGTCCTTAATATCCCTGCCGGTTATAAACGAAATCGCAAAGTCTATCGCATCATTCGTCGCCTTGCGGTCCTCTCGGCGACTCAGCTTTTTGCCTTCACTGAACAACGTCTCACCATCAAGCCCAAGCTCCACGCGCTTCGCCACGTCATGAGCATACTCTATCGGATGTTCACGCCCGCGCTCCAGACGCTCCTTGCTGCGCCACAACATGTAACGCAACTCGTTGTCGCCAAGCTCAAACCACTTAGGCAACTTCAATGAGCCAAGAAACCTGTTAAGCAGATGACGCACCTTGGCTTTCAACCACTGCCACAAGTTGCGCTCCTTGCCATTGAACTCCTCAAAAGGCTTCTCAGCCAACCGGCCAAACAACTCATCAACAGCCGTCCGCCGGTGATGCTCATAGCTGCGCGACTTCTCACGGTTCTTCGTCACATCATCCATGAACGAACGGCCCGCAGCATCATCCACACCTTTCATCAAGTCCTCGCGCAAATGCTGATAGGTCTCGTCAAGGAACTCGTCATAGTTTTCTTCACCGACAAGTTCACGCAAACCCTTATGGGCAATAGTCTCATGCCCGACACTGGCTTTCACATCGTCAATGTCTCTATTATTGTCAAGAACGATGTTCACCTGTCCTGTGGCTGTGTCATACCAGCCTTTGGACTTGCGCCTACGCTCTTGCACCGCTGCATTGGGGTGTGTGATTTCGTTCACGTCCTCAATGATATTGATGTCCGTGTGCAACTTCTCACCCATCTGCTCAGCGGCACTGCGCATCATGTCGCGGTCTTCCTGCATGGTACGCTTCACCTTGGCGTTAAGTGCTTCCACCTGTTCGTCAGTAATGGCACCAGCCTGTCGCTGTTGAGGCTCACGACCTGCGGCTTCTACCATTGCATCAACCTCACTCGGTTTAAGGATGCGGTTTACTTTCATCGCGCCTGTAATAACCCAAGGGTCTGTGTTCGGGTCGGGATTGGTGCGATACCTGTATGAACCGTTTTCGGGCAGTCGTGGCAGTCCTGCAAGCGAGTGTTGGAATTTTCCGCTTGCATTCATACCGTAACTCATGGCTTCCTCTTGGTAGTCCACATCATTTGCATACTCCACTTCTGCCCACACAAAGTTTGCAGGAAACAACTCTCGCTGTCCTGTTTCGGGGTTCATGCGGTTAAACTGGAGCGCGTATGGTATCTCGCCCAAGTGCCAACCGGGACGATATGCCAACTTGCCACTACCTCCCTGTGTCCCCTTGCCACCTGCCTTAACCTGCTGGCGACCTGTCTTTGTAACACCTGCGACTGGGGCTGCATCTGCATCAAGCCACACACCTACTGGCGTAGCCTCACCGTTAGGATTGGCAACCATAGGAGGATAGAGTTTGCCATCTTTCAACACAAACACCTTATAGCCGATGCCAGTCTTTGTTGGTGGTTCGTCCTCACGGATGCGGTATTTTGCTGTGTCCTCGGTAACATCGTCGCTGTCTTCGTCGGAAAGTTGTACGCCTTTTGCTGCCTCAACAGAAGCATCCATTTCGGCATACTTGGCTTCTTTCTCTGCCATTTCTGCTTTCATCAACTCCTCATACTCGGCAAGTTTCTCTTTTGCTTGCTTCAACTCGTTGGCATACTCAAACGGTTTGCCGTCACGCGCCTCCACTTGCTGCAACTCACCTTTGTATCTTTCTGCGGCTCTATCGGCATACTCTGCTTTCTCGCGGAAGTCGTTGCCGCTCATGACGTTGTTCACAATATCCTCCAGTGCAGACTTCAAACGCTGACCCTCTACAGGCACGTCTTCAAGTCCGAGTTCGGGGCATGAGTATGTCATTTGAGTCTTAGAGAAGAACGACAATGAGAGTTGCCCTTTCTCCTGCTTTTGCTCTTTACTGATAACACGATGGATATGGAAGTCAAAGCCACCGACGCTAACGGTGAGGTCGCTCTTGGCTTCGGATTTATAACCCGATGCTGTGCGCACCTGCTCCTGCTGCTCGCGCTGCTTGCTGTTATAGTCCTTGATATAGTCAGCCATAGCGTCGAGGGTTGGGAACTTCATCTTGCCGATGGTGATACCATCATTCTTTGCGGCCTCAACTTTTGCAAGGGCTTCCTTGTTTCGCTTTGCTCGTTCCTCACTATCCTTAATGAGTGCTTTCAGACGTGGCTTCTGATTGTGAACGTATGTTTGGTCGGCTTCCCACTGCTTCTTGCGTGCCTCCAACTTCTTCACTTCTTTCTCCACCCGGTTCTTCAATAGGGCATACTGGCTACCCGACAACTGAGCCGTGATGTCACCGAACAGGTCTTGTTCCTCCTCCAGCACACGGTTCTCCATCAAGTTGCTCATAATCTTCTTGCCCTCCATGATACTGTCGGCTATCGCTCCCTTGGTCTTCAAACGCTGGTACGCGGTAACGTCGAGGCTGTCTTCCACACCGAAACGGAGTACACGAACAGGTATTCCCCATTCGTTATGCAGGTTGCCTTGACGCAATATGCGGCCATTACGCTGAGTGTAGTCCATCGGGCGGTTAGGTGCGTCAACATGGATAAGGGTGTGCAGACGCTCTTGGATGTTCACACCAGTACCAAGCGTAAAGGTGCTGCCCATGATAACACGGACTTCACCACGGTTCACCTTGTCGAAGATTTCAAGTTTCTTCTTGATACTCATGCCGGACTTCATCACGACAACTTGTGCTTCGGGGACACCTGCTTCTATGAGTTTCTTGCGAATATCCTCATACAGATTGAAACCTGTTGCCTTGTTCTGATAGTTGTCGGCGAAGATGGCGACGGTGCCGTTATACTCCTTGGTGTCTTCAAGACTGCGCAATGTCTGACGCACGGCTTCATTGGTCTTGCTGTTCGGCTCGTCTGCTGCATCTTCAAGTACAAGACGTGCATCAACGGCGGCGGCTTTGGCAATACCATACATGACGAGAGGAATGTGGCTGTTCTCTTTCTTCTCCTTGCCACTCATCTTCTCGTAATCGTCGAGTTGGTCTTTCACGAATTTCATCACACCGCGCAGGGCTTTCGTCTGCGGCAGATAGATGTCCTGTGCCTTTTCACCTTCCATCTTTGGTATCTTGTCGCTCACGCCTCCTGCCTCACGGGTTAGCACGGTGTCGGCGACACCTGCCCATATACGCACAAGTTCGGGGAGGTTCACATAACCGGCAAAGCGGTTATTTTCCTTATACTTGCCGTTGGTGGCAAACTCCAGCATCTGTTGGATATTGCCGAAGTTGCGCACGAAGTCGTCGAAATAATAGATGCCATACTCGCGCATAGTGTCGGCTGGCATGAGATAGCGCATGAACGTCCATATCTCTGCTGCGGTGTTGCTGATAGGCGTACCTGTGGCAAACACCACATTCTTGCCGTTCTTGTTCTCCAGCACGGCTTGTGTCTTCAGATACACGCCTTGCGACTTCTTACTATATGAGGGGTCAACACCTTTCACGCCGCGCTGCATGGCGGTGGCAAAACCAAGGTGTTTGTATTCGTGTGCCTCGTCGATAAGCAGGGCATCAATACCCATATCGTCGAAGTTGGCTACATCGTCAGTCTCGCGGTCGAGCATTTCCTGTGCCTTGACCATCGCGTTCTGCCTTGTCTTGGCTTCGCGTTTCTCGTCCTTTTCGGTCTTGCCACCTGCCTTACGCTCCTGCAATGCCAGTTTGAGGTCGTTGAGTTCGTCGTTAAGCTGCTCTAACTCGCGCTGGGCTTGGCGCAATACTGGGTCGCGGTCGTCGGTGGCGGCTTCACGCATCTTCTCCAGTACCATCATCTTCTCCTCCACCTTGTCCTCGATAAAGCGGATTTGACGTTCCTCGCTGTCGGGGATGCGCTCAAACACAGACTGAGGCACCACAATCATGTCCCAATCGTTGTAACGTATCTTGGCATAAAAGTTACGTCTTCCCTCTGCGTTGCGGTCTGCATCTTCAAGGGTCAGTATCTTGGCGTTGGGGTAGAGTGCCTTTGCGCTGGCAACAAACTGTCCTACGGTGGCGTTCTGCACAACAATCATTGGCTTGCGTGCTGTACCAAGACGGCGCATTTCCATTGCTGTGCTGATAAGGGTGTAGGTCTTTCCTGTTCCTACCTCATGAGCCAGCATCAGCGGTTGTGTCGTAGCACGGATAACGGCTTTTGCCTGGTGAGGACGCAACTTGAAAGGCTTGCCGTTCACAACAGTGGCTGCACCTCCGAAATGCTCCGGCACAAACTCGTCGGGAATTTCCTTTGGTACACTGTTGTTGAACAGTTCATTATAGACGCGCTCCATGCGTTCCGACATTTCGGGGTCGCCCTGCATCTTGCCACGCGCCCAATCCTTGAAGTCTTGGCGTATTTCGTCTATCTTGTTGGCACAAGCCATCGTTGCTTCTTTATCCACAATGGTCTCTGTGGTCTTGCTGCTTCCGTAGCCAGTTGAGATAGTCTTGGTAACGCTGATGCTCTTGCAGGTGATAGCAGATTTGATAAGTTCATGTCCGAGAATGGTCTTGTCACACTTCTCACTGATAACACCCATTGCCTTGTTCTGCTCGGTGTTTGTATAGTATGGCTCACTCATTATCCATGTGCCACCTGCATTTGTCAACTTCACGTCAAGCCCGGTGCGCTCCTTTACGAAATCTTCATAAAGTTTCGGCTCAACCCATGATGAGCCAAGCGTAAACTCGATGAGGTGCGCAGGAATGTTCATCGGGATAACACGCTCCAGTGCTTTGATATTTGCGTCATAGCGTCCGTCGGTGTTGTTCTCTTGGGCTTGGCGCAACTTCTCACGGACATTGCCACTGAGATATTCATACGACACTTCCATTTCGGTTGTGGTCGGGTTCTCGAAGCCAAGTCCACTTTCAATAATCTGCTGGCGCACATCGCTGTCGCTCATGTTCAACTGCTCGGCGATATATGGAACATCGACACGTCCGTTAAGATAGATGCTGGCAATGATGCCGTCCTTGATGGTTGTCGGTCTCGGCTCGCTCTCGGTCTCTACGACACGACGGCTGAAAATGTCTGTCTTGCCGTAGGTGACAATACGCTTTCCGCTCTTGTCGCCTGTCTCACTCACACTCTCCAGTGCTGCAATGCTTGGGTAATCCATATCGCTGCGCAGGAAAGAAATGGAAGTGTTCTTGTTCAGATGTCCGTAGGTATTAACAAAAGCGTCGTATGCCTTGTTTAACTTGGTAAGACGCTGTTGCAAGCCGCTATCGTCGCTGTGGGTAGTCTGATACTCCAGCACGTCGGCAAGTGCATCCTTGATTGCCTTGTAAGCGTTGAAACACTCAGCCTTGGTGTGTCCCTTAACCTTGTTGGCATTGACGTTGATAGGAACGGCTTTTCCTCTCTGTGCAAGACACAGATTGCCGTCGCTGTCAAGTAACATGCTGCCCTCCTTGACATCTTCGCCCAAGTCTTCATACACTATCTGCTGGCTCTCGCGCTCCTCTGCCTTGTCCCAGTCCATATCCTTGAACTGCTGCGCCCACTCTGATAGACGCTGCTCTTGGTTGATGCTTGGACTTGGATAGAGTGCCTTGCTGGTTGCACGGTAGGTGTCGCCTTTCTCAAATGCGAAAGCCATTTCACCTGCCATGTCTTCGGGATGCTCAACAAAGTGTTTGTTCACGTCAAGCGCAAGGTCTTTGATTATCACCTCACTGCTGCCGCGCTTTGTCTCACCAGTATTGTACTGTACGGTGCGGATGGGCAGTGTGCCGCTCACGTCTATGGCGTTGGCACTCTTGCGACCATTCACACGTTTGCGAATGACGATAATATCAGAGGTTGCACCAGTACCACCGAATGTTTGGTTGTGCATACGGAAAGCACCGACAACATCTGCACCGCCCTCATTCACCAACCATGTACGCAGCTTTGCGGAGTTCGGGCTGTCAAGTGTTCCGCTTGACGTAATGAAGATGCCCACACCTCCCTCTTTCAGTTTGCGCACATTCTTGGCAATACAGAAATCGTGAATGTCATGGAACCTGCGAGACAAATCCTTGTCGCCTGTCTCGTCCATCACACGCAAGCCTGTAACGAAAGGTACATTGGTGATAGCCAAATCAACACTTCCATTAGGAACAAATGTTTTCTCAAATCCTTTCACCTCTACATTGGCATCGGGATAAAGCAGAGAGAGTATGTTTCCTGTGGTCTCGTCTATCTCTACGGCATGAATGTTGCTTCGCTCACTCATGTCAGTAGGCATCAGACCGATAATGTTGCCGATACCGGCACTTCCCTCCAGTACGTTTCCACCACGGAAACCCATTGCTCGCGCAACGTCCCACATGGCATCAATAACAGGTGCAGGAGTATAGTATGCACTGTTTCGGCTCATGTTGGCTGCTTCGTATGCTTCGGGGGAAAGCAGCTCACGCAGACGTGCGTTGATTGGGTTGGCTGGCTGGTAGTCGTCGCGCAGACGTGGGTTGTAGCCAGTATCACCGCTACTTACTTTCTCTTTGAAAGCAGCACCCAAGCCACCCCAACCGCTGAACTTGCGAAGCACAGACATATCTTCGGGAGTGGCTGGCTCGCCGCTCTCGATAAGACGCTGCATCGTCTCGATAGCCTTTATGTTGGCTTCGATACGTGCGCTGGTGCCTTTAGGCGCGTAATCTGTTCCGCGCTCGGCATGATTGTTATGGGTATTCTTGCGCTCGCTCTCTGCAAGGGGTGCAGGTTCGGGCTTGGCTGGCTTTACATTACGCTTGCCATCAGATGGTTCAGATACTCGCGAGCCTCCTGCGGTGTCAGACTTAGTATTGTTTCCACTACGTCTAACCACTCCTCCTGCGTCAGGTCGCTCATCTTCATTTTGTTTGCTCTCTCCCAACGGCTCATTCTGTTCGCGTTGGTGTCCTCTTTCTCGCCCGGTAGTGCTGGTGCGAGGTTGTACGTGTACTTCTTGCTCATTGCTCGTTGGTTTTAAGTTACTATCTTCTTCACTGAACAAACCACTGAACAAATCTGGGATGGTTTGCTCCTGCAAAGATACAGATTTTTTCTTAGATTTACGCTCCTTTGACGGCTTTTCTTGCTGACTATCTGCATTTTCTGCTGCTATACGCTGTGCCATTGCCACATAGTCCTCTGCCGGTAACCATTCTTGGCACACACTTCTGATGCCTTGCAGCATCTGTGGCATGGTAACATCAACCGGGAAGAAGTTGTTGGCACGCAGATAGTCATGTCCACCGTTAGGAAGATTTCTTTCGGGACGGTACATGATACCTTTCAACACAAGGTTGTCACGGTTATTCTCGTAGTCGGGTTCCAGCATGAAGTCGATATACAACTCCACGCCTTTCTCACGGTTCAGCATAAAGCGCATGGTTACATCACCACCTGCAGGTGCGATATTTGCCGTCACACTCTTTTGTTTCTTGCCCTTGGTATCATACATAACAGGGTCGCTGATGCCGAGTTCTTTTGTCAGCATCTTAAACAACTCCGTGACATTCTTCACGGCTTTCTTCTCAGCATTGCGCATGTAGCCGTATGCCTCGTTGAAGTCGCTCTCCACTGGCTCTGCCTCATAGTAACCAAGCAATGCCAGTTGGTCGTTCACCTTGTCGATGGCATCGTCGATACTCTTTGCAAGGTCGTTTACTTCTTGCTCACTTCTTGCAGACGGGAGTTTACTTTCGACTTCGCTTGCAACAGTTGCTGCTTCGCTTGCAAGAGCCTCTGTATTTGCTGCGACTTCTTGCTCTGTTTCTTTTCTTTGCTCATTGCGTTCTTGTTTTAGTTCGTTGGTTGCCTCCTTTGCCTCACGCTCGGCTGCTTGCTCGCGCACGATGTGTTCAGCGGTGGCAACAATATCCTTTGCTCCCTCTTTGTCGAAGTTCATCACGTCAAACTTGCGTACCTCGTCGTAAGGGGTCAGTTCTTTTTCGTAGTCTGCCATTTCGGGCAGGTCGCGTGCGCCATTGTAGAATGCTTTGAGGTAGGGGCGCACATTCTCGCCAAGTGCCTCTATCATCTGCTTGGCAAACTCTCCGAACTTGCGTGCGCCGTGCTTCAGCATGAGATAACTCATTTCAACACCGATTGCAAACGCTTCGGGGTCAACACCCATGTTCAACTGACCACCAAGTTTCTTGCGCAGACGTTGGCGAAGTTGCTCAAAGCGTTCTGCGTCGGCATCGTCAACCCACTTGCTCTTGGCTTTCTTCTCCTCCTGTTTGCGCTGCTCCTGCTCAGTCTTTGGGGCTTCTTCTTGTTTGGCTTCCTCGGTGTGGTCGCTCAACTTGGCTTCGCCCTTTTCGTTGAGTTCACCCATAAGGCTCTCTACATTGACTTTCTTCGGCTGTGGGGTCGCTGGTTCGTGCTTTGGTAGTTCCACGTTCTCCCAATCTGTAACCTCATACAGCACTGGTGCCAAGCCAACGTCAAGCGTTACTTGCCTTGTATCTGCATCATGGATGGTTGCTTCCTTGCCTTTATACATAATCTTGTCACCCAATTTCACACCATGAGCGGCAAGTGCATCGTCGCACTCGGTCTCTGCCATCTTCTTGCGGATGTCGGAAAGAAACTGCTCGTAGGCACGTCGCTTGCCGTTGAGGTTGGCAAGTGCGTCAAATGCCTGTGGAATTGTCTCACCTGCTGCGGTAGCCATGCCTTCCTCAATGGTCTTGGCACGCTTGCGCAGGTCGCGGATAACATTTTCAATACTCTTGATATTGGGGATTGCTCCACGCTTACGGTCATTGAGTATGTTGCGAAGTCCTGTCAAAGTCTTGTCATAGACATCATCCTCACGGTCGTAG
The DNA here is from genome assembly GCA_937892215.1 of uncultured Porphyromonadaceae bacterium. Lineage (GTDB taxonomy): Bacteria > Bacteroidota > Bacteroidia > Bacteroidales > Muribaculaceae > Sodaliphilus. The sequence continues at coordinate 48,854 of CALAVE010000082.1, forward strand.
TCATACTGTGGAGTGGTCTGTGGCTCTTGCTCTATCTTGATGGTTTCATCTACGGCTTTCATATCTGCCTGGTCGGTGACTGTTGCCACATCTTCAACGGACAAAGGCTGTGCGTCCTGCACGGCTTCTTCGTCAAGAATACTCTTAACCAACTGCTCGGCATCGTCAACACTCCTCATCAAGAAGCCGTTATCTTCCTTGCTCCACCAACCTTTCAGTTCACGCGCAAGAATGGCGGCTGCTCGCTGCTGTTCCTTTGACAGTTCTGTTGGGAACTGCAATAGTTGCATGTCAAGCACCTTTCCACGCTTTGTTGTGTATGGCTTGGGGTGAATAGTGTACTTCGGTTCAAAGTCGGGTTCTATCTGATTGGATGCTCGTTCACCAAGTTGTGTGTCGCCAAGTGGCTTAACGCTGCTGTACTCCGCAAACGGCTTCGTCTTGCGGTGGCTGCTGTCAATCCACTTCTTGAACTCCTCTTTGCTGACAGGAGTAATGGCACCAAGTCCCTGCCAACCATCTTCATAGTTGGAGAGGTATGCCTTTCGTGCGCTCTCGATGTCGGGGAAACCATACATCACCTTGTGTTCGTCAAAGCTGCCGTCCTTGTTCACTTGGTCAACGACAAACACATCACCCTGCGAGGGGTCTTCGGAGAAGAACACGTCGATGTGGTCGCCGTCAACGCCCTCCGTGCCACGAATGTAGCCGTAGGTGTTCTGCATTTCCTGCTCCCACTGCTTGCCGCTGGCATCAGTACCACGACGTACAGAGCCTTTCGGGTTCTCGATGGTAACGTCATAACCATCAATCTTGATGTGTCCTTTCTTGAAGTTGCCTGCCGCTTTCTGTGCGTCGGTAGGCTCTACATTGGTTTCCTGCTCGGCTGCTGCCAATGCTGATTGCACGGCATTAGGCTCTGCTTCTACTGGTTCGGTAGCCTCTACTGGTGTAGGTTCGGCACTGGGTTCTGCTGTTGCTTCGCCATCTGTGCCGACTGCTGGAGGAGTGCCATCTTGTTGAACGCTCTCTGCTTTTCTGCGCTCCACGGCTTCTGCCCGGGCTGCTTCGATTTCTTTTCGTTTGCCATAATTCTCGTTGATAAATGTGATTACGTCTCGCAAGATGTCCTCGCGGCTCTGAATGCCACCTGCAAACAGGTCGGTTTGTCCAGACGCGCTTTGTCTTGCGTTGTTATTGTATAATTGAAGTGTAGTCTTCAGCAAGGTAACGCGCTTGTCGTTCAGCACGTCGGCAAGCATCAGCATGGTAGCATTATTGAAGTCTGCTACGGTCTGCAACTCGTCGGGGTCTGCAAACAACACACCTTGACGTGCGTAGGTGCTGACAATCTCGCCGTACTTGGCACCGCCTTGTCGTGCATCAAAACACAACTTCACGGCATCTGCCAACTCTCCCTGCAAAGACCAGTCGCCACCAAGGGCAATGTTATCGACAATCTCACCAAGTGCGGTGATGACGGTCTGACGCATGGCTGGCTCTGCCGTGAGCATACGCACTACTTCGGGGTCGCCCTCAAAGGCTTTGCCGATGAGCATGTTTTCCAAGAACTCACGACCGACGGCACTCAGTTTCTCCTGTCCGCGAACACCGTCAACCATTTCTGCCAACTGTGCCTGTGGTACAACACCTGCATTGTGCAGGTCATAGACTGCGCCAAGGCTCGCCTGTGCGTCATTGTAGAAGTCGCCCAGTGTGTCATAGCCGTTGATGGTTCTGACAATACCCTTGAAGCTATCGTCGCTCACGGTCTTGCCAAGTTTAACGGCTTGCTCGGTCTTGTTCTGCGACTTCATTTCCTGTTGGTTGAACTTCGCAAAGGTCTCTGCCGTGTATGGCATAGCCTCATCGGGAACGA
>CALAVE010000083.1 GCA_937892215.1 uncultured Porphyromonadaceae bacterium
CAAGATTACTTGAAAGAACTAATCGGCAATCTCAAATTTTGATGCGGTTGCCGTGGTTTTTTAAAGAAAAAGTTTGGAATTACAAAAATTGTGTGTAAATTTGCAACGATTTACACATAAAAAATCACATTAAATTGAATATTAAATAAAACAAAATTTGCCTATCGACGTGAACATTACTCAATAAGAACATTAAGTAATAATTGGTAATGAAAATTCATAGTAAACTGACCGACGAGCAATTAGTGGCTTCGTATGTCGATGGGTGTAATGAGGCATTTGACACGCTAATAGAGCGTCATAAGGACCGCATTTTCACGTACATCTATCATTCGGTAAAAGATGAAGATCTCGCAAACGACATTTTTCAAGAGACGTTTGTGAAAGCAATTATGACTATCAAGCAAGGACGCTATGTGGAGAACGGAAAGTTTGCCGCATGGATTACGCGTATTGCGCATAATCTGATAATAGACTCGTTCCGCCAGGAGAAAGCCGAGAACCAGTGCTCGACCGATTCAACAGAGATAAACGTGCTGAACCGCAAGGAGCTATGCGAGGCCAACGTGGAGGACGAATTGATAACGAGTCAGATACAGACCGATGTACGCCGCCTGATAAAGGCATTGCCCGAAAATCAGCGCGAAGTGCTGGTGATGCGCTATTACCGCAACATGAGTTTCAAAGAAATAGCGGACAGCACTAATGTGAGCATAAATACCGCGCTTGGGCGTATGCGCTATGCAATTCTGAACATGCGACGCATGGCAGAGGAAAATCACATAGTCCTTTCCTACTAAAGGTGTGTTCGATAAATTAATAAAAATAACGATGTGTCCTTGGTTGATTTTGATTTTCTATCAGTATCTGCTGTGCTAAAGTCATGCAACGTAGCCCGCTACGCTGCTTCATCTTTGACTTCGCATCTACTCGATATGAAATCAAAATTATCGCAAGTTAATTTATAGAGCACACATAAAAGAGAAAAGTAATCGTTTCAAAATGTTATATAAAAACCAGAGGAAGTGCCGACTGTGATAGTTGGCGCTTTTTTGCGCTGAACCGAGAGCATAACAGGATGTAAAGCTGACGAGTGACGCTGCGCAACAATCAGCAAATGGTTCCATGAGCAGGTGAAAATGCGTTAAATGTGGGCACGAAATTTGCGTGAAACGAATAAGTGATGTAATTTTGCAGACTGATTGCAAAAAAAGAAGTAATTAATTATAACAGAATATAAAGAGAAAATGAACGTAACATTTGACAAAACAGGTAACGTGACAGCCGTGCTGACGATAGCGATTACCGAGGAAGACTACAAAGACGATTTCAAGAAAGGTTTGAGGGAGATGGGTATGCGCCGTCCCATAAAGGGTTTCCGTCCGGGCAAAGTGCCGGCACAGCTGCTGGAGAAGTTGTATGGCGCAAGCGTTCGCGCTGACGTTGTTGACCACAAGGTATCGCGAGCCCTGTCGGAATATATAGTGAACAACAAGGTGGACTTGCTGGGTGAGCCCATGATGAACGTGGAATCTAAGTTTGACTTTGATAAAGAGCGTGACTATGAATTCAAGTTTGACCTGGGTCTTGCTCCTGATTTTGAGTGCAAACTTGACAAGCGTGTGAAGATACCGTACTACAACATAGAGGTGAGTCAGGAAATGATTGACAACCAGAACAACTCGTTCAAGAAGCGCTTCGGCAAACAAGTGCCGGGCGAAGAGGCCGCAGAAGACTCACTGATACGCGGAAGCCTGACTGAGCTTAACGAGGACGGAAGTGAAAAGGAAAACGGCCTTAAGGTGGAGCGCACAGTGCTGATGCCACGCTACGTCAAGGATGAAGAGGAGAAAGCGAAACTTATAGGAGCCAAGACCGGCGCTGAGATTGTGATAAATCCGGCAAAAGCTTCGGGCGATAGTGACACAGAAGTGGCCTCGATGCTGAATATAGACAAGGCTCAGGCAGCTGACATCAAGAGCGACTTCAGGCTTAAGATAGACGAAATCATGGTGAACGAAGATGCCGAGATGAACCAGGAGCTGTTTGACAACGTTCTGGGCAAAGACGTGGCCAAGACCGAAGAGGAATATCTGGCCAAGATAAAGGAAATGATAGGCAACCAACTGAAGACTGACAGCAACTATCGCTTCACGGTGGATGCAGAGCGCGTGCTCCGCAAGAAGGTGGGCAAGCTGGAACTTCCCGACGAGTTCCTGAAGCGCTTCTTGACAGCCAAGAGCCATGACAAGACGGCAGAGCAGGTGGCAGAAGACTATGACAAGACGTCGGATGCCCTGCAGTGGCAGCTGATACGCGAGAAGATTGCGCGCAATCTGGAAGTGAAGATAGAGGCCGAGGACAAGGTGAAATACGCACGCTACATGGCCGCTCAGCAGTTTGCTCAGTACGGCATGAGCAACTTGCCAGACGACGTGATTGACCGCTACGCCCACGAATTGCTGGAGAAGCCCGAATACAGCGAGCAGATAAGCAATCAGGCTATGGACGACAAGGTGTACGCGGCTATCAAGGATAGCGTGACAATAGAAGAGAAGAGCGTGACAGTGGAGGAATTTAACAAACTGTTTGAGAAATAAGACGAAATCCCGTCACAGCCAAGATATATGGAGGCGCACAAAATTAGTAGTGCGTCCCCATTTTTTGACTTAAAGTTATGAATTATTGAAATTAATTATTAACTTTGTCATGGATAATAAAACACAACAGATTGACATGAAAACCTTAAGACCAAAAGAAGAAGCCTCTCGTTGCCTTATGTGCATTGACGCGCCATGCAGCAAGGCCTGCAAAACAGGTGACCCTGCACGTGCAATACGAGCGATACGATTTGACAACGCCAAGTGTGCGTTACGGTGGATGGACAAATGCAGTGGAGAAGACTTGGAAGCTGCAGAGAAAGCCTGCATACACTACGACCGTCCCATTCGCATACGAGAAATGGTGGAAACAGTTAAAGCACAGAATCCAGGTTCAGCCGCTGAAAGCAAGTTGCCAGACCTGAGTATAGACTTCTGTGGAATTAAGTGTGAGAATCCGTTTTTCTTGGCATCTTCGGCCGTGTGCACAAATTACGAGATGGTGGCCCGCGCATTTGACGCCGGGTGGGGTGGAGTGTTCTACAAGACCATCTGTATGCAGGAAATAAATGAGGTATCGCCGAGATTTGACGCAGTAAGTGAAGACGGCAGGAGCGACTTTTTCGGTTTCAGAAACATGGAGCAGCTGAGCGAGAATCCGGTAAAAGAGGACTTTGCAATACTGAAAAAGCTGAAAGAGAACTATCCGTCGAAGATAGTGGTGGCCTCGATAATGGGCCAGACAGAACGTCAATGGATAGTGCTTGCCAAGATGGCAGAGCGCGCCGGAGTGGATGCGATAGAGCTGAATTTCTCGTGCCCACAGATGCGGCTTGCCGGAATGGGCTCGGACGTGGGGCAGAACCCGGAATTGGTGACGTTCTACACAGCATACGTGAAACGCAACGTGTCGATACCGGTGATACCGAAGATGACTCCAAATATCACACACATATCAGAACCCGCAATGGGCGGCTTTTATGCCGGTGCAGACGGCATTTCAGCCATCAACACGATAAAGAGCGTGACAATGAACGAGCGTTCGGCGGTATCGGGGAAACGGACGGTGTCGGGATATTCAGGCAGGGCCGTGAAGCCAATAGCGCAACGATTCATACTGGAATTGGCAAAGAACCCGATAATGAAGAACCTTCAGCTGAGCGGTATAGGAGGGATAGAGACGTGGCGCGACGCACTGGAGTTTATCCAGTTGGGTTGCCGTAATGTTCAGGTGTGCACGGCAGTGATGCAATACGGATACAGGATAATAGATGACCTGAAGTTGGGGCTGCAGACCTATATGAAAGAGCGAGGGGTGGAACACCTTTCGGACCTTGTGGGAGAAGAATTGCCGTACTTTGAAACGCCGCATAATCTGGACAGGACGACGATAGTTTATCCGATGATAGACCGCGAGACGTGCATAGGTTGCGGTCGTTGCCACACATCATGTATGGACGGAGGGCATCAGGCGATAACATTCGACCCCGAAACTCGTCAGCCTAAGATTTTAGGGACAAAATGCGTGGGTTGCCATCTGTGTCTGCTTGTGTGTTCCACAGGAGCGATTCATGCCTCGAAACGAGTTGAGAAGAAAAAGAAATCATGAATCTCGCCGAGGAAGAGATTCTGGATAGAGCGAGATGAGACATAATAGTTGGGGCATGCATGACAAAGGCGTGTCCCAACTTATAATTTGCCATCAGAATATGAGGCGGAGCAGGTGTTGTGGTAGCGAAAATGAAAATTTGGCACGATAATTGCTGTAGAGTTTTAATAGACAGATTTAATTTATTAATTTTGTAAAAGTTTTAAAAAGTAAGGATATATGAAAAACGAATTCAGAAATTTCGCAGTGAATCACCTTGGTATGAACGGTCTGGCACTGGACCAGTACGCTAACGACATTACCAGCAGTTACATATCGCCAACGATTATAGAGGAGCGCAAACTTAACGTGGCTCAGATGGACGTGTTCTCGCGCCTGATGATGGACAGGATTATCTTTCTTGGCACTCAGATTGACGACTACACGGCCAACGTGATACAGGCACAACTTCTGTTCCTTGATTCGTCGGAGCCGGGCAAGGACGTGTCAATCTACATCAATTCGCCCGGTGGCTCGGTGTATGCGGGTCTGGGAATATATGACACGATGCAGTATATCAGTAGCGATGTTTCAACTATATGCACCGGAATGGCGGCAAGCATGGCAGCCGTTCTGCTGGTGGCCGGAGAGAAGGGCAAGCGCTTTGCGCTGAAGCACTCTCGCGTGATGATACATCAACCGATGGGCGGTATTCAGGGTCAGGCCTCAGACATAGAAATCACGTCGCGTGAGATACTGAAGTTGAAGAAAGAGCTGTACACCATCATTTCCGACCATTCAGGCCAGAGCTACGACAAAGTGTACGCAGACAGCGACCGTGACTACTGGATGACGTCGGGCGAAGCACTGGACTACGGAATGATAGACAAAATACTGGAGAAGGCAAAATAAGTGAAATAGAGGATGGCAAATAGACAAAAGCAGAAAGCACATTGTAATTTTTGTGGTAGGAGTAGTGACGAGGTATTGGTGCTACTTCCGGGTGTGGACGGCTATATATGCAATGATTGCGCCGAGAGCGCACATGAGATAGTGGAAGAATACTTCGGTCGCAAGAAGGCTTCTTCGGGGCAAGAGACGCCCGACTTAGGCAAGCTTCCAACCCCCGAGGAGATAAAGCAATACCTTGACGGTTATGTGATAGGGCAGGAGCAAGCGAAGAAATTCCTTTCGGTAGCTGTATATAACCACTACAAGCGCCTTTCTCAGGACCGGGGAGACGATGTGGAGATAGAAAAATCCAATATACTCATTGTTGGCCCAACCGGAACTGGCAAGACGCTGCTTGCAAAGACCATCGCGAAGATGCTGAAAGTGCCTTTTGCCATAGTGGATGCTACGGTGCTGACGCAGGCGGGCTACGTGGGCGAAGACATAGAGAGCCTGCTGGTGAGATTGCTCCAAGCGTGCGACTACAACGTGAGCGAGGCCGAACGCGGAATCGTGTTCATAGATGAGATAGACAAGATAGCACGCAAAGGCGACAATCCGTCGATAACTCGTGACGTGAGCGGAGAAGGCGTGCAGCAGGGACTGTTAAAACTGCTTGAGGGCTCGGTTGTGAATGTTCCGCCTCAAGGCGGCCGCAAGCATCCTGAGCAGAAGATGATTGCAGTGGATACAAAGAACATCCTCTTCATCTGCGGAGGCGCATTTGAGGGAATAGAGCGCAAGATAGCCTTGAGAATGAATACACATGTAGTGGGCTACGGCACGGACAGCAAACTGCGTCAAGTGGAGCGCGAGATGCTTCTCAGGTATGTAGCACCTCAGGATTTACGGTCGTACGGACTGATTCCGGAAATCATAGGACGCCTACCCATCCTAACGAGTTTAGAGCCATTAGACAAAGACGCGCTGCTCCGCATTCTGACAGAGCCGAAGAACGCGATTGTGAAACAGTACAAGAAACTGCTTCAGATGGACGGAACTATGCTGGAAATAAACAAAGATGTGCTGGAGTATGTGGTGGACAAGGCCATAGAATACAAACTTGGCGCCAGAGGACTGCGCTCGCTGTTTGAGGCAATAATGATAGACGTGATGTATGAGGTTCCGGGAAAGAAGGAGCGCAAATTTGTACTGACAAAGGAATATGCTCAGAAGCAGCTGGAAAATGTGAACATGGAGATGATGCGAAATGATTAGTCCACAACAGAGCTAAAAGCATGGATTTCGCAACGATTGCACGCAGCACAGCGATGAAACACTCAGGCGGGAGGCTCACAGAAAGAAAGCCTCCTGCTTATTTTGCCTCAATTTGCAAGAAGAGTTTTTGCTTAAATTTGAAAGAAAATGAAATTTTATTTTGATAATCAAAAAAGTTTGCTTATATTTGTATATTCTAAATTTCAACAAAAAAACTTGAGTTGGGCTGTGTATCATGGTCGATAAAAGCATACTTATAGAGGAATTAAAGAAGTACTTCGGTTTTGACACTTTCAAAGGTAACCAAGAGCAGATAATGGAGAACCTGCTGGCGGAGCACGATACATTTGTGCTGATGCCGACAGGCGGAGGTAAGTCGCTGTGTTACCAATTACCGGCGCTACTGATGGAAGGAACAGCCATAGTGATTTCTCCGCTGATAGCACTGATGAAGAATCAGGTGGACGCTATGCGCAACTATAGCGAGGAGAACGGTATAGCTCATTTTCTCAACTCGTCGCTGGGGAAGAGAGAGATAGAGGCTGTGAAAAGTGACATAGTGAGCGGAATCACAAAACTGCTCTACGTGGCACCGGAGTCGCTGACAAAGCTCGAGAACACAGAGTTTCTGAAAAGTGTGCCCATATCGTTCTACGCGGTGGATGAGGCGCATTGCATCTCGGAATGGGGTCATGATTTCAGGCCTGAATACAGGAAAATTCGCCCGATAATCAACGAAATAGGTCCCCGACCAATCATAGCACTAACGGCTACTGCCACACCGAAGGTGCAGCACGACATCCAGAAGAATCTGGGAATGCTGGACGCGACGGTGTTCAAGTCGTCGTTCAACCGCCCCAATCTATACTATGACGTACGTCCCAAGACAAAAGACGTGGACAAGGATATAATCCGCTACATCAAGTCGATGGAGGGGAAGTCGGGAATCATCTATTGCCTGAGCCGCAAGAAGGTGGAAGAGCTTGCTGAGACGCTGCGCGTGAACGGCATAAAGGCCCTTGCATACCATGCTGGAATGGAAAGTGCCGTCAGGTCGGAGAATCAGGATGCGTTCCTTCATGAAGACGTGGATGTGATAGTGGCGACGATAGCTTTCGGAATGGGGATAGACAAGCCAGATGTGCGGTTCGTGATTCACTATGACATACCAAAGAGTCTGGAAGGATATTATCAGGAAACCGGGCGAGCAGGCCGCGATGGAGGTGAGGGTCAGTGCGTGACATTCTACAGCCGCAAAGACCTGGACAAACTGCGCAAATTCATGCAGGGCAAGCCGGTGGCAGAGCAGGAGATAGGCAAGCAGTTGCTGCGCGAGACTGCGAACTACGCGGAGTCGAGTGTTTGCCGCCGGAAATCACTTCTTCACTACTTCGGAGAAGAATACAACGAGGACAACTGCGGTAACTGCGACAACTGCCTGCATCCGAAGAAGAGAATTAACGTGACAGATGAGATGTGCGCTGCTCTTGAAACCATCCTTGCCGTGAAAGAGAAATTCAAGGCCGAATACGTGATAAGCGTAATGATGGGAAAGTCAACGCCCGACATTCAGGCCTATAAGCACGATGAACTGGAGGAATTCGGTTCGACCGAGAACCGAGACGAGAAATTCCTGAACGCGCTTATTCAGCAAGGCATAATCGCAGGCTTAATAGACAAGGAGATTGAGAATTACGGATTACTGAAGGTGACCGACAAGGGCAAGGAATACTTGAAATCGCCCACAACGTTTGAGATGGTGGAGGACAATGACTTCAGCGATACCGAAGGGACTCCGATGCACAGCGAGGGGACAAGCGCCGTGGATCCGGAGTTGTTCTCGATACTGAAAGATTTGCGCAAAGAGATAGCCCGTGAGCACGACTTGCCCCCATACGTGATATTCCAAGATCCGTCGCTGGAAGCGATGGCGACAACATACCCCATCACGCTGGAAGAGCTGAAGAACATCCCGGGAGTGGGCGAGGGCAAGGCTAAGCGGTACGGAGAGCAGTTTGTGAAGTTAATCAAGAAGCATGTGGAGGAGAATGAGATAGAGCGTCCGGAGGACATGCGAGTGCTGACAATTCCGAACAAGAGCAAGCTGAAACTGCTGCTGATACAGAGCATAGACCGCCAGGTGGCTCTGGACGCAATCGCTGAGAGCAACGGCTTGACGCTGAACGAGCTTCTGAACGAGATAGAGAGCATAGTGTATTCCGGCACAAAAATCAACATCCAGTACTACATAGACCAGACCATGGACGAAGACGTGCAGGAAGAGATTGAGGACTACTTCAGGAACAGCGACACCGACCGACTGAGCGTGGCCCGTGCCGAACTGGGTCCGGAATACAAAGAAGAAGAGATAAGGCTTATCAGAATAAAGTTTATGAGTGAAATGGGCAACTAATGGACAATTGTGTATAAATAAAGTTAAAAAAGTGGCTACCGATGTAATTTTTCACGATGATAATCGTTATTAATTACAGTTAAATCGCAAAAAATAAAGTTTAGAGATAAATTATGAAGAAAAAATTGTTGTTATTAACGATGGCTGCATCGGCAGTCATAGCCTTTGCGGCAAAAGATCCAGTTTTGATGACAATAAACGGTAAGGATGTGAAATTATCGGAATTTGAGTATCTTTACCATAAGAACAATGCTCAACAGCTGCAGAAAGAGAGCCTTGAGCAGTACGTTGACAGATTTGTGGTGTACAAACTGAAGGTTGCAGACGCAGAGGCTGCCGGTCTGGACACACTGGAAAGTTTCAAGAAGGAGCTGGAAGGCTACCGCCGCGACATAGTGGCACCATTCCTGCAGGACACTACCGTGATTGAGGAACTGGAGAAAGAAGCATATCAGCGCACACTTCACACAGTGGAGGCAAGTCACATTATGCGTCCGCTTGGCAACGGCATATTCGGAGGGGTGAAAGAGAGTATGTTCATGGACAGCCTGTACACAGCGCTGAAAAACGGGGCGGACTTTGAGGAAGCCGCACTGAAATACTCAGTAGATAGGACAGTTCAGCGCAACAAGGGTAATCAGGGCTTTGTGATAGCAGGACGTTTCCCAATCACCTTTGAAGAGGCCGCTTTCGCCACTCCGGTGGGAGAGATTTCCAAACCGTTCCCGACCCAATATGGTTACCACATTGTGAAAACGCTCTCTGATAAAGAGACAAAGGGGACAGTGCTGGTGGAACACATCCTTAAACTTTACAAGGACAAAGGCGACAGCGCGAAGGTTAAGGCAAAAGAAGCCATCTACTCGATATATGAGCGTGTGAAGAACGGCGAAGACTTTGAGGCAATAGCAAAGGCAGAATCGGAAGATCCGGGTTCGGCAAAGGACGGCGGCAAGTTGCCATGGTTCGGTTTCGGAAGGATGGTGAAGCCGTTTGAAGACGTATCGTTCAGCCTTGCCAACGGCGAGATTTCAGAGCCATTTGAGACGCCCTACGGATATCACATTGTGAAGAAACTGGACAGCAAGCCCAATCCGAGTTTTGAAGAGATTAAGGACAGGCTGCATCAGACAATTATGATGGATGAACGCTCAGAACGTCCTCGTCAGGCCAAGATTGAGCAGCTGAAGAAAGAGTGTAACTTCAAGATGAACCCCGGTTTTGAGAAGTATATAGACGAAACTCTGAATGCTTATGGAAGCTATGATTCAATCTATGTGACCGACGTGCTGGGCAAATCGAACGTTACTTTCTGCACCTTCGACAATGTGACAATACCTGTATCTCGCTTCTCTACCAGGCTCACCACGCGTGAGAAGTCGGATATAGTGCCGGCAAAATACTACATCATGCAGCGTGCCGGAGTGTTTGGCGGAGAAGAACTGATGCGCTACTATCAGAACGCACTGATAGAAAAGAACCCCGATTTCATGAACCTGCTGAATGAATATCACGATGGCAACCTGCTGTTTGAGATAAGCAACCGGAAAGTGTGGGAAGGTGCGAGCAAGGACACAGAGGGTCTGGAGAACTACTTTAACCAGCATCGTGCTGACTTCAACTGGGACACTCCACACTTTAAGGGCATAATCCTGAAGGCCAAGAACGACAGCGTGATGAATCTGGTGAAAGCCGACATAGCGCAGTGGGCAGAAGCCGACTCACTGACATCGAAACTGTTTAACAAGTATCACAGCGACATCAAGATGGAGCGCATGCTTGTGGCAAAGGGCGAGAACCCGTTGGTGGATTACCTGCTGTTTGGCGGAGCCAAGCCCGAGCAAGTGGACAAGAAATACACTACAGCCATGGTGCTGGAAGGCGGCATCAAGAACCAGCCCGAAGCGGCAGGTGACGTGCTGGGACAAGTGACATCGGCATACCAGGACGAGCTGGAGAAGAAATGGGTTGAAGAACTTAAGGCCAAATATCCAGTAGTGATAAACAAGAAAGTGCTCAAGAAGGTGAAATAAACAATCCACATAACAGAACAGTTAACGACCCACAGCAAAATGAAGTTGAGGGTCGTTAATTATTTTTAACGTGAGAAAGAGCGTGGACTGATGCAGTGAAACGGTTGTTCAAGTGTTCTAATAGAGAAAGATTTATTGGCGAAATTGCGCGAATGCGAATAAAAAGTCGTACCTTAGCGTCGGGATTAAACTTTCAAAGCATTTGGGAGTCTAAATCATAACTTAAAAGAAATAACTAACTTTAAACAGATAAAGCAATGAACACGAAATTATTGACACTGATTTGGACGTTAGTCTTGGGCGTTGGAATTTCGGCTTATGCACAGGACTACGATGACATCTACTACGATTCTTCTTCATCACAGAAGAAGCAGAAGGTGACTGTGATTACACCGACGAAGGTGACGACTGTGCAACCAACTTATCAGGTGACAACTGTGACAACGACGGTGGAAAATGGGCGAGATGTGGATGAATACAACCGCCATGGGGGAAAATATGACAATTACTATTACGAGGAGAGAGACACTATTTACAAAGAGACCTCTACATTCTCGAACACTGAGAAGATAGAGCGCTTTGACAATCCGCAGATAGTGATTAACCTGAAAGATGCGGAGTTGCTGGAGCTGTACTATAACGACACACCGACCATTAATCTGGTAGTGGGCTCGACATGGGCTCCTGCATGGGGGTGGGGTTGGACCACGGTATATGATCCTTGGTATTACGATTCCTGGTATGGTCCAGGTTGGTATCGCCCATTCGGCTGGTATCGTCCGTGGCATCCAGTCGCATGGGGCTGGAGCTGGGGCTGGGGCTGGGGTCCGGGTTGGTATCGTCCGGCACATTACTGGGGCTGGGGCGGTCGCTGGGGCTGGGGCCACAGATACTACCACGGCGGCTGGATTGCCGGCGGTTACCGCGGCCATGGCGGATATTATGGCGGCACCGCGAACTATCGCCGTCCTGACAGGAACGGAGGACTGGGGCGCACATCGGGTCGCGTACTTGGTTCTACTCGCGGCTCGTGGAGTGACAGTGGAGTAAGGCGTGGTGCGAGCGGCCTTAACGGAGGCAGCATCACCAACAGTCGCGGCCGTGGCAACGTGGGCGGCACCATCGACAGGGGTCGTGGCAATGTGGGCACCACCGTGAATAGAGGAAGCGGCATGACGTCGCGCGGCAACAGCAGAGGCAACATAGGTAATGTGGGCACTATTAACCGAAGTAGCGGAATGTCAACTAGCAGGACACACAATGTGAGTCCCAGCACAGGCAGCTCGATTTCCACAGGCCGTAGTAGCCACTCAAGCGGTACATACCGCTCACCCGGCACATCACGCAGCGGTTCATCGTACAGCGGAAGCCGCAGTTCGTCGGGTTATAGTAGCGGACGCTCAAGCGGAGGTTACTCCGGTGGCGGCTTTAGCGGCGGACGCTCAGGAGGCGGTTATAGCGGGGGCGGTCGCTCAGGCGGAGGCGGAGGTGGCCACAGGCACTAAACCAAGCGTAAAACGAATAACAAATATGAATTACTAAAACGAAACGATAACGAAAATGAAAAAGATATTATTAGTAGTTGCATGCGTACTTCCGATGCTGGCAAACGCACAATACACGTTCGACGCGTTGCAGTATTCATCGAGCGAATTGCGAGGGACGAGCCGGTTTGTGTCGATGGGCGGAGCCTTCAGTGCACTCGGCGGTGATATTTCGACGCTGAATCAGAATCCAGGCGGGATAGGCGTGTACCGCAGTTCAGATATCGGTTTTTCATTCGGGCTTGACATGAACTCGTCGAGACCGGAGGGTGTGACAGCCACAAACCAGACTAAGGTGGTGGTAAACAACGTGGGTTATGTGGGTTCTCTGAAGATTGGCAGTACCCTGAAGTATTTCAACTGGGGCTTCAGCTACACGCGCAACAACACGTTTAACCGCCGTTACATGGGCGGACTGCTAGGGATACCGACGTCAATCACCAATTTCATGGCAGATCTTGCCACCAGTGAGGGAGTGGAGCCATCGAAATTGTATATGAACCACGAGTATGACTACAGCCCGTTCAGCAACACGAGTTATGCCTATAACGTGCTGGGTTACAACTGCGGTGTGATAATTCCGACAGGCGGTACCAACTACACAGGTCTGGGTCTGAACGGAACATCGGGTTACGCCGAGTATGAAGTGGACGAATGGGGTGAGACAGACCAGTATAACATCAGCTTGGGCGGCAATGTCCAAGATGTGGTTTACTGGGGAATGAGCCTTGGAATAACATCGCTGGACTACCACTACTACAACTACTACGGCGAGCAGCTGGAAAACACTGAGGTGCTGGACGATCCTGGTGACATAGCAACGATAGTGAAAGGTAACACCACATTCGGCTTAGTGAACAACTCGCGCACGACGGGTAACGGATACAACTTTAAGTTGGGCTTGATATTCAAGCCGGTGAACGCTCTGAGAATAGGTCTTGCATTCCATACCCCGACATTCTATGACATGAAGGACGTGTGGGACGCAAACATGAGCGCAGAGTTCTACGGTGACGAAATAGAGAAAGGTTCGTACACGAAGAATTTCAGCTCGGCCGTGAATGAATACCGTTACAAGATCAGGACCCCGTGGCGTTTCATGGGCGGTATCGCAGGCGTGATAGGCAGCAAGGCAATAATCAGCGCAGACTACGAGTATGTGGATAACGAGTCGATGAAGATTCTGGACAACGCAGGCCGCGTGGAGCCGGGTTCGGAGGAAGAGATGAAGACGTATCTGAAGCCCACCCACATTATGCGAGTGGGCGCTGAATACCGAATTAACAATTCGTGGAGCCTGCGCGCCGGCTATCAGCACCAGACCTCTCAGGTGGAGAAGGATGTGGAGGACAATAAGCTGTTTGTAACGACATCGGGATATAATCCCTCATATAAGTTTGACAAGAGCCAGGACTACATTACCTGCGGAGTAGGGTTCCACTACAGGAGTTTCTATCTGGACCTAGCCTACTTGCACAGGACAAGGAAGAGTGAGTACCACGCGTTCTCCCCGATAGAGTATGTGAACGAAAGTGGTAACCGCGCAATAGACGAGGGCATCTACACGGCAGTGAAGGACAACAGCAACCGCCTGTCGTGTACAATAGGATTCAGATTCTAATAATACAAAACACATACTTAAATTACGAGGCGATGGCAGAATGATGTCATCGCCTCTTGATTCAAATTACAGTGCGAATGAGGGAAATGGTGTGGGATTTGCGAGATGGAGGGATTTTTTGTAAATTTGTGGGATAATTATGGAGAAAACGGGAATTGAAAATATAGACCTGCGTAACACGGAGTTTCAGAACGCGTGGAATATGATACAGAAGACGCATCGCTCGGTGTTCCTGACCGGCAAGGCAGGGACCGGCAAGAGTACGTTTCTGAGATATATCTGCGCTCATACAGAGAAAAAGCACGTGGTGCTGGCTCCGACAGGAATAGCTGCGGTGAACGTCCAAGGACAGACACTGCACTCGTTTTTTAAGATACCATTCAAGCCACTCCTGCCTGATGATCCCGAATTTTCGCCACGACGGATTAACAAGACCCTGAGATACTCAAAGGATAAAATAAAGCTAATCAAAAATCTGGAGCTAATCATTATAGACGAGATATCGATGGTTCGGGCAGACGTGATAGACTTCATAGACAAGGTTCTGAGGTATTACACCCAAAACCAACGAGAGCCGTTTGGAGGGAAACAGTTGCTCTTTGTGGGCGATATATTCCAGCTGGAGCCGGTGGTTACGCGTGACATGCGAGAGATTCTGAAACGCTACTACAAGCAGTTCTTTTTCTTCAATGCGCAGGTGTTTGAAGACTTGGGGCTGGTGCCTATAGAGTTGAGAAAGATATACCGCCAGAATGACGACGACTTTATCAGGATGCTGGACCGCGTGCGAGTGAACCGCGCAACAGCTGAGGACATAAGGCTGATAAACAGCCGCGTGAACGAGGATGCCGGCGAGCCTGACGACAAATTTGTTATAACGCTGGCCACGCGCCGCGACACGGTGGACTCTATCAACGACGAGCACATGCGGGCCCTGAAGAGCAAAGAATACCAGTTTGATGGAAAAATTGAAGGAAACTATCCCGACAATGACCTGCCAACACTGAAAGAACTGACGCTGAAAACCGACGCGCAGGTGATATTCATAAGGAACGACCGCGAAGGCAGGTGGTTTAACGGGACGATAGGCAAAGTGTCGGCTTTGGGAGATGACGCCGTTGTGGTGACCTTGGAGGACGGCTCGGAATATAGTTTGGAACAGGAAACGTGGGAGAACATCCAGTACACCTACAACGAGAAAGAGAAGAAAGTGGAGGAAAACGTGCTGGGTACATTCACCCAATATCCCATCAAGCCAGCATGGGCACTGACAGTTCACAAGAGTCAGGGGCTGACGTTCAACAACATTGTTATAGACTTCGCCGGCGGCGCATTCTCGAGCGGCCAGACCTACGTGGCACTGTCGCGTTGCCGCTCACTTGAGGGAATCACCTTGCTGAAGCCACTTTCGGAGCGCGACGTGATAGTAAATTCAGGGATAGTGGAGTTCAGCAAGAGATTCAACGACCAGCGTCAGATAGACGAAGCCATAAATCAGGAACGAGCGTATCGGTTGCTGCGTAAGGCCAACCTGACGTTCAGAGCACACGATTTTTCATCGAGCGTTGACGCACTTACCGAAGCCAACAAGATTGTGGATATAAGCAGCAAGCCGGCAATATTGCGTCTTATCAAGACCAAGCTATACGAGCTGGGAGCCGTGCGGAAAGAGATAGCACGCAGAGACGAGGTGATAGAACGGCAGGACAAGATGCTGAAAGAGCTTGCGCTGGAATACGTGGCGATGGGCGACGACACGATGGGGTACGGACAACTGGCCGATGAGCCAACCGTGGCATACGGGAAGAAAGCGCCTAAACTGGACGAAGTGGCACTCAAAGCCGGCATGGCGAACTATGAGAAGGCATTGCGTATATATCCGAAGTGCACAGAAGCGATGATGGGCAAGGCTCGCCTATGGGAGCGTATAGGAGAGACAGACAAAGCCGAGCGCACCCTAAAAGAAGCCATCGCAGCCGACAAGAAGAATTGTGACATACGCTTGGAACTGGCCTGGCTGTATGAGCGAGAGAGAGACATACCGGCGGCTATCAAGGAACTGAAGCGAGCTGAGAAATGTGACAAGACCCGTTATGAGCCTCATGAAAGAATGGCGAGAATATACACGAGGATAGGGCTTGAGAACCTTGCCGAAGAGCATGAGGAAAAGGCCAAGCGGCTGAAAAATACAATGAGAAAAAGGAAGAAAAAAGAATGATATCGGTTCAGGGACTTACAGTGGAATTCGGCAGCAGACCACTGCTGAAAGACGTGAGTTTTGTGGTCAATGACAGCGACCGCATAGCCCTCGTGGGCCTGAATGGAGCCGGGAAATCCACATTACTAAAGATACTGGTGGGAGAACAAGAGGCCACATCGGGAACGGTGTCGCGCAACCGCGGGCTTACAATAGGGTATCTGCCACAGCAAATGAAGTTGAGTGACGAGACCACGCTGACCGAAGAAGTGAAAAAGGCGTTTTCACACATTCAGGAACTGGATGATGAAATAACTGCGCTAAACAGAGAAATAGCGGACCGAACCGATTATGAAAGCGATGAATACGCCGATCTCCTGAACAGACTGGCACACAAGACAGACATACGCACCACAATGAGCAACGGCTCAATAGACGGACAAGTGGAGAAGACACTTACCGGACTGGGGTTTGAGCGGAGCGACTTCGGTCGCGAGACCCGAGAATTCAGCGGAGGGTGGCGAATGCGAATAGAGATAGCGAAGATACTGCTCCAGTCGCCGGATGTGCTACTGCTTGACGAGCCTACGAACCACCTGGACATAGAGTCGATACAGTGGCTGGAAAAATTCCTGAAGAACCGAAGAGGAGGGCTGGTGCTGGTGTCGCACGACCGCGCATTCATAGACAACGTGACGAACCGCACGATAGAGATAGAATTAGGTAAAATCTATGACTACAGCGTGAATTACAGCAAGTTCGTGGAACTGCGTAAAGAGCGCATAGAACAGCAGCGACGAGCATGGGAGAACCAGCAGAAACTGATACACGACACTGAGGACTTCATAGAACGCTTCAGGTACAAGGCGACGAAAGCCGTTCAGGTGCAAAGTCGCATAAAGCAGCTGGAGAAGATAGAACGGATAGAGATAGACGAGACCGACACATCGCGGCTGCGACTGAAGTTCCAGGCAGCGCCACGCTCGGGCGACTATCCGGTGATAGCCGAAGATGTGGCCAAGAACTACGGTCCCCTGAATGTGTTCAGTGGAGTCACATTCACGATAAAGCGTGGAGAAAAAGTGGCATTTGTGGGAAAGAACGGAGCCGGCAAATCCACGCTGATAAAGTGCATCATGGGAGAGATTCCATTTGAGGGTAAACTCACGATAGGGCACAATGTGAAGATAGGTTATTTCGCCCAGAACCAGGCCCAGATGCTGGATGAGAACCTTACTGTGTGGGAGACGATAGACCGCGTGGCCGTGGGAGATATTCGCACGAGAATCAACGATTTGCTGGGCTGTTTCATGTTCGGCGGAGAACGAAGTGAGAAGAAGGTGAAGGTTCTGAGCGGAGGCGAGAAAAGCCGACTGGCAATGCTTAAACTCCTGTTAGAGCCGGTGAACCTTCTCATACTGGATGAGCCGACCAATCATCTGGACATGAGGACAAAGGACATTCTGAAAGATGCCATCAGCAAGTTTACAGGCACAGTGATAGTGGTGTCGCATGACCGATATTTTCTGGACGGAATCACCGACAAGGTGTTTGAATTCGGCGGAGGCACGGTGAAAGAGCACCTGGGCGGCATCTACGACTTCCTGCAAAAGAAAGAGATAGACAATCTGAATATGCTGGAGGTAAACACTTCACCTACAGCAGAAAAAGGCGAGTTGCGGGAAGTCTCGAGCGGAAAGCAGGAATACGAGGAGCAAAAGGCCAGAGAGCGAACCCTGAGAATGGCACGAAAAGCCGTGAGCGAGGCGGAAGAGAAAGTGATGACACTCGAGGCCGAGATAAGCGCGCTGGAAGACGAGATTTCTGGCGGAAACGTGAGCGACCCGGCGGTGTATGAAAAGCATGCCGAGCTGACAGCAAAACTGGAGCAGAGCATGGCCGAATGGGAGCGAGCCAGTGAAGAATTGGAGAAATTAGAAACACTTAACAATACCGCAAAATGAAAAAAATCATGTTACTATTAACGACTTTGTCGGCACTGACAATGACAGCGGGCAGCCTGAGCAAGGGAGTGGACCGCTCAAACCTGGACACAAGCGTAAAGCCGGGAGAAAACTTCTATCAGTATGCCTGCGGGGGGTGGATGAAAGCAAATCCGCTTGACCCACAGTACGCGCGTTTCGGCACATTCGACCAGTTGGCCGAGAACAACCGAGACCAATTAAAAGAGCTGATTCAGAACCTTGGGGACAACAACCCTCAAGGAAGTCTTGCACAGAAAGTAAACGACCTGTACAAGCAAGGCATGGACAGCGTGAGACGAAACGCTGAAGGCTACGCACCAATACAAGAGGACTTGGCGAAGATTCAGGCTATGAAGAAAGAAGACATATCGGCAACAATAGCATGGCTGCACAGAGGAATAGGCTCGCCATTTTTCGACACCTACGTGATGGCTGACCTGAAGAACTCAGATGCTAACATATTCTACATCAACCCGTCGGGCATAGGGCTTGGAGACCGAGACTATTACCTGGAGAATGACGAGAACACCCAGAAGGTTCGCAAAGCCTACCAGAACTACATTGAGACACTGTTTAAACTCACCGGTAGCAAGAAGTCGAAAGCCACAAAAGCGGCCAAGACCATAATGAAGATAGAGACAGCACTGGCACAAGTGGCGATGACTCGCGAAGAATCGCGCGACTACAGCACCCAGTACAACATCTACAGCATGGGGGAGCTGGAAAAGGCATTCCCGGAAATCAACTGGAAGCAGTACATGGCCGGTCTGGGAATAAGCGAAGTGAAGAAGATTTGCGTGTGCCACCCGAAGTCGATAGATAAAGTGAACGAACTGCTGAGCACCCTAAAGCTTGAAGAGATAAAGGACTACATGAGTTTCAAACTGATGAATGCGGCATCGAGTTTCCTGAGCGATGAATTTGAGCATGCCCACTTTGACATGTACTCACGCGCAATGAGCGGCAAGCAGGTGATGCAACCACGCTGGAAACGGGCACTTAGCGTCCCCGACAATCTGCTTGGCGAAGCCGTGGGCGAGTTGTATGTTAAAAAGTATTTCCCCGAGGAATCGAAGAAGAAGATGCTCAAGCTGGTGGAAAATCTGAAACTGGCCCTTGGTGAGCACATCGCAGGTCTGTCGTGGATGAGTGCGGCCACAAAGGTAAACGCACTGGTTAAGCTAAATTCATTCACTGTGAAAATAGGATATCCCGACCAATGGCGCGACTATTCGGGCATCAGCATAAGCAAAAACGAATCGTACTGGAGCAACGTGAAGGCCGCAAGGCAGTTTGAGGCCGACTATCAGTACGGCCAGCTCAACAAGCCAGTAGATAAAGAGAAATGGCAGATGACTCCCCAGACCGTAAACGCATATTATGACCCATCGACCAACGAGATATGCTTCCCGGCAGGAATCCTGCAAGCACCATATTTCGACCCCAATGCCGATGATGCCTCGAACTACGGCGCGATAGGAGTGGTGATAGGGCATGAGATGACTCACGGGTTTGACGACCAGGGACGCAACTTTGACCAAAACGGGAATATGATTGACTGGTGGACGAAAGAAGATGCCGACAAGTTTAAATTGCTCGCGGACAAGCTTGCAGACCAATACAGCGAAGTGATAGTTGCCGACGATGTCCACGCTAACGGCAAGTTCACTCTGGGTGAGAACATAGCCGACCACGGAGGACTGAGAGTGGCCTACAGCGCATTCAAGAAGACAGAGCAAGGCGAATCGGATAAACTGACAGACGGTTTCACACCCGACCAGCGTTTCTTCCTGAGCTATGCCAATGTGTGGGCAGCCAATATCACCAAAGAGGAAATACTCCGCAGAACCAAAGTGGATCCGCACGCACTGGGAGTTAACAGAGTGAACGTGGCAATCCGCAATCTGGAGCCGTTCTTCAAGGCGTTCGATGTGAAGCCTGGTGACAAGATGTACAGAGCCGAAGAGGATAGAGTTACAATCTGGTAAGCAGCGGTTTAACCTGCGACCGGTGTAGCGGGAAATATTGCACAAGCACGGCCAAAGAAAAATTGGTCGTGCTTTTTTGCCGAAATGGGTGCGAAATTGAAATAATTTTATTATCTTTGTAAGTTAAAATAAGAGTGTAAAATAATCAACAAAACTGAATAATAACATAAAAAGTATAAGGATATGAAATTCAGCATTCAAAGTAAATTATTACTGTCGCACTTGTCGGCAGCGAGCAAAGTTGTGAATTCCAAGAACACAGTAACTATTCTTGAGAATTTCCTGTTCAAACTGGAAGGGAACAAGCTGACCATTACCTGCAGCGACCTTGAGACCACACTGACGACCAGCATAGAGGTTAAGAGTGCCGAAGGAAGCGGCAGCTTCGCAGCCAAAGTGAGCACCTTGCTTGAGTTGCTCAAAGAATTGCCTGACTTGGGGCTGGAGTTTGACATTAACGATGAGACCCTGGAAATAATCATCAAGTACTTCAACGGACGTTTCAACCTTGTGGGTGTGAACGGAAACGAGTTCCCGCAGAAGGCTCAAGTCGAAGGTGAGACCAAGACGATGAGCATACCGGCAGAGCGACTGGTGAGCGGAATAGAGCACACACTGTTCGCAGTAAGTACCGAGCAATTGCGTCCGATGATGACCGGAATCTTCTGGGACATCAAACCGGAGGAGATTGTGTTCGTATCGAGCGATACGCACAAGCTGGTTCGTTATCGCGAGCTTGACGTGAAGCCAGGGTTTGAGGGTTCGTTCATTCTGCCGTCGAAGCCAGCATCGATATTGAGTTCGATATTCGACAAGAAAGAAGGCAACGTGGAGGTGACGATGGACAGCAAGAGCGCGACATTCTCGACAGAGGACTACTCGCTGACGTGCCGCTTTGTGAACGGGAAGTACCCCAACTACAATTCCGTGATTCCGCAGAACACGCTCTATAGCCTGACAGCCGACCGCAACACATTGCTCAACGCTCTTCGTCGCGTATCGGTATTCGCCGATTCAACGAGTGGAGAGGTTCGCCTACAGCTCAACAACAACGAGATATTCATGTCCACAATAGACATCAACTTTTCTACATCGGCTGAGGAGAAGGTGCAGTGCGAATATGACGGTCAGGACATGGTGATAGGCTTTAACGACAGCAACATCATAGAAGTGCTGAAGAACATAGACTGCGACAACGTGGTGGTGAAACTGCTGGATCCGCTGCGTCCGGGTATATTCCTGCCATCAGAGCAGAAGGAGAATGAAGAATTGCTCATACTGCTGGTGCCGATGAGGATTAGTTAAGAAAAGCGAATACGTTAAGAAATGGAATTAGATCTTAAAAATCCGTTGATTTTCTTTGATTTGGAAACGACGGGGACTAATGTGGCGACCGACCGGATAGTGGAGTTGTCGTATATAAAACTATTCCCATACGAGCGTGAGCCTCAACGCCGGACAATAAGGATAAATCCAGAGATGCCAATTCCGGCTGCTGCCACAGCTGTTCATCATATATCAGATGAAGACGTTAAGGACGAAAAGACGTTTAAGCAAGTGGCCAAGGAACTGGCTGAAGTGTTTGAGGGATGCGACATTGCGGGTTTCAACAGCAACCGCTTTGACGTGCCACTTCTTGTGGAAGAATTTCTTAGGGCCGGTGTGACAGTGGATTTCTCACACAAGAAATTCATTGACGTTCAGACAATATTCCACAAAATGGAGCAGCGCACGCTATCGGCAGCCTACAAGTTCTATTGCCACAAAGATTTGGAGGGAGCCCATTCAGCGCTTGCCGACACCGAAGCCACCTACGAAGTGCTAAAGGCTCAGCTGGACAAATACCCGAGTCTGAAGAACGACGTAAACTACTTGTCGGCGTTCTCGACTCAGACAAAGAACGTGGACTTGGCCGGAAGGTTCGTCTATAATGATGCCGGAGTGGAGGTATTTAACTTTGGTAAATATAAAGGACGGCCGGTGGAAGAGGTTCTCAGCACAGACGTGGGTTACTACGGATGGATGATGAACGGCGACTTCACGCTGAACACCAAGCAAGTGCTGACACAGATTAAGCTACGAATGCGCAAATAAGAGATGCTTGAAGGAAAGAAAATAATACTGGGAGTTACCGGAGGTATTGCCGCCTACAAGACGGTGATACTGGCAAGGCTTCTTGTGAAGGCAGGTGCAGAAGTTCAAGTGATAATGACTCCGAATGCGAAGGAGTTTATCACGCCGCTGACGATGTCGACGATTACGAGCAAGCCGGTAATCAGCGAGTTTTTCACCGCCAACACCGGAGAGTGGCATAGCCACGTGGACTTGGGAGTGTGGGCGGACGCGATGGTAATAGCACCTGCCACAGCATCGACAATAGCCAAGCTGGCAAATGGTGTAGCCGACAATATGCTTGTAACGACATATCTGTCGTCGAAATCGCCAGTCTTCATAGCTCCTGCAATGGACTTGGACATGATGCGCCATCCCACGACTATCCACAATTTGGAGATGCTGAAGAGCTATGGAAATCACATAATAGAGCCCACATCGGGAGAGCTTGCGAGTCACCTGGTGGGGAAAGGGCGTATGGAAGAGCCGGAGAACATCTTTAATGTGCTGAGTGATTTCTTTGAGACGACATCGCAGCTTGAAGGGAAGAAAGTGCTAATCACCGCCGGCCCTACGGTGGAAAGCATAGACCCTGTGAGATTTATCAGCAATCATTCGTCGGGGAAGATGGGCTACGCCATTGCGGAAGAGTGCGCACTTCGTGGAGCTGAGGTAACATTGGTTTCCGGTCCTGTGTCGCTAAGCATGACAAACAGCAACGTGAACCTGGTGAAAGTGAATACCGCATGCGAGATGTACGCAAAGGTGATGGGACACACCGACGAAAGCGACTTGGTGGTACTTTGCGCGGCTGTGGCCGACTACAGGGCAGAGCAAATAAGCGAGCGTAAGATAAAGCGTGACGCTACGGACACGCTCACCATAAAGCTGGTGGAGAACCCAGACATAGCCAAGGCTGTGGGCGAGAAGAAACACAGCGGGCAAGTGGTTGTGGGCTTTGCGTTGGAGACTGACAACGAAGAAGAGCACGCAAGGGAGAAGCTTGCCAAGAAGAATCTGGACATGATAGTCCTGAATTCGCTCAACGACAAGGGAGCAGGTTTCAAGACCGACACCAACAAGGTGACAATTCTGGAGCGCGGCGGCGCAGTCCACAACTATGAATGCAAGAGCAAGAGACTCGTGGCGAAAGATATTATAGACGTTGTGGTAAACAATCATTTTGCAAAATGAAGTCGATTAGAAGAGGTTTGATAAGCATAGGGGTGTTAGCAGTGACGTTGCTGACATCGCCCATTGTTTCCGGGCAGGAGTTGAATTGCACGGTGGAAGTTAATGCGCAGAAGATTCAGAACGCCAACAAAGAAATCTTCAACACCCTGAAAGAGGCGATTTCGGAATACATGAACACGAACAAGTGGACAGACGCGCAGTTCGGAACCAACGAGAAAATAGAATGCACACTATACCTGACGCTAAGCACATACGAGGACGCAACAGGAAAGATGAGCGGTGACATTCAGATACAATCGAGGCGGCCGGTTTACAACAGTTCCTACACGACAAGTATCATTAATTTCAAGGACACCAAAGTGGAATTCCTGTATCAGGAGAACGAGCCCTTGGTGTTCTCGGAGCAGGACATGCAAAGCAATCTTACCGCAATCCTCAACTTCTACGCATTTCTGGTGATAGCGCTGGACTTTGACACATTCTCGCCCAATGGCGGAGACCCGTACTACGAGAAAGCCGCTAACGTGGTGAGGATGGCGCAGAGCGCAGGAGAAAGCGGCTGGAAAGCATTTGAAGACCCGAAGAACAGGAGTTCGGTGCTGAGCGCATACACCGACAAGGCGACGTCGGGCATACGCGAGCTGCTATACCAATATCACCGTCAAGGTCTTGACCAGATGGTGACAAGCGCAGACAAGGGACGGGCTACGATTACAAAGAATCTGGAGATACTGAAGAAGATTTACGACGTGGCTCCGATGTCGGTTTGTCTGTCGATGTTCAAGGATGCCAAGCTTGATGAGCTTGTAAATATCTATTCCAAAGCGAACACCACTGAGCGCGAGAACGTGTATGAGATATTGTACCCCCTGTACCCCACAGAGGGGTCACGACTGGATAAGATTAAGAATCCCGACACAAAATAAGAGCCAGAAGACAGATGCTTGCTAAGTTGTACATATCAAACTACGCACTGATAGAGTCGCTGGAGATCGATTTCCAAAAAGGCCTGACAATTATAACAGGGGAGACAGGCGCGGGAAAGTCGATAATACTGGGAGCCTTGTCACTGATACTTGGCGAACGAGCTGAGAGCAAATACATAAGTGACAGCGGAAGAAAAACGATTGTAGAAGGTATATTTGACTTGAGCGGCTATGACTTGCGCCATTTTTTTGAAGAAAACGAGATAGACTACAACGAGGCGGAGTGCATAATACGCCGCGAAATCAGCGCTACCGGGCGTTCGCGGGCTTTTATCAACGACACACCTGTGAGTGTGAGTGACCTCAAAGAAATCATGTCGAGACTGGTTGACATCCATTCTCAGCACAGCAATACATTGCTGTCGCAGAGCGGATATCAGTTAAGTATCCTTGACTCGATGAGCGACAGCAGGGCCTTGCTTAAAGACTATGTGAGTACGTTTCGTGATTTCAAGCGGCAGAAGCAGGCTTTGGAGCAAAGAAAGGCAGAATACACAAAGGCCAAAGAAGAAGAGGATTACATCCGCTTCCAGTATAATCAAATAGCCGCTTTATCGCTGAAAGAGCATGAGGACAAGGAACTGGAGGAGAAGCAAAAACTACTGGAGAATGCGAGTGAGATAAAAGAGTCGCTATGGTGGATTGAGAGTGTGCTTGACGGAGAGAACAATCCCGTGTTAGAGACCCTTAGGCTGGTGGAGCAACGACTGCATGAGACCGAGAGTAATGTAAAGGATCTGCGAGGGATGAGTGAACGCGTACACTCGGCAATAATAGACCTGAAAGATATCTGCGACAGTGCTTCGTACGTAGAAGGCGACCTTATGGTGGACCCGGCCGCACTGCGAGAGACAGAGGAACGGCTAAACGAGATATACAGCCTAGAGAAAAAGCACAACGTGTCAAGTGTGGACGAGTTGCTGGTAATTCAGGAGAGATATGAACAAACGCTGCAGAGCATAGGCGACATAGAGGATGACTTGAAAGACGACGAGCAACGAGTGGCGCAGCTTGAATCCGAGGCCCGCCAACTGGCTGCTAAACTCACGTCTCAACGCAAAGAAAACGCGAAAACATTTGAGGCGGCACTCAAGAAAAGTTGCAAGATGCTTGGACTTGCCAACATGGAGTTTGAAGTGGAGTTCTCAGCGACGGAATTGCAAGAAAGTGGGCAGGATGTGGTGAAATTCATGGTGTCGTTCAACAAGAGTCAGCGTAAGCTTGCTGTGCATGACGTGGCATCGGGCGGCGAACTTTCACGGATGATGCTAAGCATAAAGGCGATAATAGCCGGCAATATGAATCTTCCCACGATAATCTTTGATGAAGTAGATACAGGCGTCTCGGGCGAAATAGCGGCCAGAGTGGGAGAGATGATGAAAGATATTTCACGTCATATCCAAGTGATAGCGATTACGCATCTGCCACAAGTTGCAGCCCTTGGAGACGAGCATTTGCGAGTTTACAAGAGAGACAAAGGAGAGAGAACCCTGACAGGCATTGAGTGGCTGGCGAAAGAGGAACGAGTGATGGAGCTGGCAAAGATGCTCAGCGGAAAAGAGATAAACGAGGCCGCCATAGGGAATGCGCGGGCGTTAATAGAACATAAAGACAAATGATGACAGAAAAAGAACAATATATATTCGGGATACGAGCCGTGATAGAGGCGATGGATGCCGGCAGGGTCATAGACAAGATACTTATTAAGAGTGACTTGAGCAGTGACCTGCGAAAGGAGCTGACCGCCAAAGCACGCGAATGTCACATTCCGCTGCAGCGCGTGCCTGTGGAGCGAATCAACCGAATCACCCGAAAGAACCATCAGGGCGTACTGGCGTTTCTGGCCGCAGTGGACTACTGGAGCTTGGAAAGCATGATTCCCGCACTGTACGAAGATGGTGTGGTGCCATTCATAATAGTGCTTGACGGGGTGACCGACGTGAGGAACTTCGGTGCGATAGCCCGCACTTGCGAATGCGCCGGAGTGAATGCGATAGTGATACCGGAGAAGAACAGCGTGTGCGTAAATGCCGATGCGGTGAAGACATCGGCCGGAGCACTCAACTATATTCCGGTGTGCCGCGAGAAGAATGTGGTAAGTGCCATAGAGATTCTGAAAGCCAATGGTTTCAGGGTGATAGGCAGCAGCGACCGCACGGAAAAGTTATTTACCGATTGCCGCTATACCGACCCTGTGGCGCTGGTGCTCGGTTCGGAAGACAAAGGCATTTCGACCGACGTGATGAAAATGTGTGATGAGCTGGTGAAGATACCCGAGTTTGGCGAGATAAACTCACTTAACGTGTCGGTGGCCGGCGGCATACTGATATACGAAGTGGTTAAGCAGAGGCTAAACGACAATCAGACAGTGAATTAAATAAAGGAGAAATATATTTCAATTATGATTAACAGAGCATTAATTAGAGTGAAGGTGGTTCAGGTGTTATATTCCAATGTGATAAAGCAAGAGAACGACCTAAGAAAAATAGAGAAAGAGCTTAACGACAGTCTGGACAAGTCATACGAATTGTACAACATGCTGCTGCAACTGATAGTGGAGCTCACAAAACTGGAGGAGCGCGAGCAGGATGAAGCACGCAACAAGTATTTTCCTACAGAGGAAGAGCTAAATCCCAACACCCGCTTTGTGGACAACCGGTTGGCACAGAAACTGCGAGAGGACGTGACGCTTGGAGAGTACATAGGCGAGAACCTTTGTACGTGGACCGACAATCCCATTTTCATCCATCTGCTACTGGATAAGATTAAGCGTTCGGCAACCTACATGAAATACATGGAGGCCGAAGAAGTGGGGCTGAAAGAAGATTGTGACCTGTGGCGCAACCTGATGAAGAAAGTGATATTCAATGATGACATCTTCAAGGATGAGCTAGAGTCAAGGTCGGTGTACTGGAATGATGACTTGGACACAATGGGGCAGTTTGCTCTGAAAACCATAAAGCGCATAGAGGAGCAAAATGAGCCGTATTTACTGCCGAAGTACAAGAACGATGAGGACTATGATTATGCTATAATGCTACTTGAGAAATCGTTCCAAGGCAGAGAAGACAGCGACGAGCTGATAGACACATACGTGAAAAAGGAGAGTTGGTCGCCGGAGCGCATTGGACTAATGGAGCGGCTTATCATGGACGTGGCGATAGCCGAGATGAGGTCGTTCGTAAGTATCCCCATCAACGTAACGCTTAATGAGTTCATTGAAATAGCGAAATACTATGGCAACCAGGAGAGCGGCAAGTTTGTGAACGGCATACTCCACTCTGTGTCGCAGCAAATACGAGCCGAAAGGTCCACCGGCAAATTTTAAGACAATATTTAAAAACCAATAATAAATTACGACTATGACTACAAATTTCATTATGCTACAAGACCCGGCTGCAGGCGGCGGCTACAGCAGCCTGATTATGATTGTGCTTCTGATAGTGATTTTCTATTTTTTCATGATTCGTCCACAATCGAACAAGCAGAAAGAGATAAAGAAATTCCGCGACGGCATGCAGAAAGGAGATAAAGTGACGACTGCAGGCGGCATCTATGGAAAGATACGCGATATCAAGGACAACATCGTGATTCTGGAGATAGACGACAATGTGAAAATACGCATTGACAAAGGTTCTGTGTATCCGAGCATCCAAGACGCGAACGAGGCAGGAGCCGACGTGAAGAACAAATAATAAGAAAGTTCTTGCCACAAATCTGACAGGAATAATCAGCGAAGAATACACTAACGGAGTATAAGCAAACTGCAAGCACAATGAAACCGTTTGACAAAAGCCAGCTTAAGATAGACAAGAAACGAGCACGGTCGATAATGCTGTACCTGTTTTTCGTAGCTATTTCAACGGTGTTCTGGTGCTTTATCACAATAAACCAGGATTTACAGAACGAGGTGAGTATTCCTCTGGAAGTGGTGAATATGCCGGAGAATATCACATTCATAGATGAATTGCCCACAGAGATAAACGTGACTATCCGTGACAAGGGGTCGGCATTTGTGAAAAGCCTGCTGAACGGCAACAAAGGCATACGTATCAATTTCAAAGACTACGCTGACACCCGTAATGAGAAGTTAGTGATAAGTTCAGGGAAGCTGCGCACGATAGTGAAAAATTCGCTCAGTCGCACGTCGAGCATCATCACCATATCGCCGGAGTCGATTAACGTTGCTTACACAACGAGTTTCGGCAAGAAGGTACCCATAAACTACGGCAATGTGGTGGTGGAAGTAACACCGGGCTATATCCAGAACGGGCGCATCTCCACAGAAAGTGGCGACTCAGTGCTCATCTTTGCCAATTCCCGCCTGATAAGTTCAATTAATGAAGTGTTCACGTATCAGGTGGAGGCAAAAGAACTGACCGACACACTGAGGCGGAAAGTGAACATTGTTCCTATTACAGGAATAAAAGTAGTTCCGAGCACAGTGGAGATTGTGGTTCCTGTGGAGCAACTGGTGGAATGCACAGACACAATAGCAGTGACAGTGAGAAACAATCCCGAGGGTTCGAGTATAGTGGCCTATCCCGCATCAGTGATAGCCAAATACCACACTCCCAAGAGCAAGATGACACAGCAAAGCCGAATCACGGCAGTGGTGGATTACAACCACATTAAGCACGTGGGAAATGAAAAGGTATCTGTGGCAGTGGGAGAGTCTCCGACTTACATTCAGGACGTGGAGTTGTTCCCTGACAGTGTTCAATGTAACTTTGTGGAAGCCAAATGAAGACCATTATAGCCATAACTGGAGGTATAGGTAGCGGTAAGAGCGTTGTGAGCGATGTGCTGCGATGTATGGGCTATAGTGTTTATGACAGCGACCGAGAAGCCAAGAGGCTGATGAATACATCTGCCACCTTGATAGCCAAGATAACAGAAGCATTCGGAGAGGAATCGTACACTGACGGGGAACTGAACCGCGCCAGGATGGCCAAGATAGTGTTTGACAATGCTGATGCGCTCCTTTGCCTGAACCACATAGTTCATCCGGAAGTGATAGCAGACTTCAGGAGATACTGCGCGAGTAAAGTTGACGGGGCTGTTTTTCTGGAGACCGCGATACTGGAAGAGAGCGGAATGGACAAAGAGGTGGATGAAGTGTGGGTGGTGACAGCTCCTGAGGAAGTACGCATAAGGAGAGTGTTATCGCGTGACAAGACCAACGTTGAGGCCGTGAAACAGCGCATCAGGACGCAGAAAGACGTGGATGGTGGCAAGACCATAACAAATGACGGAGAAACAGCCATTCTGCCCCAAATCATACGGCTTCTGAGCGTTATTCGGCAAGAAGATAAAGGCGCGATGTGTTGAAAAAAATTTGTTCTGCGCTCGGCAGTTCGTAACGTTGGCTTTAGAGCCGAAGTTACTGTCACTCGGCATAAAAAAAGAATGAATTCTTTTTGTTCTGCGCTCGTTTATTCGTAACTTTGCAGAGAAACAAAGAAAAACGATACACTTATGTTAAAAGAGATTCTAAGCATTTCCGGTCGTCCGGGACTATACAAACTGATTTCCCACGGCAATAATATGCTGGTGGTGGAGAGCTTAACAGACAAGAAACGAACGCCGGCTTATACACGCGACAGGATTATGTCGCTCGGTGACATCGCGATATATACGTACGGAGACGATGTGCCACTGTGGCAGGTGATGGAGAATATCTACAAGAAACATGACGGCAAGACCGTGGACGCGAAGGCAATAAAAAGCGACAAGGAACTTGACGCATTCTTCAAGGAGATACTTCCGGAATACGATGAGGACCGTGTTTACAAGACCGACATCAAGAAAGTGATAAACTGGTATAACGCGTTGGTTAACGCCGGTTTCACAGAGTTCAAGCCTCAAGATGCGGAAAAGAAGGAAGAGCCGGAAGCAGAGGAAGATAAATAATTTAAGCCAAAAGGAAGAATGTGCTGAGAAAGAAGCGACCTTGTTTCTCAGCACATTTCATTAGATGAGAGCCATGAAGCGAGTGCGACACACATTAGCGATGATAGCGATGATATCAGGACTGATATTATGCATGCCGTCGTGCAAGTCGCACAAAGAGGTGAGCACAGACGAGATATACACAACTGAAAGCAGCGCCAGCAAGGCTGACAAATACGGCGATTTGCCGATAAAAGACAAGAAGCTGAGGGAAGAAGTGAAGGCCTGGATGGGCGCCCCATACAAGTATGGCGGACACAGCAAGAACGGGACAGACTGCTCAGGATTTGTGATGGAGGTGTTCAAGGCCGTGTATGACATAAAACTGGAACGCAACTCAGCCAAGATGTACGAGAACAACTGTAAGAAAATAAAGAAAAACGACCTAAGAGAGGGTGACTTAGTGTTTTTCATAACAGGAAGCAAAAACAGAATAAGTCATGTGGGGATATATTTAAATGATGGTGATTTCGTTCACGCATCATCGTCGAAAGGAGTGACGATAAACAACCTGAGCCAACGCTACTACACCAATCACTACGCAGGTTCCGGGCGTGTGAAGTGAGTTAAGCCCTTATAATACGCTATTGCCAATATCGGGTGGTATCCGCCCGATACAAGTCTTGTTATTATCCTATGGGACAGAAGAATGAACAAGTTCAGAAAATAGCATTGACAAGGGCTTGATATAGTAGTAATTTTGCAGCAGAAAAACAGAGTTCATTGACATGATGTAATACAAACCAAGCGATACAAGGCCGCGCTAATAGCTGACAAAGGCGCCACGCTGGGCAATGGGGAAGAAGTGAACGCCAAGAGAGTCGCACTGAGCCACAAGGCGATTCAAATCATCGTCGTAGATGTCACCCGAAAGTAGTATCTCAGACACATGGAACTGCGAGAGAAGCGCCTGAATGGAGCCATGATATCGCTTGCTAATGATAGCTACGTCCACATCCAGTCCGGTTTGAGTTCCCAGGTTCTTAAGTTCCGACTTGTTTCCAACGGAGAGAAACCGGATTCCCCCCAGATAAGCATAGTTGCCACTGACAAATTCAGCACCCCGATTTATCATGAACAACGAGTCGCCAGAAATCACTTCAACAGAATCAATGCGCAAGCGAGATAAAAGTCCGGTATGCACTCCGACAAATTCATCGGCAGAAGCTTCGTCATCATCATTCACCCACAAATAGCCCTTACCGTTCTGGAAATAAAAAACCGGAGTGGAATTATATGAATTGAGCACCATAACCCCTCTGGACGGCGCAGAAACGTTATAATAATACCATGAACCGAGCATAACAAAAAGGCAGCTCACAGCAGCGAGAAGAGCTTTCCACGAACGCCCAGCAATCCACACAGCGAAGAGCGCCAGCATGAGATAATAGAGCAACAGGACGGCAAGCGAAACACTTACACCCGAAATGTGTGAAACCGACGCCTCAGCGACCAGCCCTGAGGCGTGTGCGAGAGCATCATACATCCAGTTGAGGGCAGAGGCAAGCATATACCAGTCGGTTCCCATAGCAATAAGAATCACAAAAAGGACCGAAGCGAGAAGAATCACGGGGAAGAGGGGAATAACGAGAACGTTGGTGAGGAAAGAGAGCAGTGGAACCGTGTGGAAATAATATGCAGTGAGCATCAAAGTGGAAACCATGGCGATGAAAGAAGTAGCAACCAGCGTGAGCAAGTAAGAGAGAGCGCGACTCTTCAACCGGATATGAGGAGAGAAAACGAGAATAGACGCAACAGTTAGGAAGCTCAGCTGGAACCCCGCAGTAAACAAAGCCGAAGGCGAAAACACGAGGATTAGGAGAGCAGCCGATAACAAAGCATTGAACGGTGCATAGCGTCGCCTTAGAGCGAAGGAGAGAAAAACGAATCCCAAAAGGATTGTGGCCCTAACAACAGACGGAGACATCCCCGAGAAGACATCAAAAGCGATGAGGACTCCGAACGAGAGCAGATAACGCAGCCAGCGGAGATTCATGTATTCCAAGGGCAGCAATATGAACCACAGCAGAAAAGCGATAATGCCTATGTGTAAGCCACTGAGAGCAAGCAGATGCGCAATACCTGAAGCAGAGAAGGCATTAACTGTGCCACGGTCCAGAAAGAAACGGTCGCCCAGGACAAGAGCGATGACAAAACTCTGAGATTGAGGAGAAAGACTGGAGTTGAGAATCTTATGCCTAAGAGATTCCCTGAAGTTTTCTATTCTGGTGAATGGCGTGTGGCTAATGCCACAAATCGAGACAAACGATGCGGGGAGATGCTGAGAGTAAATGATACCCTCGTTACGCATGTACCAGGAAAAATCGAAATCGCAAGGATTTCCCGTGCCACGAATAAGCCTCAAGTCGGCTTTAATACCAATCAGCGTGCCAGCCTGAATATCGTAATTGTGTCCACGGGTAGTGATCAGAGCCTTCGTGCCCATGACCGGCACATCCGCGGAAGAACGCAGTAAAGCGACCATCATTTCCTGGGAAGAGTCGCGAAAGCGAACCTGCTGGACGCGGCCCAAGAGATTTGAACCATTAAGAGCGGAAAGAGGAATTTCTTTAGGCCGCGAAAGAATCTGGTGAGCCATACCAAGCGAAAGAGCCATCACAAAGATGGGAATATAGTAGAAAGAGCGCATCTTGACGGACGCCTCGACCGAGCGACGCGCCATCAAAAAGATAGCCAGATAGGAGACAACAGCCGCCACAAAAAGAGAAAGCGGCACCACAAAAGAACCGCTCAGACAATATGATGCAATTATAATGCCGATGATAAAGGGTATCAGGATTCTGATTACCGGCACTTTTTGAAGGGCAGCTTGCAACATATCGGTTAATGACACTTACGAGCCAACGGGTTCAGGAGCAGTCCAAATCTTGTAAGACTCAAAAGCCTGAAGCAAGAGCATCTCAAGTCCGTTCTTAACGTCGGCTCCACGAGCTACAGCCTTCTTCATGAAGAGAGTTTCGTCGGGGTTGTAAATCAGGTCGTAACACAGGTGCTCATGTGAGAGGAACCGATAGGGGAAATCAGGGCAATCGTCCACATCGGGATACTTGCCAAGCGGAGTGGCATTAACAATAATCTTGTTTTTAGAGACCATCGCCTTAGTGATTTCCTCGTAAGTGACGGTGTGAGCCGTTTTGCGTCGCGAAACAAACGTGACGTCGATGCCCAACTGACGGAACGCACACTCAACAGCCTTAGCGGCGCCACCGGTTCCCAGAATCATGGCAGAGTGCCTCTTAGCATCGAGCAAAGGCTCTATAGACATCTTGAAGCCAGCGATATCGGTGTTGTACCCTACGAGACGTAAGTCATTGTCCTTGTCACCACGAATAACCTTAATGACATTCACGGCCCCAATCTGCCGTGCTGATTCATGGAGCGAAGACAGATACGGAATAACCTGCTCCTTGTATGGAGCCGTAACGTTTAGTCCCTGCAGCTGCGGATATTGCGCAAAGATTTCCATCAATTCCCCAATGTCCTCAATTTCAAAATTAAGATAAGCGGCATTGATGTTCTCGTCGGCGAACTTACGATTGAAATAACTCATGGAAAGCGAGTGAGAGAGCGGGTAGCCAATGAGGCCGAAGATAGCTTTATTAATGAAATCGGGTGCCATAACAGAACATATTAATATTAATACGCAAACTTACATAAAATTTTGAATAAAATAAAAAAAATGTTTTAATAATAAATATATGATGTGTTTTTAGTACTTTTGCACTCTGAAAACAAAACATAAAAGACAAATAATTATGAAATCCATCTTTAATAAGAACGTACTCATCGCAGTGACAGTGATTATAAGCCTGTGCTTATTGTACTGGGGAATTGAATATCTAAAGGGAATCAATCTGTTCAAACCTGCGAATTTCTACTATGCCAATTTTGAGCAAGTGGAAGGGCTAAATATTTCTGCGCCAGTGAGAATCAATGGTTTCCAAGTGGGCCTTGTGCGTGAGATTAACTACGACTACGACAACAACCAGATATCGGTGCTGATGAGTCTGAACAAGAACCTGAAGATACCTCACGGAAGCACCGTGTCGCTTGACAAGGAGGTGCTGGGAACGGCAACACTGTCGATAAACCTGGGTCACGAAAAAGAGAACTACGAAGTGGGAGATAGGATAGAAAGCGTGATTCCCGGAGGTCTAATGGATAAGGTGGACGAAGATATCATGCCTCAGGTGGCAAGAATCCTGCCCAAACTTGACTCGATACTCTATAATGTGAATGCGCTTGTGTCGAATCCGGCCCTTCATTCGTCGGTTACACGACTTGATGCGATTACGGCCGACTTGGCAAACAGTTCTCAGCAACTGACGGGGCTTATGGCGCAGCTTAACGGCAAGATGCCGCAGATAGTGAGCAACGTTGACGGAGTGACGACAAACCTGAACACAACGACACAGAACATTAACCAACTGTCGGAGAGCTTGGCTAATGCACCGATTGAAGCGACATTATCAGACCTTAACGCCACTGTGGCCAACTTGCGCCAGGTGACGAACCAACTCAACGACAAAAATTCATCGCTTGGTTTGCTACTTAACGACAAGTCGCTTTATGAGAATGCGAACAGCTCAATTATGAGTCTTGACGAACTGCTGAAAGACATTAAATGCAACCCCAAACGCTACATAAATATCAAGGTGTTCTAAGGAGCCGAAAGAGCTTGTTATTTACAATCATTCTAAACAAAAATATTCCAAAACTTTTGACTCAGCAAATCACAAACAATGGTTTTTTAGCCGATTAAAAAGCGGAAATTAAAGTGATGCTTTAGGCTTACGGATAATAATCGCGAATATTTAACCCACTAAGAATAAAGAGTGTAAAATTTATGGTAGGCATTTAAAGTCAAGGATTAGGGTAGCCACAACAACCTACTGAAAAACAGAGGTCTTGGAGACTATTCTTAAAAAGCAAATTTTTCTGCGTTTTTTTTGCAAAAAAAATAGTCCGAATTTTGTAATCACAAAACACGCACAGAGAAAAAAGATGCCTACAAGAGGAAAACATATAGAACTATGGGATAAATGCCTGAACATCTTCAAGGACAATCTACCTGAGGAGCAGTTCAACGCATGGTTTGTGCCCATTGTCCCCCTAAGTTACGAGAACGACACTCTGACGATAGGAGTCCCGTCGGAATTCTACAAAGAGAGGATAGAAGAGACATACATCAACCTCATGCACAAGACACTGGTGCGTGTTTTCGGCAGCAACACCAAGCTGTTCTATCAGTACCGAGTGGCTAAGACCAACATAGTGGAGGGCAACAGCAACGTAAGCCCCATAACGTCGAGAGTCGCAAAGCAGGAGCAGGTTCAGGCCAATCCGTTTGCCGCTGTGGAGTACAGCGACATAGACCCACAGTTAAATCCGCGCTACACATTTGAGAACTATTGCGGCAGCAACAGTAACAAGTTAGCCGTCACTATAGGCAAGACCATTGCATCGGATCTGTCGGTAAAGACATTCAATCCACTTTTTGTATTTGGGGCGACCGGAGTGGGCAAGACCCATCTGATTCAAGCCATAGGAGTAAAGATAAAAGAGAACTTCCCCAACACTCGCGTGCTATATATCACGGCCCGAGTTTTCGAGAACCAATACACGACAGCTGTCCGCAGCAACAAGGTGCCCGATTTCATCAACTTCTATCAGAGCATAGACGTGCTGATAATAGATGACATTCAGGACCTTGCCGGCAAGATAGGGACCCTGAACACATTCTACCACATATTTAATCATCTGCATCAGAGTCAGAAGCAGCTGATAATATCGAGCGACTGTAAGCCGGCCGACATGGACGGGATGATACCGAGGCTGATGTCGCGATTCAAGTGGGGCATGACAGTGGAGCTAGAGAAGCCCGACTATGAGTTGAGGCGCAGCGTACTGGTTCAGAAAGCCGAGCAAGACGGGCTATCCATTCCGCAGGAAGTGTTGGACTACGTGGCAAGCAACGTGACCGACAGCATCCGCGAGCTTGAGGGCATTGTGGTGGCACTGCTGGCACACGCCACGATGCTAAACCAGGAGATAACCACCGATTTGGCCCGTGCGGTAATAGGCAACGCTGTGAAGCTTAATAAGCGTCAGATAACGTTTGAGATGATAACCGAAACAGTTGCGAGCCACTACGATTTGGAATCCGAGGTACTGTTCGGGAAGTCGCGCAAGCGTGAGATAGCCGACGCACGGCAACTTGTGATGTATCTGTCAAAGAACAAGACCCAATTGTCGTCGACGAACATAGGAGTGCGATTTGCGCGCAACCATGCTACGGTTCTACATGCGTGCAAGCAGATAGAGCAGCGCCTGTCGATTGACGCGAAATTCAAGGCAGAAGTGGCAGAAATAGAGGAAGAATTGAAAAAAATATAAACTTTTTTGCTAAAAAGTTTTGTCAGTTCAAAAAAAAGGACTAATTTTGCATCGTCAAACAGGGTGATATCGTCTAGTGGTCTAGGACGCCGCCCTCTCACGGCGGAAACCTGGGTTCGAGTCCCAGTTTCACTACAAAAGCGACTGAAATTCAGTCGCTTTTATTGTTTGTATGACGGGCATGTTATACATCTGTGGTGAAAGTCCGCACGGGGCGTAGTCACCGACGAACCCTATAGCGACTTGTAAGTTTCAAGTGGCGACACTTGGGAGAGAAGAAGCAATAGCGAAATCGTGGCTTGACAAACAGAAATCAGATACTAAGGCGTATCAAGCGGACAAGTTGGCAAACGGCAACGAAGTTCCCAAAGGTGACCGTAACCTTGATGCGTAAATCTGTCGAGTAAACGATGAAAGGTGTATAGCTTATCCCGTGAGGTCTCGGCAACGGAGCAATCCGCAGTAACAACGAATGCCGAGAAGTCAGCAGAGGCCGAAGTAGTCGACTTCGTGCAAGTCAGGGCGAAGGGCCGAATAATTTGTGACGTCAATCGAGAATGTATGTCCATTGCGCAAGACCGACGAGGTGCAATGGCTGAAACGTATATGAGGTTACCACCACAGAGATAGGTATAATCAGTCGGCAGCAGAAGTTAAAGGAAGATGGGGGCTGAAATGCCCTGAAAGCAAGCCAAACCGCCGTATGCCGAACGGCACGTACGGTGGTGTGAGAGGAAAGGGAGCACAAGCCAACGCTCACGCTCCCCGACCTACTCGATTATATCGAAGATATGATGGTGTCCTGAAGATACGTCTAGGAGCACTTGATTATCGGAGCTCCGCCTTATCAGAAGAACTGAGCGAAGTTTTCGCCGAAGAGTTTCACGGCGATAGCCATCAGAATGATTCCGAAGAACTTGCGAATGAAATAGATGCCGGCTTTGCCCAGGATGTTCTGGATTTTGTCGGTGAGCCGGATTACGATATAGACCCAGACCATGTTGAGCAGCAGTGCGATGATGATGTTGATGTCGGCATACATAGCCTTGAGCGACACGAGAGTGGTGAACGTTCCAGGTCCGGCAAGTAACGGAAACACCAGTGGAACCAGCGTTGCCTCCTTAATGGGTCCATTACTCCGGAAAATTTCCACATCGCAAATCATTTCCAGTGCCATAAAGAATATAAGAATGGCGCCGGCAGCGGCGAATGACTCAATGTTAACGCCGAAGATTTGCAATATCCAGTTTCCTCCGAAGTAGAATCCCAGCATCAGGGCAAGCGAAATGAGCGTGGCCTTGCTGGCACTCACGTTCTTACCCGTGGATTTCAGCTGAAGAATAATGGGGATTGCGCCGATGATGTCGATAATACCAATGAGCACGAGAAATGCGCTCAATATTTCCTGCCAGTTGAAATTTAACATACCATTATAATTATTACGCGTGAAATTTTTTTCCGATGCAAATTTACGCATAAATAGGGCAATGCGCCAAATTATTTGTCACTCTCCATAAGAAGAGAAGTCTGAGATGTGGTGGATGATGGTTAAGGACCGTTCAATAAAAGGAATATTATTGTGGTATTTTAGAGACTAATTTTGCGCAAAGAATTCATACGTCATCAATCAATTTAGAACAAATATAAATATAAACGTCCATCAAAAGTCTAATTTATAGAACCATTAGTGGAAGATATGATTAATGTTTTGGTAAACTCTGAGAATATTTAAATAATTTATATGACTGATTATATGGGCATTAATTATTACAAGCGGAAAACTTTCAAAAAATTTTGTAATCATTAAAATACAAAAATAATTATTACTAACTTTGCAAGACTTAACGCAAATAATTAACTATAGAATTATAAACGCATAACGAAATTTTCAATCGTGGAACAAAAAATTTATTCTTACCAAGAAGCGTACGAGGCTACGCTTAAATACTTTGACGGTGATGAGCTTGCCGCGAGAGTGTGGGCAAGCAAATATGCCCTAAAGGATTCGTTCGGCAACATCTACGAGCTGACGCCTGACGACATGCATCACCGCATAGCGCGCGAGATTGCAAGGATTGAGAAGAAATATCCCAATCCGCTGAGTGAAGAAAAGTTGTTTGACCTGATGAGTCATTTCCGCTACATTGTGCCTCAGGGTAGCCCGATGGCCGGAATCGGGAACAATTTTCAGGTAGGTTCACTGTCGAACTGTTTTGTGATAGGCATTGATGGCGATCCCGACTCATACGGAGGCATCATCAAGATTGATGAGGAGCAAGTGCAGCTAATGAAGCGGCGCGGTGGAGTGGGGCATGACTTGTCGCACATCCGTCCCAAGGGTTCTCCAGTGAAGAACTCAG
The DNA here is from genome assembly GCA_937892215.1 of uncultured Porphyromonadaceae bacterium. Lineage (GTDB taxonomy): Bacteria > Bacteroidota > Bacteroidia > Bacteroidales > Muribaculaceae > Sodaliphilus. The sequence continues at coordinate 39,160 of CALAVE010000083.1, forward strand.
CGCTGACATCTACCGGCTTGGTGCCGTTTATGGAGCGCTATTCAAACTCCACACGTGAGGTGGCACAAGACGGTCGTCGCGGTGCGCTGATGCTAACTGTAAGTATCAAGCATCCTGATTCGGAGTCGTTTATTGACGCGAAGATGACCGAGGGCAAAGTGACAGGAGCGAACGTGAGTGTACGCATTGACGACGAATTCATGCAGGCAGCCGTGGAAGGTAAGGAATATGTGCAGAAGTACCCGGTGGACAGCGAGGCACCAATCTACGAGAAGAAGATTGACGCTGCCAAATTGTGGGGGAAAATAGTGCATAACGCATGGAAGAGTGCTGAGCCCGGCGTACTGTTCTGGGACACAATCACTCGCGAGTCGATCCCCGACTGCTATGCAGACTTAGGCTTCCGCACCATATCGACCAACCCGTGCGGTGAGATACCCCTGTGCCCGTACGACAGTTGCCGCTTGATAGCAGTAAATCTTTACTCTTACGTGGTGAATCCGTTTACCAAAGACGCTTACTTCGACTATGACCTGTTCAAGGAGCACATAGGCTATACCCAGCGCATCATGGACGACATCATAGACTTGGAGATGGAGAAAATAGAGAAAATCATAGACAAAATCAGTTCAGACCCAGAGACCGACGAAGTGAAGCAGACCGAGCTTAATCTGTGGAACAAGATACGCACTAAGACGCTTAAAGGACGCCGTACGGGCGTAGGGACGACCGCCGAGGGCGACATGATAGCGGCTATGGGATTGCGCTATGGTACGGCGGAGGCAACCGAATTCTCGGTGAGCGTGCATCGCACGTTGGCATTGGCAGCATACGCATCGTCGGTGAATATGGCCAAGGAGCGTGGCGCATTCGAGATTTACGATGCCAAGCGCGAGGAGAAGAACCCGTTTATCAATAGAATCAAGGAGGCCGACCCACAACTCTATAAAGAGATGGTGAAATACGGCCGTCGCAACATCGCTTGCCTCACTATCGCCCCAACAGGGACGACCAGCCTGATGACGCAGACTTCGTCGGGCATTGAGCCAGTGTTTATGCCGGTGTATAAGCGCCGTCGCAAGGTGAATCCCAACGACAAGGACGCCCACGTGGATTTTGTGGACGAGAGCGGCGACTCATTCGAGGAGTATATCGTGTATCACCACAAGTTTATGACTTGGATGAAAACCAACGGCATAGAGGTGCGCCACGACTACACACAAGAGCAAATAGACGACCTTGTGGCTCGCTCGCCATATTACAAAGCAACGTCGAACGATGTGGACTGGGTGAACAAGGTGAAGATGCAGGGCGACGTGCAGAAGTGGGTTGATCACTCAATCAGCGTTACCATCAATCTGCCCAATGATATCAGTGAGGAGATGGTGAACAAGCTCTATGTGGAAGCATGGCGCTCGGGGTGCAAGGGATGCACCGTGTATCGCGACGGCTCGCGTGCCGGCGTGCTGGTTTCGCTCACAAAAGACAAGAAAAAAGAGGAGAAGAAAGAGACGGCTAAGTATATGGCTGAGGAAGGTCACATCCTTAAGCGCCCGATAGAACTTGAAGCCGATGTGGTACGCTTCCAGAACAACAAGGACAAGTGGATAGCCTTCATAGGACTCATAGACGGCCGTCCCTACGAGATATTCACCGGAATCGCCGATGACGACGAGGGAATTTTCTGCCCGAAATCGGTGAACAAAGGCAAGATAATCAAGGCCGTGGCAGAGGACGGAACCAAGCGTTACGACTTCCAGTTCATCAACAAACGCGGTTTTAAGACCACGATTGAGGGCTTGAGCGAAAAGTTTAACCCTGAGTTTTGGAACTACGCCAAGCTGATTTCAGGAGTGCTTCGCTACGGAATGCCCATAGAGCAAGTTCTGAAGTTGGTAAGCAGCCTGGAACTTGACAACCAGTCGATTAACACCTGGAAGATGGGAGTGGAGCGCGCCCTGAAGAAATACCTGCCCAACGGCACCAAGGCCAACGGCCAGAAATGCCCCAACTGCGGCGAAGAGACCCTGGTGTATCAGGAAGGTTGCCTGATTTGCACCAACTGCGGCACGTCGCGATGCGGATAAAGGACAAAATCGCTAATGTAAAATACTTGAGACGAGGGTGTGTCATAATTCAGTTATGGCTCACCCTCTTTGCAAATCAACCGTCTGA
>CALAVE010000084.1 GCA_937892215.1 uncultured Porphyromonadaceae bacterium
GAGCGACGAGGAGCAACGTCTGATGGCCACACACCACCCGTTCACCATGCCTAACCCCGACGACATTCCGCTGCTGGATACACATCCCGAGCAAGTGCGCGCACGCGCTTACGACTTTGTGTGCAACGGAATTGAGGTGGGCGGCGGCAGCCTTCGTATTCACGATGGCAAACTCCAGGAAAAGATGTTCCAGATTCTGGGCTTCACACCTGAGCGCGCCATGGCACAATTCGGTTTCCTCATCAACGCGTTCAAGTACGGAGCGCCGCCTCACGCAGGACTGGCATTCGGTCTGGACCGCTTTGTGTCGATTATGGCCGGCCTTGACAGCATCCGCGACTGCATCGCATTCCCGAAGAACAATAGCGGCCGCGACGTGATGCTTGACGCTCCGAGCGAAATAGACCAGAGCCAACTCGACGAGTTGTATCTGCAGGTTGACAAGGCTAAAATCTCTCAAGACTGATGAAAGTTCTCGACATAGCGGCGGCCATTGAGCAGATGGCACCCCTGAGTTACCAGGAAGACTTTGACAACGCCGGTATTCAGGTGGGCAACCCTGAGGCAGAAGTCGCAGGAGTGCTCCTGTGCACCGATGTCACCGAGGACGTGGTTCGTGAAGCCATAGCCAAGGGGCGCAACCTGGTGATATCGCACCATCCGCTCATATTCCACCCACTCAAGAAGATAGCCGGGCGCGACCACGTGGAGCGCATAGTGGCACTCGCAATCAAGAACGACGTGAACATCTACAGCGCGCACACCAACATGGACAGTGCGCCCGGAGGAGTTAACCACCTGATAGCCGCCAAGATGGGCCTGCTCAACGTGGAATTCATGACACCTGAATGCCATGAGGAAGGCCAGAGCGGCATAGGCGTGGTGGGCGACTTGCAGCAGCCCGTCACTGCTCGTGACTTTCTGCTTGAGGTGAAACAGACCTTCGGGGTTCACAGCGTGCGCTATAGCGGCGACATCAGCCGGGCGGTGCAGCGAGTGGCAGTTTGCGGCGGAGCCGGTAGTTTTCTGGTGAAACGCGCGCTGGAACTGGGAGCCGACATATTTGTCACAGCCGACATGAAATATCACGAATTCATGGGTAATGAAGCCAGGATAATACTGGCTGATATCGGACATTATGAGAGCGAACATTTCACAAAAGAGATATTTTTAGATATTATTACGAAAAAAAATCCTACCTTTGCAGTTGGTTTTGCAGAAACAGAGAAAAATCAATTAAACTATTTATAACGAACTATGGCAAAGCAAGAAAAAGAGCTCACGGTAGAGGAGCGCCTGAAAGCACTTTATCAGTTACAAACGATGCTGTCGGACATCGACCGCATAAAGACCCTTCGCGGCGAGTTGCCACTTGAGGTCCAAGACTTGGAGGATGAAATAGCAGGTCTGGAAACCAGAGTTGAGAATTACAAAGTGGAGCAAGCCGAGCAGAAGAAGGAACTTAAAGACCAGGCCAAAATCAAGGCTGACGCTGAGGCAAAGATAGCGCGATACGAAAAGCAGCAGGACGACGTGCGCAACAACAAAGAGTACGAACACCTGAAGAAAGAGATTGAGTATCAGCAGCTGAACATAGAACTCGCCGAGAAGAAGACGAATGAGGCCACACGCACCATTGAGCGCCTGAAAGAGGAAATAGAGCGTGCCGATGCCACCCTCAAAGAGAGCCGCAAAGATCTCACCGACAAGCGCAACGAGCTCGACGAAATCATAGCTGAGACCAAGCAGGACGAGGAGAAACTTCGTGTAAAGGCCAAGAAACTGGAAGACAAGTTTGACGATGAGCGCCTGCTGACAGCATTTAAGCGCATCCGCAAGAACGCTCGCAACGGGCTGGGCATCGTTTACGTTCAGCGTAACGCCTGCGGAGGATGCTTCAACCGCATTCCGGCTCAGCGCCAGAGCGAAATCAAGATGCGCAAGAAAATCATCGTGTGCGAATACTGCGGACGCATCTTGGTTGACCCCGCACTGGCCGGCGTGAGCGAAGAGGACGCAAAGAACGCATAAGGCTAACGGCGCTTTTATCGCCAGAGAGAACATTAACCGGAGCCTCCCGCGACGCGGGAAGTTCCGGTTCACTTTTCACATCATACCACGGCATGCCCTTACCGTGTTTCTACCGCCCACGGCAACGAGTAGGCAAAAATTGTGAAAAAGATTTTACAGAAAATATGCTCTGAAGTGGATATAAATTATTAACTTTGCTAAACCAGAATGACCTGTTAGGCCTATTGGCAAAAATACTACTAAAAAGACGCAAAACGTGGGAAAATTATACTTCAGATATGGAACCATGGGCTCGGCCAAGACAGCCTTGCTCCTCACACAAGCATACAACTTTGAAGAACGCGGCTTGCATTACCTGTGCATGAAGCCCATCATAGACAATCGCGAGAAAGAGAACGTGATACGCTCGCGCATAGGCATCCAGCGCCAGTGCGCGTGGATATACCCCACCACCGACCTCTACGGCTTTGTTAAAGAGTTATACGACAAGACCCTGGTTATGAAGGACTGGATACTCATCGACGAGGCACAGTTCTTGTCGGAAGAGCAAGTAGATCAGTTGGCACGCATTGTGGATGACTTTGGTACCAACGTGGTGTGCTACGGGCTGCGCACCGACTTCCAGTCGAAACTATTTGAGGGTTCGCGCAGGCTACTTGAGATAGCGGACAGCATCGACGAGATAAAATCGACCTGTGCCTGCGGCCGAAAGACCATCATTAATGCCCGCATAGACAGGGACGGCAACATAGTGACGGACGGAAATCAGGTGGAAATAGGCGGCGATGACCGCTACGTGGCGCTTTGCCGGCGATGCTGGCAGAACAGGAGGATAGAAAGTGCTGAGCGTAATTCACTGAAATTCAAGTCGGAGTGAATAATCTGATGAAAAAATGGTCGGGAAATTTGGAATTTATTCAAATAAAATAACTACTTTTGCGGTGATATATATCAACAACTAATTTATTTTATACTTTACTAAGATGGCATACGTAATTAATGACACATGTGTTGCTTGCGGAACTTGTCAAGCAGTTTGCCCAACCGGAGCAATAAGTGAAGGTGAAATCTATTCAATCGATCCCGACGTTTGCATCGATTGCGGAACTTGCGCTGAATCTTGCCCCAACGAGGCCATCACGGCAGGTTAAAGCACACTGTTAGAAAAAATTTCAGGGCTTTCCCCAGTGGGGAGAGTCCTGTTTTTTATTTTCTTACCATAGGCTTTTTCCCAAGCCAAAATCGGGTTAAGCGGCCGATGACGCGCCTAGGCGTCAGGTGCGAATGTGGTCGTTGTTTTCATCCTCGTCGTCGGCTTGCGGCAGAATCCGCGTCACCTCATCGGTCTGTGACGGACGAAACTTGCGCATACTCACCTTCACTTCGTCGAAGCCTTGCCCGTACACCCCTTTCACGTTAGTCTGCGCTATGAATGCCTGCTTGTCCACGGCCTTGATGATACGGAAAATCATCACGCTCTCGTAGCGGCGGCACATCACCAGCAGAATCTTCACATCGCGCTTAGTGTACCACCCGGTGCCGTGAATAAGCGTGCAACCGCGGTGCGAGATATTGTTGATAGCATTGGCAATATCCTCCCATTTTCTGGAGATTATGAGGAATTGCACCGCCTGACGGTTATTGTTGATTACATAGTCGGAAACGAACGATATAATCAGCAGGAACACGATTCCGTACACAATCTTCTCAATGCTGTGGAAAAGCAGATAGGAGGAGGAGATAATCACCACGTCGCAGTAGAGCATTATGCGTCCGAATGAGATATTGCTATGCTTCGACACCATAGCGGCGATGATGTCGGTTCCGGCCGAACTGCCGTTGTGCGAAAACGCTGTGCCAATACCAATGCCACACATAAGTGCCCCTATAATCACGTTCATGAACGGCTGCTGTGCCACAATGGGCTCGGTGAACATAGGCTTGAAGATGCCCAGCGTGAGGCTCACGATAGTGGCACCGATGATGGTGCGAATCACGAACTGACGCCCCACACTGCGGAACGCCACGGCCAGCAAGATAGCGTTAATAGCATAGTTAGTAACGGCCACATTCCAGTCGAAAGCAAAGAGGCAGAGCGAAGCCATACCCACCACGCCGCCGGTGACGATACGCTCCGGAAGGACGAACGCCGCGAATCCGAATGAATAGAGCGAAAGCCCCAGGATTATCATAATGTAGTCTTTAACGCTGTTGCGAAGCAGTTTGTTAATATCAGCCATAGCCAATGATTATTTAGTAAAGTTCCGTAAAACCGTCTGCGAAATTACAAATTTGGCGCAACATAAAAAAGTTTGGCACAAAAATTGCGCTCTTTTGGCAGATAATGCGTAAATTTGAGCAAAGAAAGGACAGAACATTTAATTAAACGAGAATTAACATGATTGCAACACTGATTTTAACCGCACTGGCGGTGTGGATTACAGCCTGGTTGCTGCCGGGAATCACCATTGAACCATGGTATGTGTCGATAATTGTAGCCGTGGTAATGGGTCTTATTAACGCGCTGATAAAGCCCTGTGTAAAACTGCTTTCACTGCCCATCAACATAGTAACGCTGGGCCTGTTCTCATTCGTTATAAACGCGCTCATGGTGGAACTATGCGCCTGGGCAGTGAACGGATTTGAGGTATCCAGTTTCTGGTGGGCAATGCTGTTCTGCCTGGTGCTGAGCCTTATAACCTGGTTCTTAGGCACTGTGTTCGGCAAGAAAATCAAGTAAATGGACAGCAAAGACTGGAAAAGCGTGCTTGGTGCGGCATTTGACGTGCCCGTACCCAGCGATGAAGAGTTGCGAGCCGAGAAGGAAGCCGCAAGCCATGCTCCAGCCGGTGACGCGCTACAGCAGCAGGGCAAAGAAGCGGTGCATGTGCTGATAGACCGCAAGAACCGCAAAGGCAAGACCGTGACACTGGTCACCGACCTGAAATGCGACGATGAAGCGCTAAAAGATTTGGCTCGTGAGCTGAAGCAGCATTGTGGCGTGGGAGGCTCGGCCCGTGATGGCGAAATACTGCTGCAAGGCGACTTCAGGTCGCATGTGAGCGACTTGCTCCGAGGCAAAGGTTTCAAGGTCAAAGGTTAGCCGCCCCACCCCACACTACCCGGAGGGGTGTTTCCCACGCGAGCGCGCACCTCTCCGGGCATAACCGCGCTAAAATTCAAAGAAATTACTACCATCAAGCTATGGCACAAGAAGGACAAGTGAGAATAATACGAGCGTCGGCCGGTTCGGGAAAGACCTACAACCTGGCCAAGACCTACATCAAGTATCTGCTCGGGAAGAAAAACGGTGACAAATTTGAGTTGGTGAAAGGGCGAAGGAACTATCACCAGCACCTGCTGGCCATCACCTTCACCAACGCCGCGACCGACGAGATGAAGAAGCGCATCGTTGAGCAACTGGGCTTGCTCCGTGAGGGCAAAGGTTTTGCCAAAGACTTCAAGACAGAGTTCAGAGATGACATCAGTCTGGTTCAGGAAGCGGCCGGCACAGCGCTGACCGATATTCTGTTCAGTTACTCGCAATTCAACGTGAGCACCATCGACTCCTTCTTTCAGCGCATACTCCGCGCATTCGCGTATGAGCTGGACCGCGATGCCGGATATGACTTGCAGCTCGACGAGGTGGTGGCACTGCAATCGTCGGTTCACGACTTCCTGATGTCGCTGGGCCGTGGTGCATCGAAAGACATCAACAGCCTTGTACGCAGTTACATAAGCGAGAAAGTTCAGGACAAGAAGGACTGGAACGTGTTCCGCATACATGAGGAAAGTGATTTCCTGATAGTGGCAAAAAACCTCAACAAAGAAATCTTCCGTAAGAACGGCGAGGCTATGATGACATACATGGGTAACGAGGATATCGGCAAAGGCCTGTCCAAGATTTCCAAGTTCCGGCAGAAAATCATGGAGCGCCGCAATGAGTGGAAAGACAAGTGCATAAAGAGCCAGAACGAACTGAAGACGTTTGTGGAAGTCAATGGTTTGGAGAATGGATTATCGGGTAATAGAGCCCTGAAGAAGTACCTAAGCAAGGTTCAGCCCGGTGAAATAGTTCCACTTACCGACTCATTCTGTGAAATCACTGAAGACAACATTCGGAATCAGTTCACAAATACGGGCTTTAAGAGCGTCAAACCCAACCTACTTGAATTATTAGCCAAGTATGTTCGCGACGTTCAGCAGACCTTCGGCAAGATGAACCTGTGCGACAATCTCCAGCAGGACGTGGCGAGGCTGGGAATCCTGGGGCAACTGTTACACTTCCTGGACGAGTACAGGAAAGACAACAACGTTCTGCTCATCACCGACACTAACGAACTGATACGCCGAGTGGTGAACAGCGGTGTTCCGTTCGTGTTTGAGCACACCGGCACGTGGATTAACAGTTACCTGATAGATGAATTTCAGGATACCAGCGAGATGCAATACGACAACTTCCGTGTCCTGCTTGACGAAAGCATAGGCAAGGGTAACGAGAACCTGATTATAGGAGACGAGAAGCAGAGCATCTACCGTTTCCGCAATTCCAACCCTGACCTGCTTCGGGAAACCATTGAGAAAGACTATGAGGGCCAGAACTGCCGCGAAACACTGGGAAGCAACTGGCGAACATTCCCGTCCGTGGTGAAATTCAACAACCAGTTGTTTGAGCAAATCGCCAAGGATAAGGCAGAGCGTTTTCCACGCGTGGAAAGCACATACCGCAACGTGGAGCAAAATGCGGAGAAGGACAAAATCAGCGGCTATGTCCGCATAGCGACAAGCGGCTTGACAACCGATTCAAAAGGTAAGGCCCAAGCCATCGAAGTCGATAATTTCCGGCAAGACGTACTTGCGCGGCTGCCTGAATTAATACTCAAACTGAAGGAGCGAAAATTCAGGGACGGCGATATCGCCATACTGGTAAACACGCGCGACGAGGGTAACATGGTGGTGGAACGCCTGCTGGAGCACAACAGCAATCATGAGGTTCAAGAACGGATAAAGGTGGTTTCGGGCGAGTCTTTGCTGTTGAAGAACGCTGTGTCGGTGAAGATTGTGATAAGCGTTCTGCGCTATATAGACAGCAACCTGCAAGCCGAGGAGCCTGCGGATGGCACGCTGAGCAAAGCGCAGCGCCACCGCGCCACAGACCAACGTTACTACATGCTGTTAAGGACGTTTGAGCAGACCCTGCGCACCGCCCCTGCCCGGGACAAGGGCGAAGTGCTGAAGGAATGCCTTGCCCAAATTCAGGGCGGGAAGATTAGTGCCGAAGAACAGGAGAAAGCCTTAATGGATTACATTCCCGACAGCCGAACTGAACTGATGACACTGGGGAATGTGGTGGATAAGATTCTCAAGACATTCGTGCTGACCGAAAATAACCAGATGAAAGGAGAAATGGTGTATGTGCTGGCGTTTCAGGATCTGGTGAACGACTTTGAAAGTCGAGGGAGCGGCACCATCAGAGAATTCCTTCACCTCTGGGACGCGAAAAAAGCCGCGCTCAGCGTTAATTCAGGGGCTGTTTCAGATGCGGTGAACGTGATGACGATACACAAGTCGAAAGGACTTGAGTCCCCGTGCGTGATACTGCCATTCGTGAACTGGACGATGATAGACTCCAGAAACAACGAACTGTGGATAGAAGGCGAGGAATGGAAAAAAGAGATGAGTGACATCCTGCCGCTCGACGACCCAGACATCAGCGTGCCTCCAATAATGCTAATCAGGAAATCGGACACCAAGCCACTGGGCAAATTCACAGCCCGGTGGACACAGGAAGAAGAATCGTCGTTTATCGACAGCCTAAACAAGACGTATGTGGCATTCACGCGCCCCAAGCAGGAACTTTACGCATTTGTTTACCGCGACCTCAAGAGCGACTCGGTGGGCAGCCTTTTGTGCGACACGCTAAGCAAGATGGATATGCGTCACGAAGAGCAAGACGGCTGGGACGTGTATGAGACAGGGACCACTGAGGACAGGTACGAGGAAAAGAGCGGAGAGATACAAGCCGCGGGCAGTGAAGAGAACCCAGAGCAAGACGACTTGGACCAGATTGAAGTCTCGGCCGAGAACGCCGCAAAGGTGAAAGTGCGCATTCCCAACACCGACGAGTCTCGCCTCACCGGCACGCATCTGCATGCCCTGTTCAGCCGCATCAATTATGCCACCGATGCTGAGCGAGCCCTGAACTACTGCCTGAGCCGCGGTTACCTGACTCAGGACGGAGTGAACGAGTGGAGGCAACGGCTGGCCGACATCTTCAGCGACCCAAAGACCGGCCAGTGGTATGCGGCCGACAACGAGATACTCACCGAGCGAGCCATCGTAGCCAAAAAAGTGGTGGCTGCCGCCGACGGGACGGAAACCACAGAGACCGAAAACCGCCGGCCGGACCGCATCATCCTCAGGCCCGACGGCACAGTGGTGATAGTGGACTACAAATTCGGCGATCAAGAGAAACGCTCCTACAAGAAACAAGTTCGCGCCTATGCCGACCGAGTGGCTGAGGCCCTTGGCCGCCCGGTGGAAGGCTATGTGTGGTACGTGAAGAAGAACAAGATTGATAATGCCCTTCTCTAAGCGACAGGCGACGGTGGAGGGTGTTGCGTGAATGGAGTGTATTTTGTAATTTTGGGGGCTGAAAATGTTTCAGACTGAAATTCAAACTGAAAAAACGAGATAAAAACACAATGGACGAGAAAGACATTAAGTTGCAAGAAGGCGCTGGAGCGGTGCCTGAGCAGATGGAGCTTCCGGAAAACGCGTTCCGCGAGTTGAAGGAAGGAGAGAAATACGTTCCAGTGCTTCGGCCGGAGCGCCAATACCGCGAGGTGACAGCCTATTCGGTGAGCATGGGACTGATAATGGCAGTGATATTCAGTGCGGCGGCGGCATACCTGGGACTGAAGGTGGGTCAGGTGTTTGAAGCGGCCATCCCCATCGCCATCATAGCGGCGGGTGTGAGCGGAGTGCTGAAGCGCAAGAACTCGCTGGGTGAGAACGTGATAATCCAGTCGATAGGCGCGGCGAGCGGCATAGTGGTGGCAGGAGCGATATTCACCCTGCCTGCACTCTACATCTTGCAGGCCAAATACCCCGAAATCACGGTAAATTTCCTGGAAGTATTCCTAAGCTCACTGCTGGGCGGCACGCTGGGCATCCTGTTCTTTATCCCGTTCAGGAAGTATTTCGTGAGTGACATGCACGGCAAGTTCCCGTTCCCCGAGGCAACAGCCACCACTCAGGTGCTGATAAGCGGCGAAAAAGGCGGCGATCAGGCCAAGCCGTTACTGATAGCCGGCCTTGTGGGCGGACTGTACGACTTTTTGCTATCGACATTCGGATGGTGGAAAGAGGTGGTTAGCACCAGCATGATACCCGCGCTTCAGGGCATCACGGAGAATGCCAAGATGGTGCTGAAAGTGAACACCCAAGCGGCCATACTGGGTCTGGGCTACATCATAGGGCTGCGTTACAGTTTCATCATATTTGCCGGTAGCGCGTTCATCTGGTGGATAATAGTTCCGCTGATGGGCACCAATCCCGAGTTGGCCGGCTCCACTGCCGAGGAGATATTCCGCGGCGGAGCCAGGTTCATAGGCATAGGCGGCATTGCGATGAGCGGCATCATAGGCATAGTGAAGTCGTGGGGCGTGATAAAGAGCGCGGTTGGTCTTGCCGGCAAGTCGTTCAGCAAGGGCGAGAAAACTGAGGTGAAAGTGGAGCGCACGCAGCGCGACATATCGATGAAGGTGCTTATCTTTGCACTGGCCGCGGCACTGCTGGTGACGTTCATATTCTTCTACATAGGCGTGATACACAACGTGTTCCAGACGATAGTGGCCTTTGTGGTGGTGACCGTGATAGCGTTCCTGTTCACGACCGTGGCGGCCAATGCGATAGCCATAGTGGGCAGTAACCCTGTGAGCGGCATGACACTAATGACGCTGATAATAGCCAGCGGCATATTCGTGAGCGTTGGTCTGAGCGGCTGGCAGGGCATAGTGGCCAGCATGGTGATAGGCGGCGTGGTGTGTACGGCACTGTCGATGGCCGGCGGCATGGTTACCGATATGAAGATAGGTTACTGGATAGGCACCACACCGGCCAAGCAGCAGACGTGGAAATTCATTGGAACGATTGTGAGTGCGGCCACAGTGGGTGGCGTGATGCTGATTCTGAACAAGGTGTATGGCTTCGTGGGCGAAGATGCCCTGGTGGCACCGCAGGCCAACGCGATGGCCGCCGTGATAGACCCGCTGATGATGGGCGGGGAGACCCCGTGGCTGCTCTACATAGTGGGAGCCATACTGGCTTGCCTGCTGAACTGGCTGGGTGTTCCGGCACTGGCGTTCTCGCTGGGAATGTTTATTCCGCTGGAACTGAACACCCCGCTACTGATAGGCGGAGCCGTGAGTTGGTATGTGAGTACCCGGAGCAAGAACGAGGAGGTGAACAAGGCTCGTCTGGACCGCGGTACGCTGCTGGCTTCGGGATTCATAGCCGGCGGTGCGCTGATGGGCGTGGTGAGTGCCGGAATGCGCTTCTTCGGGTTTGAATATGAGAGTCCTGTGGGCGAAACCACCAGCAATATGCTGGCAGTGTGCCTGTACGCCGGGCTGATAGCGTATCTGGCAGTGTCGTGCATACGCTCGAAAAAGGATGAAAAAAATGCTGAAAAATAATCAGAGCCAACCCCGCGCATAAGCGGCGGAGCGGCTAAAAGGCCATAAGGGCTGCAACGGCTTAGATGCTGATTTGCAGCCCTTTCCATGTACAGAAAATGGCATTGACAAGAGGGGGCGTGAAGCAGTAACTTTGCAGTGCGAAACGTGATGAAGTCGCACTGACCCGGAGTCGCATAGACCCATGCCGTTTGCATGGCGAGTTACACGGGCGTGACGAGATGAGCACCACCACGTGGAGCACCTTATCTCGGTGGCTCTAAGAGATAACCAAGGTTCAACCCGAATCGGGTTAAAATGCGCCGCCTCGGGTGAGAGAAGACGAACAGCAGCTCATAAGTTCCGAACTCAAACCTCCAGT
>CALAVE010000085.1 GCA_937892215.1 uncultured Porphyromonadaceae bacterium
ACTCGAACCCGCGACCTTTTCGTTACGAATGAAATGCTCTACCGACTGAGCTATTTTGGCTTAATACCAGACTTTCTCCGGCTTTTGCGGTGCAAAGTTACGAAAAATCGGGCGCAGAACAAAGGAATTTGTTCATTTTTTGCACTATAATTCACGTAAAACGCCGTGCTACATCATTTGGCGCGTGAACACCACCTTCACCTTGGCCTTGTCGATTAGCAGACGGACAATAGCCGGCACAGAAATACCCGGAGAAACCTTAGTCACGGTAGTTGTGGTGGTGCTATAGCCATAGTAGGATTGTGGCGTGTAGAAATCAATATCCACGGGATAGATGGTGAACGCCATATCATCTTCGGAGGCTTTACCGTCCTTGTTCTTTATCACATCGAGCGCGTAATTACGCATTCCCGTAAATTCATAGCACTTAGAGGCGGAATTGTAAGTAGCATAGAACGACGTCTTGTTATCGGGGATACTGTCGCCGGCAATAAATTGCTCCTTATTGCTGGTTCGCACCATCAACAGATATTTAGGCGGTGCTATGCCACAATCGTTGTCCACCGTCTCAGCCGGTATAGTAAGCGTCATAGAGTTAACCACACCATAATATCCCTTCAGTTCAGCGTAGTAATCGTCGATTACATCCTGGAGCGGGAAGCGCACATTCACCTCATAGCAAGCCGGAGCCATGATTACAGCCTCGCCGGCCGAGACCATGTCGAGTACCTTCTGGTCCGGTTCGAGACGAATATTGTTGTTAGAGATCACCTCTGGAGTGGCCGAAAGCAGAGTCTGCTGAAGCACTGAGTCCCCCGTAACATTACCCTCCTCGTCTTTCATAGTCTTCTTATACCACATCTCCAGCTCTGCATCGAAAAAGTTCATCACCCTCCCGCTACCGTAACTATTCTTGATGTAAACTCCGGGGAAATACTCCACAAAGTTCGACGGATTCTTGAACAATTCAGGGTCTTGCTTGAACTTCAGGTAAAGATTCTTCGCCAGTTCCACTGGCATAGGCACATACACAGTGCGATAATTAAGACTGTTAATCGTATTACCTTTCATCAGTGCATTGGCCGAATAAGACACTGAGCCGAGTAAGTCGGCCTCGTCGTAGTATCCTTCAGGGTTGAAGTCGCTATAGATGGGATTAGGCAACTGCTTGTTGAGCGCATATACGCTAAGACGCATCGGCACCAAAGAATCGCCGGTGAACCCTTGAGTAGGGATTCTCAGGGCTAATCGGCACGAGTCGATAGCGTCAACACTGGTGTTGACCGTATCGACCAAGGCAGTGGGCATGAACTGAGTCACCACATCGGATTTCAGGGTGCCGTAACCGTCGCTCTTAAGTTCGCCCAGAAGTTGCAGAATAAGGCGAGCGCTGGCATCGTCGGTTGCTCGGCTGGATCGCGACTGCACATGCTTGTTAAGCACCGACTCGCCGGTTATCGTAAACGATGAATCGGCCTCCAGGAACGACTGCGTATCGGTAAGAGAGCCACCCACGATTTCATCGTTACATGAGCTTGCCGTCACGGCGAGCAGAACCAGCAATATAGCAATGTTTAGAAATTTCTTAATCATAATTCACATAGAAAATTTTCATGCAGAATCATCATGTTATAAGTTTTATGGCAGGCGAGCCGTTGCCACACGGGTCATAAAGTTTTGTAGAACTCGGCACATGCAGCAACCATATCCTCGGTGTAAGGCAGGAATGGGAGCTTTGACTTCTCGACCGCCTTCAGCACCTCTGGGTCGATGGCCGGGCTACACTGAATCACCGCATCGCTGTGACGCAAAGCCAACTTGGTCAGTTCCAGATTACGTGCACGCTTGCCTTTCACAGGCTTCACGTCATCCTCGCTCATGCCATCCATCATCAGTTTCTCAGCAAGTCTCTTGTTGAATGGAGTCTCAAAGTCATTGTCGAAAAGCGCATAGACCACTTTAGAGTGTATAAACGAAGGATCGTCGCCATAGAACTTGCGGATGTAAAGGGGAGCCAGGGCCGTCACCCAGCCACTGCACTGGATGATGTCGGGCTCCCAGCGCAATTTTCGCACCGTTTCAAGCACACCACGAACAAAGAATATGCTTCGCTCATCGTTGTCATCGGGGAAAGTATCAGTTTCCAGTTCTCGCGTCACACTGCTGGTGAAATAATCCTCATTGAAGATGAAATAGACCTGCATACGCGACGGCTGAAGCGTGGCCACCTTGATAATGAGAGGGTGGTCGGTGTCGTCGATAATCAGGTTCATACCGCTCAGTCGAATCACCTCGTGCAACTGGTTTCGTCGCTCGTTGATGCAGCCATACTTGGGCATGAACGTGCGCACTTCCATGCCACGTTCCTGCATACCCTTGGGCAGTTCCAGTCCGGCTATTGACATGGGAGAGTCGGGCAAATAAGGAGATATCTCCTGAGAAACATATAAAACTTTGTTTACGTCCATATTAACATACCTTTTCAGTCCTATTATCTGCGTGCAGGAACGATATTATCCCAATTTCGCAGAATAATTGCAAAGATAGCGAAATTTTTCCATACCGCAATCAAGAGCGACCTCATATTCACATTTTTTAAGCCAGCAGAAGCGGCCCGCGTCCAGCCATCGCCGCACAGCAGTTCCATAACGCAGGTTCCGACTCCCCCACTATGCGAGGAAGCCGGAACCGAATCTTTCGGAGGTGCACCGTGCAGCACTAAGCCACACGGCACAGGCAACGATATTACTTGGGCATCTTTTTGGTCAAGTTGTAAATCACGGCCAGAGCATCGAGCACGCCCAGTTTCTTGCCGCCTTCAGTAACCGTGAGAGTGGAGGTGCCGCCCTTGATATCGGGAGTCTCTGAAACGAGTTCCACCTCGGCATTACCATCGGCAACCTTGGCATAGAAACCGCAGAGCGACTTTCCGATTGCATCCTTGGCGCCGCTAACGCCGCCCATGTTTTCCGGATAGGCCTTACCATACTTAACGCTAACCACACCATTCTTAACCACCAGAGAGCCGGTGGTACCATTAAGCGACTGGTTTACCACCAGTTCGTCGCCATTTTCAGTGTAAGCATCAGCACCCACGATTCCCTTGAGGAATGACTTCAGTTCAGCAGTCTTGCCACACTTGAAAGCCAGCACGGCGCTCACGTCTTTGGGAGAGAGAGTCTCGCTGGCAATGCCCAACGTAACTGGGCCCTTAACCGACTTGAAGATGTCAACCAGTTGTACCAATTCGGCATGTCCACCCAGTTTTTCGGTATAAGGCTTCACCATTTCCAGATTCAGGATTCCCTCACCATTAAGCGAGAGTCCGAGCACAACCGCATTCTTTGCCTTAGGCATAAGCGACAAGAATTCAGCGCTGGGCTTGTCGGTAACCGATGTCACCAGTTTCGCGAGGTCACTGCTCGCATCAATATCGCTCTCGTGCTTGAATCTAAGTCCATCGGCAAGGCTCACATGATAAGCCGAGCCCTTCACGTCCTTAAGAAGTTCCAACGCCACGCCTGCCCGCGGCACCATAGCAGCGGTTCCCATAGACTTCTGGAAGAATGCGTTGTCGAAATAGACATTCAAATCATCATTCACAGCCAACGCTTTTGAAGCCAGTTCATTGGCGGAGATATTCTTCTCCAGGCCTGCGAGCGCTTTTACGCACTCGTCGGCACTCTGCTTGCTTCCACTGAGCACATAGAGCACATCGTCGCTAATAGCAAGTTTCACGTCACGGCCTACATCTTCCAGCACGAGTATGCCCCCCTTATCGTCCATTTGGGCCTTTACCTGGTCCTCAATGTAGGCCTGAAGTTTCTTGGCGTCAGCGACGGGCAGAAGCGCCACAAAAGCATTCTTACCGCCGTCGGCAGGGACGAAGCAGTAAATACTGTTCTTGAAATCCACCCCAGATTCAAAGAGTTTCGCCACTTCATCCAGGTCATCGAACTGTTCGCCCATATCCTTGAGCATTGCAGCGAACTTTTCGGGCAGTACCACCTTTCCGTCCTTGAAGTCGATTCCCGAATGCTTAATCACGTTCAACACATCAACCTTCGCCACTACAACTGCATCGGCAGGTATCTGGCTCTCCAGTTTAGTGTCCACCTTGTTACACGAAGTAACAAACATCAGTGCTACAAGCACCATCAAACATTTCTTTAGCGTTTTCATCTTAACTTTTTTCCAATTAGAGCCAGATTGTTTTTCAGGGGGAAACAGGCAGGGACCGGCTCCTTTTGTTCCCTTTGACTACTTCCCATTTTCTATACTCAATATCGCAAAGGTAATAATTATTTTCAAATTTCCAACCATACAGATGAAAACTTCGAATACCATCCCAAACTTTTGTTAATAGATATTAAATTATATTTAATCCACAAGTTAATCTTTCATTTTTTCTTTAAATTTCATAACTTTGCAATATAACAAAGAGGGAAAAATTCCCGAGGGCTAAGCTGTAACGTAAATAGTTAATTTTTAATCTTTAGGGTAAGATGCTGACACAAATCTACAACGGACATGTGCTCACTCCCAAAGGCTGGTTGAATGACGCTTCTGTGGTGTTTAACAACGACAAAATCGTTGAGATCAACAATTCAGGAGAACTTATTCCACAAGCCAAGCAGATTAACGCTCAGGGACTTCACGTGGTTCCCGGCGGTATAGACCTGCACGTGCACGGCGGGGGAGGAGCCGACTTCATGGAAGGTACGACCGAAGCCTTCCAGACTGCGGTACAAGCCCACCTAAAGCACGGCACCACAGCAATTTTCCCCACCCTCTCATCGGCAACACTTCCCATCATAGAGTCGTCGGCCAACGCTTGTACGCAACTAATGGCAGACCCCCTCACGCCCATCATGGGGCTTCACCTTGAGGGTCCCTACTTCAACCCCCGCCGCGCCGGGGCACAGATGCCCGGTTCCATCCGCATGCCCGACCCAGAGGAATATCAATATCTTGTTGGCGCATACCGCTGCATCAAGCGGTGGGACGCGGCCCCAGAGTTGCCCGGTGCAGCCAAGTTCGGCAGGTACATCTCGCACCACGGCGTAATAGCCGGGATAGCACACACTGAAGCTGAATATGAAGACATACGCAACGCGTACGAGTCGGGATTTAGCCACGTAACACACTTTTACAACGCCATGCCCGGGTTCCACAATGTGCGCGAATACAAGCATGCAGGCACCGTAGAGGCCGTTTACCTGATGGAAAACATGACCGTGGAAATAATAGCCGACGGCATTCACGTGCCGGCGCCTATAATCCAGCTTGTGTATCGCACAAAAGGCCTGGAGCGCACGGCGCTTATCACAGATGCGCTGGCAGTGGCAGCAAGCGACAGCACCCAAGCCTATGACCCGCGTGTTATCATTGAGGACGGCGTGTGCAAACTCGCCGACCGTTCGGCACTTGCAGGAAGCATAGCCACGATGGACCGCCTTATCCGCACAGCAGTGAAGTTAGCGGGGATACCACTGGACGATGCCTGCCGTATGGTCTCAGAGACACCTGCCCGCATTACAGGCATCTACGACAGAAAAGGTACCCTCCAAGTGGGCAAGGACGCTGATATCATGATCTTTGACGATGACATCAACCTCAGCGCAGTGTTCGCTATGGGACAGGAAATCCCCTTAGACTAATTCCCAATTAGCCGTCATTAGGCCGATGAACGGCTCTAAAAATCATTCATGAGATAATTCAACGAGTGATAAAAAAAATGCGAAAACCTCCCCTGAAATCAAGGGAGGCTTCACTTTCCACGGGTGGAATATGGGATTCGAACCCACGACCTTCGGAACCACAATCCGGCACTCTAACCAGCTGAGCTAATTCCACCATGTCGCATTCGCGGTGCAAAGTTAGTAAATTTTGCGCAATAATCAATACCGCAAACGCAATTTTTTCAAAATATTTCACTACTGCGCGTCAGCAAAGCCGCGGCAGAGCGACGCTCACTCAATTCCCAGAAAGCGCCTAACCTTGTCAGTGAGGTTGATAGCACCGGCCCCCTGATAGACCACACCAACAGAAGAGTCGAGCACGTAGGCGACACCCTCGGCATCGGCGACGGCCTTAACGGCCTCGTTAAGTTTCGCCTTGATGGGAGCCAGGAGCGATTCTTGCTGAGCATCGATGTCTTTACGAGCCTCACGCTCAAACTCGCTGATTTTGCGGTCGTTTTCCTGAATTTCCTGAATGCGGCGCTCCTTGATGGTCTGAGGCACAGTAGGGTCATTGGCAACCGACTGGTAATCGCTGTACTTGCGCTTGAAGTCCTGACGAAGCGAGTTAAACTCTTCTTCGTACCGGTCGCTCAACAACTTAAGTTGGCTTTCAGCCTCAACCTTTTCTGGCATAGCATCGAAAACAGCCTTCATATCCACCGTAGCCACGCGCGTTTGCGCCATCACAGCCAATGGCAAGAGTATCAGTAATGATAATATCCAATTCTTCAGCATAACGGAAGGAATAATTGTCAGTTACAATTACTTAATACCGAGTTTTGCCTTCACCTTAGCGGTAATATCCTCGATGCCAGTCCCTTGATAGAGAAGAACATCCTTATAGAGAATGCCGGCATATCCCCCCTCGGCCCCCACCTGCTGAATTGCCTGCTGGAGTTTCTGCTGGATGGGAGCATAAAGAGTCTCCTGCTGCTTCTGCAGATCCTGGCTTGCAGTCTGCTGGAAGTTCTGCATTCTCACCTGAAGGTCCTGGATTTCCTTTGCCTTTGCCTCTTGAGCGGCGGTATTATCCTTAGCGATAGCGTTGAACTCATCGACTTTCTTCTGGTACTCGTCCTGGAGAGTCTTAGCCTGAGCGTCGTACTTGTCAGAAGCGGCCTTAAGAGTGTTCTGCGCAGTTGCAGTCTCGGGCATAACAGCCACTATTTCCTGAGGATTTACAGCACCGAGTTTTAATGTTTGCGCCTGGAGGCACAAGGGGGCAGCCACCAATGCTGCCAGTAATACTTTTTTAAACATAGTTCAGTTAATATTAGTTGATTTTAATTGTTATTTCGTTACAAATCACGCATCAGGCGCGTCAGTTGACCGAGTATCCCAGTTTGCTGAGCACTTCGTTGCTGACGTCGATACGCGGAGAAGCGAAGATAATGCTCTCGCTGGAAGCGCGGTCAAATACAGTTTGGAAGCCACGTTCCTCGCTCACCTTCTTGATGGCATTGTAGATATCGTCCTGAATGGGCTTAATGAGCGACTGACGTTTCTTGAACAGTTCTCCCTGCGGGCCAAAATACTTGTATTGCAGTTGGCTGGCCTCTTTTTCCTTAGCCACTATTTCCTCTTGCTTTTTCTTCTTCTGCTCGTCGGTGAGGAAGACCATGTCGCTCTGGTAGTTCTTATACATTGTGTCAGCCTCTTTCTTGATTTCGTCCACCTCGCGCTGCCAGCGCTGCGACACCTGATTCAGCTGCTCATTCGCCATCTCGTAGGCCGGGATGTTCTTCAGAATGTACTCCATATCGACAAGAGCGAACTTCTGCGCGTTCGTCACGCCCACACCCACAAGCAGAGCTACTGCTAAAAATGCTAGCTTTTTCATATTCGTCATTGTTTAGTTTTTTAATAGACTTTACTGTTTTGTTTCCTTTTGACTTATTAACCTCATCGTGGTTTACTTGAAGCGTATCACACGAATGGGATTTTACGTTTTTTTTAGAATTCCTGTCCCAGCACAAAGTGGAAGTTGCTACCTCCTTTCTTGCCGAAGACCTCGTCGAAACCGTAGGCCCAGTCGATACCCATCATACCAATCATAGGCAGGAAGATACGCACGCCCACACCGGCTGATTTCTTAAGGCTGAACGGATTAAACTTCTTAACTGAGGTCCAAGCGTTACCGGCCTCAACGAAGGCAATGGGATAGATAGTGGCACTGGGCTGAAGCATGAGCGGGAAGTGAAGTTCCATCACAAAGCGGTCGTAGGCATAGGCGTCGCTACCGTAAGGAGTGAAGGCACCGTTCTCATATCCACGCAGGGCGATAGTCTCGGTGGCATAAGTGTAGCTACCCGACATACCGTCGCCACCGACGTAGAACGTCTCGAACGGAGACTTGATATACTTGTTCCAACTGCCGAGCAGACCGATGTCGGCACGTGTCATGAGCACAAGTGTCCACCGGCCGTCGGGGTCGGTAAGCGGGGTGTAAGTTCTGGCTTGGAATTTGAGTTTCCAGTACTCAATCCAGTGATAGAGTTCCTTTTTAGCCGCATCGGTATTAGTCTGAGAGAGAGTTTTCCAGTCCTTCTTGCCAAAGAGGCTTGCCGGGGGTGTTGCACGGAAACTGAGCGAGAACGAGCTACCGCGGCGAGTGTAAAGAGGATTATCGATACTGTTACGCGCCAGCGTGACTCCCAGCGTCAGCGAGTGGCTCACACCGTTCTTCATGTAGTAGAGATACTCCCAGTTCTTCAGGCTATAGAGCTGATAGCTAAGTTCACCGGTTATGGTGAAGTAGTCATCAGGCCATTTCAGACGCTTACCGAAAGCCACTGTAGCGCCTGCCATCTGCAGATACTTATTCGGGTCGTAGGCATTCTCGTAAGAGTTGTTATAGTAGTTATTCCCGTAGAGTCCGTAAGTGGAATAGTTCAGATAATTAGTCATCGCCGTCTGGTAGAGGTTGTTGTAGTACGACGAGTTAATTCCCGTCTGACGGCTATAGAAAGCCGATACAGAGAGAGAATTAGGCCGCTTCCCGCCGAACCAAGGGTCGAGGAATGAGAGGCTATAGGACTGATAATACTTGGCGTTGGTCTGCGCGCTGATGGTGAACGTCTGTCCGTCGCCCTGGGGGATAATGCCCTTATACGATGAGGGATGGAAGAGGTTCTTGATTGAGAAGTTAGTGAACTTCAGACTCAGTTTTCCCAAGATACCCGTCTGTCCCCATCCGGCCGAGAACTCAAACTGGTCGTTGGCCTTAGACTCCAGGTTCAGGATGATGTCAACCGTTCCGTTTTCAGGATTAGGTTCGGGGCGGATATCCATCTTCTCTGGGTCGAAGTGTCCGGTCTGGGCGATTTCACGGGCAGAGCGTACGAGGTCGTTCTTGGAGAAGAGTTCACCCGGACGCACACGCAACTCACGGCGGACCACCTTTTCGTAGAGGCGGTCGTTACCATTGATAACAACCTTGTTGATACGCGCCTGCTTTCCTTCGTGAATCTGCATCTGCAGGGCTATGGAGTCGCCCACCACCTTTTCTTCGATTGGAGTGACGTTAAAGAAGAGGTAGCCCCTGTCGAGATAGAGGTTAGACACAGCGTCGTCGTCGCTGCTCAGGCGCTTTGTGAGAAGTTTTTGGTTATACACATCGCCTTTGCCCATTCCCAGAATCTGGTTCAGGTCGCTTGTGGCATAGATGGTGTTACCCACCCATGTGACATCGGAGATATAGTATTTCTTGCCTTCTTCCAAGTTGATGTAAACGTCCACCTTGTCGTCGCTGTAGCTGACCACGCTATCGCTGACTATGCGCGCGTCGCGGTAACCATTTTCGTTGTACTTGTCGATGATGCGCTGCTTGTCCTCTTCGTAGTCAGAGCGGACGAACTTTTTCTGGCTGAAGAGTTTCAGCAGGTCGCCCTTCTCATTGGTTTTCTTCATGGTGCGCTTGAGTTTTCGCGCGCTCATCACCTTATTACCGGTGAAGTATATTTTGTGAACCTTAATCTTGGAGTGCTTGTCCACGTCGATATCGACAATCACTTCGTTCTTCCGGCTCAAGTCCTCAGTCTGGCGCACGTGGCAAGTGGCCTTATCGAAACCCTTCTCATCATAGTAGCGCATCACAATTTGCTCAATGCGTCCGGCAATGTGTCTCGACATCTGACTACCGATGCTCAGGTGCAGTCGTTCTTCCAGGTCTTTTTTCTCGCCCTTCTTAACCCCGTTATAGTTAATCTTGGAGATGCGAGGTTGCTGCCTCACGGCAATCTCGAGCCAAGCCTTGTCCTTATAAATTTTCTCCACCTTTATCTGCACCGACGAGAAGAGCCCCTGCCGCCACAGGTTCTGGGCTGCACGCTTAGTGTCCTCGCCCGGTATGCCGATTCGCTGTCCCACGGAGAAACCCGTGTAGTTGATTACCTGAGTATCCTCATAGTTGTCGGCTCCGGTAACTTTAATGCCGGCTATCTCATACTGCTGCGGCAATCCCGAGAACACGAGTTTGGGGTTGTAGATCGTGTCGTTCAGGGTTACGGTCTCGTTGCCGGCGCTCTGGGCGGCGGCAACGAGGCATACGGCCAACGATATCAGTAAGGTCAGTATCTTGTAACGCATGGTTGTCAGTTTTGTTCATTTTCTTCTTTAATCTGGTCGCCAGTCTTGCCGAACCTGCGTTCCCGCGTCTGGTAAACGCGAATAGCCTCGCAGAAGTCAGCCGGTGTAAAGTCGGGCCAGTAAGTGGGAGTGAAATAGAGTTCGCTATATGCTATCTGCCAAAGCAGGTAATTGCTAATTCTGAGGTCACCGGCTGTACGAATGAGCAGTTCCGGGTCGGGCTGTCCGCCGGTGGTGAGGTGAGCGGAGAAGAGTTCGTCGTTGATATCCTCGGGGTTAAGTTCACCGTCACGCACTTCCTGAGCGATGTGCCGGCACGCCGCCACAATTTCCCAACGAGAAGAGTAACTGATGGCAAGATTCAATACCATACCTGTGCAATGTGCAGTGTCGCTCATTCCTTTAAGCAGGCTCTGCCGTGTGCGCTCCGGGAGTCGTGTCAAGTCACCTATCACGTTCAAGCGCACGTTGTTATCGAGCATGAATGGTATCTCGCGTTCGGCGGTGGACTCTATGAGCACCATGAGCATATCCACTTCAAACTTAGGTCGGTTCCAGTTCTCGGTTGAGAAAGCGTACAATGTGAGGTACTTAATGCCTAACTGATGGGCAATGTCGCACACATCGTGCACCATAGGGATGCCCCGCTCATGTCCCAGCGAGCGAATTTCGCCACGCTCCTTGGCCCATCGACCGTTACCGTCCATAATTACCGCCACATGCTTGGGCACTCGCGACAAATCTATGTTACTGAACATTTCTTGCATTGTTATATCTGTTTAATTTTATTATTCTACGTAATGACACTTGGAACAGCGCTTGCTGAACTCGTAGGTTATGCTGAATACGGCAGCGGAGTACCAGTCGGTGTTCTTGGCGAACGAATGCTCTATTCCATTCAAGTCGCTCAGTCCATCGACCTTATCGCCGAAAACCTTGCGCATAGTGAACTCAAATCCCAGGTTCAGACGTTCTTTCAGTTTAAACTTAACGCCGGCTCCCATGGGCAGCACAAATGAGACATGGGTGCCGTTGCACCACGACATGGCAGCACCGATGCCCATGGTCATATAAGGGCTTATACGCTTGTATTTCTTGTAGGTGGGACCGATGCCATACCTGAGGAAGTTAAACTCCACCTGTGCCCCCAGGTCAACGACCTTGGACTTGAAACTGTACTCCTCTCCGAGGGGAAATACGCTTTTCATGTCGGTGCTCTTGCCGCTCAGGCCTTCATAGAACAGGTTGCCCTTCACTGCCCAGCGGCTATTGGCTATGTAGCGGAACATGACGCCACCAGCCACGCCCGGGTGCTTGAAGAGGTTACTCTTGTTCACATCGCCCAGGTAGCCGCTCATGCCTATGGCCGGTCCCACCTCAAAACGGTACTCCTGCCCCACGGCAACCGCCGCGACACTCGCAATAATCATCATTATGGCTACAATCCGCTTCATTGTGCATTCATCAGATTAATAGATAGGGACAAATGTGAGACGGTTGATGGCACCGCGCCAGATACTGTTCTGCACATTGCCGTCCTCGTCGCATCCACCCACAACGTAGATGAACGGGCAGGGCCACTCCGTAACGGGCTTCACAGCCCCGGCTCGTGCCGGAGCCGCTGCTCCTCGAGTCAGCATAAGTTCCTCCACAAACACCTGTGCTCCAATAGGCGCCGGAATGTAGTTGGGGAGCTGCACCAAGTCGGTACCCTCTGCCCAAAGAATGCCCTGGTCGAGTGAGACATAAGTCTGCTCGTTGACCACGCCGGAGGCATCGCGTCCCCCCATAAAAAACAGAGTGGGATGCTCGCTTATCCTCAGATTCAGCGTGTTAGTGTCGAAGCTAAAATAGGAGAACATAATTGGGGCTTCCACTTCCGGTAGCACGGGAGCCAACCGAGTATCGCTGATGCGTCCCCAGACAATCCCGTCATAGCCCCATATAGCATTTGAGTAAGTGCCGTCGGCCAATCGGCCACCGGCGATCATTCCCTGTGGGGAAAGGACCCAGTCGTTGTCGGCATAAACCATTGGCGAACTGGCAGACACGGGGAAGTTGTCGTCGATTTCGGAGGGTTTAAATCCGTCACGCCTGGGGTACTCGTCGTACTTGTATTCACCGGCATCGTTGAGGACACCGAGCACACGGTCACCGTAATTACCTGATATCCAAGTCCACTTCACATCGCAAGAGTCCCATGTTAATCCGTCGGTGCTTTCATAGAGTTCACCCGCATCCGAGAGGATGTACAAAGCCTCGTCGGTGGCTGTGAATGTGGCCACATTGGGCGTCATAGGAAATTCCACTTCTTGAGAATCCCACTCATTGGAAGCGAGCGATTTTGCCACGGACAGCACATATTTTCCATCGGTGGCGACCAAGTGGAAATATCCGCCCAACTGACCTGTCATCTTCTGCGCCGTAATCTTGCTACCGGCTCCCGGCAGGTTGCGTCGCATGTTTTTGTTCCAGTAGAGCGAATCGGGTTCCATCTGGTGGACGTTCACCTTGACGGAGTAGGTTTTTGTGAGCGTCCCATCCAGCGATGTAACCTTCACCTTCACGTTGCCGGTGAAGTCGATTTCCGGTTCGGTGCTGGTATAGACAAAAGTTGTGTCGTCTTGCACGGAGGCATCAGTAATGGAGAATTCAGCCTCCCCCACTGCGGAGTCAAATGTCATATTGACTTGCAGAGCAGTTATGTCGGTACCCACGGGGAGCGAATCGGCATTATAGATTGTGAAGTTATCCAGGTCGATTGTGAAAAACACCGAGTCGAGGTTCTCCATGACGTCGCTGTTAGCCACGAGATTGAATCCATCAATCAACACTGTGGACGTACTGACAGAATTATACACCACAATTTCATCGTCGTCGTTATTCTTGTTGCAAGAGACCACGCATAGCACGGTCAGCACCAAAGCCACGGCATATATCGCAAACTTCTTAGTCTTCATCTACTAATAGAGTTTTCTTTATCTTATTATAATTCAGCGCATTACCTTCGTTACGGATGGCATCATTGACACGACACCCAAGCGCAGGCGAAGTCTGCACAATACATATCAAACTGCAAATTTACAATAATTTTGCGAAATTCCACTTCATTTGCCGCACAACATCGCAATTTTACACCTTTTTAACCAATCCACTAAAAATAGTTTACTACTCAGAGACAGTGCTTCCGCGCAGGCGGATGAGAGCATTCCAGCCATCACAAAATAAAAGCGTTTCATAGCGTCTTATTTTCGGCTCCAAAAATAATGTCAAAAAAAACTCTTCACAACAGACGAATTTTCGGCACTATTCCAACATTTTACGAGAAAATGTCGGCAAAATTCGGGTTATGGCCGAGGAAGGGAAACAACGCGCCAAAACGGATGATTGGAGAAATGCAGAAAATGACCTTGACAAGGTGGCAGAAAAGTTGTAATTTTGCAAAACGAAAAACAGGAACCCGTAAAAGACGAAAATGATGAAAACAAGAAAGAGAATACTGACGATAATGATAGCGGCGGCCGCAACGGTGGCCTCGGCAATGGCTACCGATTACACAGAGTGGGTGAATCCGCTGATAGGCAGCGATGGTGACGGCAACGTGTGGGTGGGAGCCAACGTGCCGTTCGGGATGGTTCAACTGGGTCCGACGAGCGTGCCGATGGAGTGGCACTTCTGCTCGGGCTATAACCGAAGCGACTCGACGGTGATAGGTTTTTCTCACACCCACCTGAGCGGCACCGGTAGCAGCGACCTGATGGACGTGAACGTGATGCCGGTGACAGGCGAGGTGAAGTATGCCCGCGGAACGGTGAACGACCCCACGAGCGGGATGTGGAGTCTGAGCGACCGCAGCAAAGAGGTGGCCCGTCCCGGATACTACAAGACATATCTGAGCCGCTACGGGATTACGGCCGAGATGACGGCGACGAGCCACGTGGGTATGCACCGCTATACATTCCCCGCGAGCAGAGAGGCGGCAATAGTGGTGGATCTGGAGAGCGGCCAGTTTGACCGTGCGACGGCCGGCTACATCAGAGTGATAGATGACAGGCGGATAGAGGGCTACAGATTCTCGGACGGATGGGCTCAGGGG
The DNA here is from genome assembly GCA_937892215.1 of uncultured Porphyromonadaceae bacterium. Classification (GTDB taxonomy): domain Bacteria; phylum Bacteroidota; class Bacteroidia; order Bacteroidales; family Muribaculaceae; genus Sodaliphilus. Next base: position 14,428 of record CALAVE010000085.1, read on the forward strand.
CAGCGAGCGTACTTCGCCGCCGAGTTTTCCAAGCCATTTAAGCGCGCGCATCTGATAGCCGACGGGCGTGAGATAGCCGACGCTAAAGAGCTGAAAGCGACAAGCACCTACGGCCGATTCGACTTTGACACCGAAGATGGAGAGCAGGTGCTGATGAAAGTGGGGATTTCGTGCACGGGGATTAACGCAGCGAGGATAAACCTGATGGCCGAGGTGCCGGGGTGGGACTTTGAGCAGGTGCGAAACGCCGCTGACGAGCAATGGAACGAAGCGCTGAACAAGATAGACATCAAGACTGAGGACGAGCACGTGAAGCGCATATTCTACACGGCAATGTACCATGCGATGATAGCGCCCTACGCGGTGAGCGATGTGACGGGGAGTTATCTGGGGCATGACGGCAAGGTGCACGGAAATCCCGGGCACCGCACATTCACCGCACTGAGCCTGTGGGACACCTACCGGACCTGGCATCCGCTGATGACCATAATCCGCCCCGACCTGGTGCCCGAGATGGTGAACACGATGCTTGACATCTGCGATGAGCAGGGCCAGTTGCCGGTGTGGCCGCTGTACGGCTGCGAGACCGATGGTATGATAGGCTATCCGGCAGTTCCGGTGGTGGCCGACGCGGTGCTGAAAGGGCTAAAAGGCGTGGATGCAGAGCGAGCCTACGCCGCGCTGAAGAAGACGGCGATGGGAGATGTGCGCGGGCTAAAGGTACGCCGCGAGTACGGCTACATTCCATGCGACTCGATGATGCGCAGCGTGGCGTTTGAGTTAGAGTACGACCTTGCCGACTGGGCGATAGCCCAAGTGGCCAAGAAACTGGGCAAGAATGAGGACTACGAATACTTTATGGAGCGTAGCAGGGGTTACAAGAAAGTGTTTGACACGAGCATAAACCTGGTGCGAGGTAAGGACTCGCGTGGCGAGTGGAACAAGGCGTTCGACCCGATAAAGCAGATACACTTCGGCGACGAGTTCTGCGAGGGGAACGCGTGGCAGTACACCTGGCTGGTTCCGCACGACATGGAGGGGCTGGCAGAGTGCTTCGGCAGTCGCGAGAAACTGATAGAGAAACTGGACTCGCTGTTTGTGTTGACCGGAGACCTGGGCGAGGAGGCCGCTCGCGACATATCGGGTCTGATAGGCATGTATGCCCACGGTAACGAGCCGAGCCACCATGTGCTATATCTGTACAACATACTGGGGCAGCCGTGGAAGACGGCAGAGCGAGTTCGCGAGGTGCTGAGCACGATGTATCACGACGCGCCTGTGGGCATGGAAGGCAACGAGGATATGGGGCAGATGTCGGCGTGGTACATAATGAGCGCGATGGGGCTGTATCAGGTGGAACCGGCCGGGGGCAAGTATGTGTTCGGCAGCCCGATACTGGACGAGGCCGTGGTGAAAAGCGGCAAGAAGCGGTTCCGGATAGTGGCTCACAACAACAGTGCCGAGAACAAGTATATAAAGAGCGTGAAACTCAACGGCAAGGCCTACGACAAGTGGTATGTGACCCACGACGACATCAGGAAAGGCGGCACGCTGGAGTTTTTCATGGGCAACGAGAAATAATTCAGGAGATAATCATCTAAGAGATAGAAATGACGAAGAAGAAAAAGATAATGACCGCTCTGGCGGTGGTGGCACTCTGCGTGATATGCTACATGGCGTACATGGGGCGCATACTGTGGGGCGGCGCACCGACTGACGGGGAGATACGCCTGCGCAAGGGCTGCACAGTGGAGGCCGTGACCGACTCCATTGCGAAAGCAGCGGGGCCGGATTTCGCCGCTAAAGTGGGCGACGCGCTGAGGATGCTGAACGCCGACGTAGCAAGGCGTCAGGGCGCATATAGGATAAGCAGCGGAGAAAGCGCGATGTCGGTTGCGCGCAAGATTAGGAACGGTCAGGAAAGCGGCGTGAGATTCACGTTCAACAACGTGCGCACCAAGGAAGACTGGAGCAAGCGCGTGGCCGCGACCTTCGCAATGGAAGCCGACACTATGCTGGCCGTGCTCAACGACCCTGAAGAATGCGCAAAATACGGATTCACGCCCGACAATATCACCGCGATGCTACTGCCCGACACTTATGAGTTCTACTGGTGCGTGAGCGCGCATAAACTGCTCAGCCGCTTGCACGACTACTACGAGAAGTTCTGGGACAGCAGGCGGATGAGGAAAGCCGAGGCACTGGGGCTGACTCCTGCCGAAGTGAGCGTGGTGGCGTCGATAGTGGAAGAAGAGACCGCAAAGAACGATGAGCGTGGCAAGGTGGCACGGTTGTACCTGAACCGACTGGAGCGAAAGATGCCGCTTCAGGCCGACCCGACGGTGAAATTCGCTCTGGGGGACTTTGGGCTGCGACGGATTACACTGGCGATGACTCGAGTGCAGAGTCGGTGGAACACATACGTAATATCGGGGTTGCCACCTGGCCCGATACGAGTGGTGGAGAAACGCACGCTGGACGAGGTGCTGAACGCGCCGAGGCACGACTACATCTATATGTGCGCAAAGGAAGATTTCTCAGGCTATCACAACTTTGCCAAGACGCTGAGCGAGCATAACGCCAACGCCAAGCGATACCAGGCGGCGCTGAACGCGAGAGGGATAAAGAAGTGATGTGGGGTAACACAAAATGAGTGTATGCGTAAAATGAGCAAGTGCTTCCTCTTTGGAAATACCTGCTTTTGTTAGACCATTAGCCCGAGGGTATGCACATTAATCAGTATGAATGCTACGCATTAATTTCCCCAATGCTTATTGAGGGCTTACGCCAATTCACTTAGAAGTTTATCAAGTCTAGTATCCGTAAACGTACGCCAGATTTCGAGCTTTACCATCTTATAATCATCGAATAGCTGACCGACACGCTCAATCTCAAACACTAACCGGAGGTCATTCTTGTCCTCATTATCTTGACCTTCTTTACGGTAGCCAAGCCGCGCCATCTTGATATAGTAGAGATCTCGAATACCTTTTCCAGTGAGGTACGGCATGAAGTAGTAGAGCTTGTTGAGCGCAACTGTTGACGGAAACTTCTTGCCTGTATAGTAAATCTTGGCCGAGCCATCGAGATACTGTTCCCAATTGTCCTTTTTGACGTTGCAGATAAGGAGGTTCTTTGCAAGGTCGATAGGCAAGTTACGATGAATATTCTTCGTACCGTATTCAATCTCAAAGTCCTCGCGAGCCATGAAGTTTTGTGTGATTGGCTCAAGTTCGTATTGGTCGAAGAGGTCGAGGAAATTTAATTGCATGTGCTTCACCTTCTCTGTTTTTTTCTTCTCCATAGACTTTTCAAGTGTCTCACGAGTCAAACGACGATTGATGATTTTGTGCCAAATTGAACGAGCCAATTTAACCTCTTCTTCAGACAATCCCATACCTTGGTGCAAAATGATTTCATCGGTGTAATCAAGGATTTCATCAGCACTCGCTTTCCTACGAAGCATTCGATCAAGAGTATCAAATATATTCTCATTCTCTTCTCTATATGGTAAATAGATACCTCCGACCTCGCTTGGCATGAGTTCAAGACATCCACCGCCAAAGTTGCGTCCGAGAATCTCCGCAAAGGCAAACGAGAGTGAGTTATAGTAACTTGCAACAAAGGCTTTCTTGTTCACACCATCTTTGATGAAGACCCTGTGCATAGTATCCGTAGTGTATGCACCAGCCTCGTTGAGCACAAACTTCGGATAGAGGTTGTTACGACGAAGGAATAATGCGTCTGAAAGTTTTATGGAAGGAATAACCCACCATTGATCTCGAATGCTTGTCTTGTAGCCTTTATCAATGTCAGCAGCTTCACCGCTTTCAAGATAAGCCTTCACGCCTTCGTTGCCGTTCTCTTTGGCATCAGGAGTGAATACAAGAAGATGAGCTTTCGCCTCAGAAGCGACATTCGCTTTCCAGTCACGCTTCGTAAAGCAAAGGCTGTTTACTTGAACACTTCTGCCAACCATCGGACGAGCGTATTCTTCCAATTGGTACATGCTAACTACCGATTGCGGCACTGTGAAGAAATCATTTGAGCCTGTTGTAATACCTACCTCCACATTTGCAAATGAAGAAATTGTTGTAGCTTTCTTCACTTTGTTGAGCAGATCAAGTTCCTTTTTGTCAAGGAAGTAATAGGTCCACTTGTCCGTGTGGAAGTCAATATCCTTACTTGGAAACTTCAACTGATGGGGATCGAGTGCTAAAAGTCCCTCTGTGTTCTTAACCTCAATGTGCTCTATCTTGTGTTCGTTTGTACCATTCTTCTCACAAAGGAGCAGAACTACCTCCTGCTGAATTTCCTCAAAAACAAGGTTCTCAAAAGAAATGATGTTTATCTTGTTGAAGGTCTTTGCAAGATACTTTCGGAGTTGCTGTGCGTACTTCACCATAAGCAATTCAGAAGGAATTACAAATCCCATCTTGCCATTGTCACGAAGAAGCTGAGTGCAACCAACGACGAATGTTACCCACGCATTTGTGAGTTTCGTACGTTTGAGTTTTGCATTCTGGAAGATTTCGTCAGCAAGCTTTTGCTGTGCAGCATCGTAATATTGATACCGTATAAACGGAGGATTGCCGACAACAAGGTCAAATCGTTTTTCTGTGTCAAGGCAGAAACGATGAAAATCCTGGTTAACAACCTCCGAATCATGCAGGCCAAGAGCGCGTGCCTTGTCTGCCTCTGCTGCTTCGTATTCAACTGCGGTTACAGTATTGAAGAGCATGTTTTCATCACGCATACACTCCAAGAACACACCATCACCACAACTTGGCTCCAGTATGTCAGCATCTTTTCCACCATTAATACCCCAATGCAGTATGAATGATGCAATGGCAGGTGGAGTGTAGTATGCTCCTCTCAATTTTTCTGCGGATGCGTCTTTAATCAGCTGCATAGAGTTCTTTTATTTTAGGGATTAATGAGACTTCCTCTTCGGTCATTCCGTAGAGGTTGTTTATCGCTTGTTGCTGTTCTTCCTTGAGTAATTCAAACTGTCGTTTCAAAGGTGTTGCCTTTCTTGCATTGTTTCCAATGGCTGCTATTCTATCTCCGAGCGAGATGAGCGACTTCTGACGTTCAACGATTTCTTTGTGTGCAGCGACATCAGCAAGATTGTTGAAATCAATAGTGCGTACAGGAATCTGCTTTAACACTTTTGTTCCACGAGCGATGAAGCCACCTCTAAATATTTCACCGTAAAGGGATGCTAGCCATTCTCCCTGAATTGAACCAAGTATAGCTTGTATGTAATAGATGGAGTATTGGCTATCCGCAGGAATACTTACAAGACAATACCCCGCAGTGCCACCAGAAGAAACTAACGTGCCATTTGTGTCAACCGCATACTTGTTCTCCTGAGCCAGAACACCGACTATTATCTTCTCAGCAATCTCACATGCTTCAAGGCTCTGATGGCGACCAAAACGATGCCATTCGTTTGCTGTAGTAGGTGCTGGCTTAATGTCTCTGTTAGGACGGTCAAGCTCTGATTTGATTATACTAAGGTAATTGTAGAAATAGGGGTATTTACGCTGGATTGTACTAAGTTTTATTACATCCAGTTTGCCATCAGTTCTTCTCTTGTATGGGAAAATAACTCGTGCATTTGGCTTGAATGTACGATAGGTGTTGAGAGAGTCATCGCCAGACACCGTCTTGAAGTAAGGTTTTGTAACCTTCTTCTCAATCTGATAAAGTTGCTTGTTATACTTGAAATAGTAATACTGTCTATCCTCGCTTTCAGGTTGGAAAATATACACCTTGTTTGCACTCGTTTGGATGCCATTAAAAATGTAATCGTCACCTACGATTTCGCCTAAAGGAAGACTTTGAGTTGAAATGTGATTCAGAATTGATTGCAATCTATCAGAACAAAGAACCCATGTCTCTTCTCCCAAACAGCTTATATTTCGCTCGTTTTCTGAGAATGAAGTCAAATCGCGAACTTTCCATTTTGCCAAACTATCAACTTCTGAATACGTGAATGAGTCATTTTCCTTGTTTTGCAGAATGATGATGCATGAATAGGTGGATTTGTCGGAAAAAACCTGATGAGCACCAAATGAAGTAATTGCCTTGATGCTCTTGTTGGAAGAAATGTAATTACGGAGCTCTTTGCCAGCACCAACCTTCATAAATTTACTTGGCACTATATATCCCATCGCACCATCTTCTTTCAATAGCTTGAATGCACGTTCAACAAAGAGGAAATACTTATCGTATTGCTTGTAAGCACTCTTGTAGCGTTTTGGATAAAGTTTGTGTTCCTTGGGTGTAAAGACCTTGATGTCCTCTGTCTTCATGTACGGAGGATTACCAATAATGTAGTGAAACTTGCGTTCTCCAAAGTCAAAAGGATTGATCTCTTCAACTTGATTGCCTGGAACATCAGAAGATTCAAGCAAACTATTGCCATAGAAGATGTTATCATCAAGATTAGGCAATACTGGATGGAATGACGCAATTGTTGAATCATCTTCTCCTTCAAGAAGTTTCAACAAAAGACCAAACTTACAAGCTTCTACAGCATTGAAATCTTTATCAACACCATATATACAACTCATGAGTACGTTACGCTTAACCTCAAATTTTAGTTTGAAGGTATTTACGTCTGTTTGAATCAGCTTACTCTTGTCATTAACCGTGTAGTAGTCAACTAACGCATCACAAAGAATCTGAAATGTTTCCAAAAGGAACGCACCTGAACCGCAAGCAATGTCAGCACATTTAAGGCTTAGAATCTGTTTGTCTGTCAGATGTGCAAGATTATCCTTCATTGTCTGACGAAGAATTTCACGTACAATGAAGTTTGGAGTGGTTACGATGTCTCTATCCTCATTCTCGGGTTTATTGACAATGCTCAACTGACCATCAACTACAGCAAGTCTCTGTGACAGAAAAATCTCGTATATCTTGCCGAGTATATCGGACGAAAGAACCGCAAACGAATAAGGACTTTGAGGAAAATAGAGTTCACGAATGATTGACCAGAACGAAGAACTTACATTGCCAATGATTTCTGCAGATAGTTTTTCCTCGAAAAGACCAGAATTGTAGCGAGAGTCAGCAGCCTTGAACTTTGCAATCAGTTCCTGATAGCTGTTGTGGTCAGCAATCTGCAATAAGCTTTGGTACGTTTCGATGTTTCTGTCTTCGCATACACGAAGGAAAAGGATTTTGTTGATGTAGCTCTGAACCACATCACCAAGTTCCTCCATTTCGATTTCAGGGTTACAGTTCAGAATCTCTTTTCCGAGCATCAAACGCCAATTATTAATCTGCTGTAAGAAGAGCTCATCAACCGATTTGTGATTCACGTTTGCTTCAATCTCACTCCACACCTCATCAAAGTGACCAGAATACACAGATTCCTTGCCGAGGTACTCCAATAGTTCCTCAGCTGCATCTTCGTAATCGGTGTATTTATATTCGCGGACAATAGCCTTGACACGAGTGTCATTCTGTTCTACTGGATAACAAGTGTCATAAATATAAAGGTGCTCAAAGTTGCTTAATACGCTTATCTTCAAACCTGCAGTAAAACCATAACGACGAACTTGCTTTGCAGGATCATCTTCACGCTCAATATGGACGCATGGTTTTTTCGCTTCAAGGAAGAACTTACGCTCGCCAAAAAGGCGGAAAGTGTAGTCAGGTTTCTTCGTATGGGAAGCTGCATGTGCTTTCAGCGGTTCTTCAAGCAAGACTTCACGCTCATTGGTGTTCTTGCCAGCAGAATTACGAATGTCCCAACCCAGAATCTCGAACAATGGGTCAAGGAACTCGTTTCTCACCTGAGTTTCATTGAAACGCGATGTGCGATAAACCTCCTTGCCTTGCTCGTATTTCTGGACGAGGGTTCGTATTTTGTTTTTTATTTCGTTTATCATAAGATTTTATTACGATGTATTTTAAACTATCTATCAGAGTCTTTTCTCAATTCACTTAACGTTTTACCCTTGTAACTAAAGTACTTAGGACCTTGATAAGCCCCCGAAGAGTTTTGCTTGTTTTCTGGCAAAAATTCACGTGTAAAGGCCGAGAGAGACCAGAGGCGACCTTGGTATTCCACTTTGTCGTCTGATGCCACGGTGACAGACAGGTTCAATTCATCGAAGACAACTGTATCACCAACATTTAATCCAATCATGTGGAACTTAAACGGTGGTTTCTGTGCTCTACGTTCATTCTCTTTGCTGTCTGCTTCTATCTTCTTGTCCTCTTCCTTGCTCCTGCTGATGACAGGTTTGCCATCAACATAAACAGCCAGTTCTGCATCTTCGAGCAAATCTGCTATATCACGCATAATATCGAGGGCTACGGAAGGGGCAATATTGAAGAATTCACGATTCTGACGAATACGCAAATCCGTCAAGCGGTCAATCTGCTTGTGAATCTGCTTTTCAACCTTATCGAACTTCGATGTCTTTAAAGTTGCATAAATCTCAAATGGCAGAGGAACAGCCGTATTGTCTAACTCCTTAGAGCGCACATCCACTGGACGCGAGCTCTTTCCTATCTTGACCCAATCTTCGCGAAAGCTAGGATTGGTAAGTATATAAACGTAGCCTTGACTATTGTCGTTACTCATATTGCAATTAAATTTGAGAGTATTATTTTACTTGCCCTGAAATCTTCCTGCCTTGTTATGAGAGCAAAGGTAAATAAAAAAAACGAGTTTTTTAGGCTCTATATATAAGAAAATCTAGAGCGCAACTATCTTTGTAGAGGAAAAGAGGTTTGTTAATTCAGCCTCACATTGTCTAACGGGCTCTAAGTCCCCAATAAATTAAAACTCATGAGAAAGTATGCGGTCTTGATGTGCACAAAGAAAGTGTATTTTGCCGTATCTTGAGCCAAATTTATAAATTAATTTAGATATTACATTGTTTCGGATATAAAATCGCTGTAATTTAACAAAATTATATGTGTTCGAGTGCAATATATCAGAGAAGAGTTACCGTTCTATCTGAGAGACGGGTGCGTATGAGAGATTTTCCGGGGATTAGTTTGGTTGTTTTAGTAGAAATATCTAACCATCAACCCCAAATCGGTCATTAGGCCGACGAAGGGTTAATTTATAATTAACGAGTAAAGGGAACACACGTGGACTGTCATTCTGTGTGACTAAATTTTACACTCAATAGTTAGAATTACCAACAATATTTAACTTTCAAAAGTAAAAAAATGACCTAATATTTGATATTCTAAAGTAAAGTTTGTATCTTTGCACATGAAATTATGAGTTTGCAATATGGACAGAATTTATAAGACATACGGACGATTACTGGCTGCAACTGACTTGGGCTTCACCAGATACCTGTACGACAAAATCAATTGGGACAACCGACTGATTGTCATTAAAGGTGCAAAGGGCGTGGGCAAAACGACCATGCTCCTTCAGCATATACTCAAAACATTTCCTGACAAGCAGAAGGCTCTTTATGTATCGCTTGACCATATTTGGTTTGCCCGCCATACGCTACTTGATCTGGCGGAGTATCATTATACACATGGGGGCACCCATCTATTTCTTGACGAAGTACACAAATATAAAGGATGGCAACAGGAAATCAAGAATATGTACGACTCCTATCCTGATTTGCACATCGTGGTAACTGGTTCTTCCATGCTAAGGCCGGAGGAGTCGCTGGTCGGTGACCTATCGCGCCGCCATCGACAATATACACTAGAGGGTCTGTCGTTCAGGGAGTATCTGGAATTGGAACAGGTGGCTAACCTACCCGTGTTGTCATTAGAGACCGTACTGAACGGCCACTTCATGCAGGCATCCCAGATTACTTCAAAGGTTAAGGTGCTCGGTCATTTTGAGAAATACGTAGAGTCAGGGTATTATCCTTTTTATCGTGAGGAAGGAGACGGCTTTTCCGACCGTCTGCAACAAGTAATAGACACTATCATCAACACGGAGATTCCCTCTGTAAGTAACATAGAGTATGATTCCGTCTATAAAGCCAAGCTGCTGCTGGCTGTGCTGGCGGAAAGATCTCCTTACACGCTGAACATTTCCGGATTGTGCAACACGCTTCAGGCTTCACGCAATAACGTACTGAAACTTCTTGACTTGATGGACAAAGCCGCATTAGTGCGTAGGCTTTATTCCGCAGACAGCGGAATGAATATGCTGACAAAGCCAGAGAAGGTGCTATTCGCCAATACCAATCTAATGTACTGTCTTACACCCAAAGCCGAGGATGGAACAATGCGTGAAACATTCCTTGCCTCCCAATTGGCGGTTGCTCATCAACTCAGCATGCCGAGCCAAGGTGATCTGGTTGCTGACGGCAGATGGCTTTTCGAGGTCGGTGGAAAGAACAAGGGTTTCACACAGATAAAGGGTATAGAAAACAGCTATGTTGTCGCAGACAAAATAGACATCGGGCATGGCAGCAAGATACCCCTTTGGCTTTTCGGTATGCTTTATTAGTAATTTTGCGTAGGATAGAGAACTAGATTATCATTCACGACATTCAAATGTATCACCATTTAGGAAAAGATTATGAATTCTGATACGTTTTTGACTGTACTTTCATTTTTGTTTTTTTATCAGTAACTAAGTATTAAATGTGAGGAATATGGTTCGACAAGTGGAGTTTGCATTGAGAGAACGAAGCCGTGGGTGTCACTTGGTGACGCAGGAGGTGCTGGAGCGTCTGGGCAAATTGCCCCAGACGGGGCTGGTGAACCTGACGCTGAAACATACGAGTGCGGGGCTGTGTCTGAACGAGAACTATGACCCAGACGTTCGCCACGACCTTGGGGCGATACTGGACCACGTGGTGCCTGAGAACCAGACATATTACCGCCACACGCTGGAGGGTGCCGACGACATGCCCGCGCATGCGAAGAGCGCGCTAACGGGAGTGTCGCTGACAATCCCGATTACTGACGGGAGGCTGAACCTGGGCACATGGCAGGGAATATACTTGTGTGAATTTCGCGACTATGGCGGTCAGCGCCGTGTGGTGGCCACAATTATAGGTGAATGACAGACCAGAGAGGCACATGGAGCGAGAGCAAAAGACACTGATAGTGATTACGGGGCCTACTGGTGTGGGCAAGACCGCAGCCGCAATTGAAGTGGCTGAGCGACTTGGCTGCGAGATAATCAACGCCGACTCTCGCCAGATTTACCGCGACATACCCATAGGGACCTCGGCACCAACCGCTGAGGAGCAGCGGCGAGTACGTCATCACTTCGTGGGCATAAAGAATCTGGATGAATACTACAGCGCGGCAGAATTTGAGAGCGACGTTCTGAGGCTTCTGGACGGCGACCTGTGGCACCATGGCGACTACACCGTGATGTGCGGCGGATCGATGCTCTACGTGGATGCCGTGTGCCGTGGGATAGACGAGTTGCCCACGATAAGCGATGCAGTGCGCAGCGCGGTGGCGCAGAAATGGCAAGAAGAAGGCAGCGAGGCGCTCCTGGAGGAACTGCGGCTACTGGACCCGGAGTATTACGAGCAGGTGGACCGGAAGAACATGAAGCGCGTGGCTCATGCGGTGGAGATATGCCGCGAGGCAGGGAGGCCGTACAGCACGCTGCGCACAGGACGCGCCAAAACGCGAGACTTCAGGATAGTGAAGATGGGGCTAACCCTGCCGCGCGAAGAGTTGTTTGCCAGAATAAACCGCAGGGTGGACGCGATGCTTGAAGCAGGGCTGGAAGCAGAAGCACGGGCAGTGTATCACCTACGCCATCTCAACTCGCTCAACACGGTGGGATTCAAGGAAATGTTCGCTTACTTTGATGGGCAAATGGACTACGTGACCGCCTGTGAGAGGATTAAGAAAAACACGCGAGTGTATGCAAAGAAACAACTCACGTGGTATGCCAAGGACGCGGAGATAGAATGGTGCTCTCCGGACGAACTCGGCGATGCGGCGCTGCGGCGGTTAGTTTAGTCGGAGAAAGCAGTGACGCACTGCCACAGGATGGTGACAGAGACCAAGATAGCCGCCATAAGACTGATTACGTCCATCACCGTGATTACAGTGAAATCGAGAGTCAAATAGGAATAGACCCAGAAGAGGATACAAGCGATAAGGGCGACGGCGCAGATGATGACCTTGAACCAAGCGAAAGAACGATGCTGCTTTTCGGGCAGTTTGTTCAGTACACGCGGCGTGAACCACTCGTTTTCGGTTTCCGGGTGCGAGACCTGCTTCTTGAGAGTTTCGGCGATTCTTATATCTAATTCATCACGTTTCATAGAGTTGAGATTTTAATTCAAATTTACTGTATTGCGCGGGCCATTTTGTCCTTGGCACGGTGTAGGTGCGACTTGACGGTGCCTTGCGGCATCTGCATCACGGCGGCGATACGCTTGAGGGGCAAGTCGTCGATGTAGAACATGGTGACGATAGCGCGCTCGGTATCGTTGAGAGCTTGGAAAGCGACCTTGATATCCATAGACGCATCAGCGGCGGAAATGGAGTCGGAGGGACGGTCGTGAGTCCGGAGGTCGTCATCGGAGAGAGCAATTTCGGCGTTACGTCGGGAATGCGAGTAGAACTCGTTGTAGGCGATGCGATAGAGCCATGTGGAAAACGATGACAGGCCGCGGAAGGACCGGATGTTGAGATATGCCTTGATGAAAGTTTCCTGCGCCAGGTCGTCGGTAAGAGCGGCATTTCCCAGAGTGAGGTTCATGAAGAACCTTCTGATGGTGGGCTGATACGCCTCGACGAGCACACCGAAGGCGTTCCTGTCGTCGGCAAGAACGCATCGGGAGATAAGCGCTATTTCATCAAATTTTTTCATCATCCCGGAGTAGGAACATGTGGATTATTCTCTGAACGGCGGAGGAGTGGGTTGCTGCGGCTGATTATGCTCCACTGTTTCGGGATTTTTAGGTGCCTGGTGCTGAGTAGTGTAATATGTGAAGTTCTTCTGCTCGATGTAGGCAGCAAGGCCTTTACCAAGACCTAAGAAGAAGAGGATGCTGCTAAGAGCCACCATGGGAGTAGCGCCGGCCGCTGCGAAGAAGAGCATAAGTCCGATGGAGACAGCCACAAGGATAAACGCGCTGCGATAAGCCTTGATGTTGATTATGGGTGCCGGGGCCAAGAAGTCCATGTTAGCGTTTGAGGAAGAGTTGCCATTAGTGCTATTCTGCGGCTGAATAACAGGCTGGGCAGGGATTGCGACAGGCTGCTGAACCACCACAGTGTGCTGCTGCGGCTGACTTCCGAAGATGGTACCGGAAAGCGGATAGTTGTTGTCGATTGCCCGCTCCACCACACGGTACTTAGCCCTTCGATGCAGATAATAGAAAAGCATAGCGAGGAATACCAGTGCGAAGATGGTGAAGCAAATAAAGCCAGTGACAGTCTGTACGGTATTCATAGTGTACATGTGCTCCAGACGTTCATTGGTGGCCCGTTCCTTCTCAAATTCAATATCTTCAGCCGTGATTTCGTCGGAATCAGATTCATCCAACGTGAAGTCAGCGCTAAGGAGAGTGTCTTTGAGAGCGGCTTTAATCTCATTGCCGAGGTTTGGGGTGACAATGATGGTGGTGTCGCCGTTCCTAACTACTAAGGTGCTGTCGCCCCGCACCGATACAGAAGTGTTGCCGCCTGCGTTAGCGCACGTGAGTGCGGCAATGATAATTACGAATAATGATGCTAAGTGTCTCATATCTCAAAATCTTTTTTCTGTGCATTAGACGCAACTAAGGTAGTGAAAGGTTGCAATAAAAATGATTTTTTTGAAAAAAATATTGTTTTCGAGGCAATCAAGAGAGGAGTAGAGATAAGTCAGAGCCACCGGCAGACCGTGCCGATAGCTCTGAGCATGAATGGGTTATAGTCAGTTTCAGTATTTGTCGTCCTCGTCGAGAGCCTTAAGTTCGTCGGTAGTAAGCGACTTGCGGTCCATGGCCCGCCAAGCGTAGAAGATGTAGGCGAGCACGAACGGCACAAGAATCGAGACAATGCTCATGGCGGTGAGGGTGAAATGGCTGGAAGAACTGTTTCTGATGGTGAGCGAGGAATCCACGCTGAGCAGGGACGGATAGTATGCAGTGTCGTTGTATCCGAGCACCCAGAAGAGAGCCATCACCACCAGAACTGTTCCCACACCGGCGAACCAGATTCCGCGGCGAAATTCCTTAACGAGCAGCGACTTGATGATTCCGAAGAGAACGAGCAGCGTTCCGATGAGGAACACAGCCAAGCACCACCACATGGAAATGAAGTTGGAGAGGTACTTATATTCCACCCGCTCCGGAGCGACGCCTTCGCCGGCGCGCACACCGCTTGCCGTGAGGATGAGAGCCGCAGAAGCGAGGAAGAACACGACAAAAATGGCACCGTTGACGAGCAACTGGCGGTGCTGGACACGGTGAATTTCCTCATCGTCGATATTATTAATAAAATAGAGCGAAGCCAGCGTGCGTGCGAGGAAAAGAACCATGAGCCCGAAGACAAGGTTTTTCCAGCAGGCGATAGCCTCCAGTCCGTGTAGCGGCCCCCACTGCGAGATGGTTGCGGGGCCTGTTTCGCTGATGATGTTAGCCTTAGCCACAGTGAACTCAGCGCCGAAGAACATTCCGGCAACTGCCACACCGAGAAGCAGCGGGCCGACGATACCGTTGATGAAGAGTAGAATGTCGTAGAACTGCGAGCCATATACGTTGCCCAGTTTAGAGCGGTACTCATAAGAAACGGCCTGAATCACGAAGCTGAAGAGGATGAGCATCCACAGCCAGTATGCTCCACCGAAGCTGGTGGAGTAGAAAAGCGGGAACGAAGCGAAGAAAGCCCCACCGAAAGTGACCAGCGTGGTGAAAGTGAACTCCCACTTGCGTCCAAGCGAATTAATGAGCAGAGAGCGCTTGTCGCGGTTAGGCACCGAGATGAGCATGGACTGACCACCTTGCACAAAGAGCAGGAACACGAGCAGTGCTCCAAGCACCGACATAATCAGCCACCAGTAGTTTTGAAGAATATTGTAGTCCATAAAGGCTTGATTTTAGAGAGTTATTGATTAACCGAATCGAGGTCGGTGAGAGATTTCTTAGAAATTTGCCTGCAGATGATGCTGATGTCGGCAATGAGCAGAGCCGTGAATACCACGGCGAAAATCCAGAACGTAGTCTGCACGTATCCGGCACTGAGGTCACTTATAGCCACCTTGTTAGGCATAAGGTCCTGAATGGTCCACGGCTGCCGGCCCACCTCGGCCACAATCCATCCGCACATGCTGCAAAGGTAAGTGAGCGGGATGGTGATGACAGCCAGACGATACCACCACTTGTTCCAGTGCGCTTTATCCAGAATCTGCCGTTTATAGGCGAAGAAGAGAGCCAGCAGAAGGAACGCCATGAGGTAACCGCCCAGAAGCACCATCAGGTGGAAGGTGTAGAACGTGAGCGGAACGTTGGGCACCGCCTCAGCGGGTTTTTCCAGATAGCCGTAGCCCAGATAGCGGAAATCTTGGTCAATGACAGCCTTGAGACTGTCGATGACAGCCGGCTGAGCGCCCTGCTCCTTAGCCTGCTGATAAAGAGCGAGAGCCTTCTGCACTTCGCGTCCGCGGGCTATTCGCTCGGCATAAGAGATGGTGTTGACAGTGTCGCCGTTCTCATTGATAGTGAAACCGTCGATGAGGTCGTTAATACCCGGGACAAACGCGTGCGGGTCGCTGGTGGCCAGAATAGAGAGGCCGTAAGGGATATCCATTTCTGTGATGAACGTGCGCTCGCGGTTCTCGGCAGTCTTGGCCGGATTCAGTAGTCCCATAACCACGATAGGTTGCTCAGTGCTTCCGCGGTAAAGGCCTTCCATGGCGGCCAGTTTCATGGGCTGGTGCTCGGCCACCGTAACGGCCGACGAGTGGCCGGTGACCATAGTGAGAACGATTCCCACGAGACCCACCCAAGCGCCAACCTTGAGACTGCGCCGGCAGTGCTCGGCGTTGCGATTGCGGAGCATCATCCATCCACACACGCCCACCACGAAGGTTCCGCCCAAGACCCAAGCGCTGAGCACAGTGTGGAAGAACTTGCTCATTGCCATGGGCGAGAGAGCCACGCTGAGGAAACTGGTCATCTCGTTTCGCATGGTGTCGGGGTTGAACGTGCATCCGGTGGGATACTGCATCCACGCATTAGCCACAAGAATCCACAGAGCCGAGAGGCTGGCACCGATGGCAGTGAGCCAGGTGGAAGCCAGATGGAAACGCGGAGAGACCTTGTTCCAGCCGAAGAACATCACGGCGATGAAAGTGGACTCCATGAAAAACGCGAGAATGCCCTCGATGGCAAGCGGTGCGCCGAAGATGTCGCCCACGAACCAACTATAGTTGGACCAGTTAGTTCCGAACTCAAACTCCAGGATGATGCCGGTGGCGACACCGATAGCGAAGTTAACGCCGAAAAGTGTCATCCAGAACTTGGTGGTTGCAAGCCACTTGGTGTCTCGCGTGCGATAGTAGATAGTTTCCATAATGGCTATAATCAGGCCGAGTCCCAGAGTGAGCGGCACGAAAAGCCAATGGTACATTGCTGTGAGAGCGAATTGCGCTCTGGACCAGTCAACAACGTTCATTAAAAGTTCCATGTGATTATCTGTTAAAATTAGTTATTGTCAATTATTAGCTGCGGCAGGTCTCTGAAAGTCAGGGAGCCTGACGGGTCAGCTGTTCACGTACGTACTGCGCCTTACCCTCGTCGGTATCGCTCTTGGAGTTAAGGAAATTTGGGAAGAAGAGCAGTTTTATCACTATGAAAAATATGAAGAGTTTGATTCCGATAATGGCCCAAAGCGTCTTTCCAATGGTCATGGAGCGGAAGCCCTCAACGTAGAAGTTGAAGGCACTCGATATCCAATTCTGTCTCTTTTCAGTCATGTGCGTAAACGGTTAAATAGAAGGTCAGTTGAACTGCAAATATATAGATTTCCGCGATTAATTGCAAATTATGATGGGATATTGCTACCTAATGGCAGAGACAAATCGAGGCGCTGCGAACCCGTCGATTACGGTGGCGGCCGAAGAGAAGCCGGCGGTAAGTGCTATAGAAGCCACATCGGCTGTGAAGCGGCGGTTACATTCCAGATAAAGTCGGCCACCCTGGGCGAGCGCCTTAGCGGCATAGCGGATGATGGCGCGGTAGAAGAGCAGCGGGTCGTCGTCGGTGACGAACAGTGCGATGTGCGGTTCGTAATCAAGGACGTTAGGCTCCATCTGCGCCTGCTCAGAAAGACATACGTAGGGCGGATTACTCACAATAATGTCGAAGCAAGGCCTGACAGGCAGCGCGGCCACGAGAATATCCTGCTCGATGAAACTCACACGAGCACGAAGATTGCGGGCATTTTCGCGAGCCACGTCCAGCGCTTCGGGCGAGACATCGGTAGCAGAGACTATGGGAAATTTCAGAGCCAGCGCCAGAGAGACGGCGATGCAACCGCTACCGGTGCCGATGTCGAGCACACGAAGGTCGGTGGCAGACCGGTGGTCGTCGGCGATGATGTCGATGAGCATCTCAGTCTCCGGTCGAGGGATGAGAGTGGCCGGTGTGACACGGAAACGGTGGCCGTGGAAGCGCGCCGCCCCCATTATGTACTGGAGCGGTTCGTGACGCTGCAACCTGGCCACAATCTGCTCAAACAAAGCGGGGACGAACTCGGGAAGTTCGCTGTCGGCACGCAAGACGACATCGACCTGCGAATAGTGCATCACCTCGTCGAAGATGACGGCAATCATGGCCGCTGCCTCGTGTTGCCCGTAGATAGGCACGAGAGCGTCGCGAAGATAACATGAAGCCTGCTTGGTAGTCATATTAGATGTGTTATATAAATTAATAAAGGTAACGATGTGTCCTTGGCTGATTTTGCTTCTATCGGCATCTGCTTGATATAAATTCAAAATCATCGCAAGTTAACTTATAGAACACACCATTAGCGCAAAAATAAGAAAAATCGGATAAAAATGCTTAATTTTGTGGTGAAAATGGTGAGCGAAGACGAGAAATATATGCGCAGAGCACTGCAACTGGCCCGTTGCGGAGCGTATCACGCATCGCCAAATCCGATGGTGGGAGCCGTGGTGGTGTGCGACGGGCAGATAGTGGGCGAAGGCTTCCATCGCCGCTGTGGAGAAGGTCATGCCGAGGTGAACGCAGTGGCAAGCGTGAGGAACAAGGCCGTGCTACTGGACAGCACAGTGTATGTGACGCTGGAGCCATGCTCGCACTACGGCAAGACGCCGCCATGCGCTAAGTTGCTAATCGATTGTGGTGTGCGTCGTGTGGTGGTGGGCACTCTCGACCCGTTTGAGAAAGTGAGCGGACGAGGCGTGAAGATGCTCCGAGACGCAGGCATAGAGGTGACAGTGGGCGTACTGGAAGACGAGTGTCGCCGGCTGAACCGCCGATTTTTCAAGGCACACACCCGCCACCAGCCGTGGGTAACGCTAAAATGGGCGCAGAGTGCCGACTGCTACATGGCCGGGGCTGACGGACGAGTAACATTCTCCACACCGCTAACGAAAAGACTGATGCACCGTGAACGCGCCATAGCCGACGCCATAGTGGCGGGAGCAGGCACTGTGAAGGCCGATGATCCATCGCTGACGGTGCGCCTTTGGGCCGGGGAGTCGCCGCTACGCGTGGTACTTGACAAGCGGCTGAGCATTCCGGCGGAATCGCGAGTACTGACCGAGGGAGAGAGAACTGTGATATATAACTCAGTGAAAGACGCACAAGAGGGGAATGTGGAATTTGTGAAAATGGCTTCCGATAGACCAGAGGAGTGGCTTGACGACCTCTACCGACACGGAGTGACGAGCGTGCTGGTGGAAGGCGGAGCCAACGTGCTGCAACAACTGATAGATGCCGGCTGCTGGGACGAGGCTCGAGTGGAGACCTCGCCCATGGTGCTTGGCAGCGGCTTGAAAGCGCCCACACTGAACGGTAAAATCCGTGGCCTTGCAACCGTGGACGGCAATGAGATAAAGCTCGTGAACCACGCAGAGAAGTGCTAAATAATCTATATTTGATCTATATTTGCAAGATTTTGGGGCTGAAAATAAATATCCGTAAGTATTCAAGTTCGGTGTTTTTTATTTTTTTAAGGAGAAGTTGGCATAGTTTTTGCTATTTTATTTGTAAGTTTGCAATTAATATGTTTTTTAGGCACGTTTGCGGCGTGAAAAATGCTGTTTTTATTAATGTTTTGAACTTGATAAAGGTATGAAATCGGATAGCTTGGTGATAATACCGACATACAACGAGATTGAGAACGTGGAGGCCATCATAGGCGCGGTGACATCGCTGGGAGGTCACGACTTTGACGTGCTGGTGGTGGACGACAACAGTCCCGACGGAACGGCTGCCGTGGTGGAGCGCATTATGGCTGAGCGAGGCGACAGCCGGGTGAACCTGCTTAAGCGTGCCGGAAAGATGGGGCTTGGAACGGCCTACATAGAGGGTTTCAAGTGGGCCTTAGCCGCCGGTTATGACTACGTGATTGAGATGGATGCCGATTTCTCTCACCGGCCCGAGGACCTGATTCCGTTACAGGCCGCGTGCGCCGAGCGTGCCGATGTGTCGGTGGGTTCACGCTACGTTAGCGGCGTGAACGTGGTGAACTGGCCCATAGGGCGCGTGCTCATGTCGTATTTCGCGTCGAAGTACGTGAAAGTTATAACCGGTATGAAGGTTCACGACACCACAGCCGGATTCGTGTGTTACCGTCGCTCAGTTCTTGAGGCGATTGACCTTGAGAAAGTGGAGTTCAAGGGCTACGCCTTCCAGATAGAGATGAAATTCACGGCCTACAAGAAAGGCTTCAAGATAGAGGAGGTTCCCATAGTGTTTGTTAACCGCCGCTTAGGGACGAGCAAGATGAGCGGCGGCATCTTCAGCGAAGCTCTGCTGGGTGTGGTGAAATTGAGGCTGCGCGCGATGACCGGCAAGATTTAAGTATGTTGTTTTCAAAGGATAATGAGCCAGCCTAAATCCAGACAAGACAAGCGACCACGCGGTCTGACGCAGCGTGAAGTGGAACAGAGCCGCCAGCGTTATGGCAGCAACGTGCTTACTGAGCCGCGTCAGCCATCGGTCTTGCGTCAGTTCGCGGATAAATTCAACGACCCTCTGATAAAGATACTGCTGGTAGCGCTGGGGCTCTCGATTTGCATAGCGTTATACCAGTATTTTTATGTGGAAGGCTCCAACCTGGGCAAGTTGCTTCTGGAGCCTGCGGGAATCTTCGTGGCGATAGTGCTGGCCACACTCGTGGGATTTCTTGTGGAACTGAACGCCAACAAGAAATTCCGTCTCCTCAACCAGATGAACGACAGCGTGAAGGTGAAGGTGATTCGCGACGGACGCGTCACCACCGTGGAGCGCCGCGATGTGGTGGTGGGCGACGTGGTGATGCTGGATGCCGGAGACAAGGTGCCTGCCGATGGCCGACTGCTGAGCAGCATGCAGATGCGCGTGAATGAGAGTTCGTTCACCGGCGAGCCATCGGTGCTAAAGAGCCATCGCGAGGCCGACCTTGACCCCGAAGCCACTTACGAGACAGACATGCTGCTGCGAGGTTCCACGCTGATTGAAGGACACGGCACAATGCGCGTGGAGCGCGTTGGCGACAGCACAGAATACGGCAAGATTTACACAGAGGTGCAGATTGAGAACGATGTGAAAACGCCACTCATGCGCCAGTTGGAGCAACTGGGGAAATGGATTTCCAGGGGAAGTTACATTGTGGGCGTACTCATAGTACTGGGGCGCATAGTAGCCTATCTGGCCGCCGGTGACGACCTGTGGAGCCTGGCCGGCGCGGAATATGTGCTGGAAACAGTGATGCTGGCCGTGACCCTGGTGGTGGTGAGCGTCCCCGAGGGACTGCCCATGAGCGTTACCCTAAGTCTGGCGCTGAGTATGCGCCGCATGCTGCAGACGAGCAATCTGGTACGCAAGATGCACGCATGCGAGACAATGGGCTCTGCCACTGTGATTTGCACAGACAAGACCGGAACCCTCACCAAGAACATGATGCAGGTGGGTGCCGCACGCTTCGCCGAAGACGAGGTGCGAGTATGCGGTCTGAGCGCCGACGATGCAGTGGCCGTGTCAATCGCGGCCAACTCAACTGCCCATCTGGGTTCAGACAAAGACGGGAAACATGAAGTGATAGGCAATTCCACCGAAGGAGCCCTGCTGATGTGGCTCGACGACCGCGGTGAGAGCTACAGTTACCTGCGCGACACCTGTGAAGTGCTGGCACAGTTGCCATTCAGCCCAGAGCGTAAATATATGGCCACAGTGGTTCGAGAGCCCGAATCGGGGCGCTCACTGCTGCTTGTGAAAGGTGCGCCGGAAGTGGTGGCCCAAATGTGCATTTCAGTGCCAGAGACCGCCACTGCCGAACTCGCCGAATATCAGTCGAAAGCCATGAGGACCCTTGCTTTCGCGGTAAAAGAGGACTATGACGCCGGTGGGAATCTGCGTCAGTTGGGTGGCCTTGATTGGTTAGGCTACGTTGCTATCAGCGACCCTGTGCGTGACGACGTTCCTGCCGCTGTCCGCGGCTGCCAGGATGCCGGAATAAAGGTGAAAATGGTTACCGGCGACACAGAGGCTACCGCACGCGAAATAGGCTATCAGACAGGTATTTGCAATGCCGAAGACGGGCCGCAATGCTACGTTACCGGTACCGAATTTGCAGCAATGAGCGACAGTGAAGCCCGCCAGCGAGTTCGTGAGATAAAGATAATGTCGCGCGCCCGTCCCGATGACAAATCGCGTTTAGTGAGACTTTTACAGGACAATGACGAGGTGGTGGCAGTGACCGGCGACGGCACCAACGACGCTCCGGCACTGAACTCGGCACAAGTGGGCCTATCAATGGGTTCCGGAACTGCCGTGGCCAAGGAGGCAAGCGACATCACCATACTCAACGACTCATTCGCGAGCATCAATCGTGCGGTGATGTGGGGCCGCTCGCTCTACAAGAACATCCAGCGCTTTCTGGTGTTCCAACTCACCGTGAATGTGGCCGCATGCCTCATAGTTACGATTTGCTCCTACTTCAGCGAGCAGTCACCGCTCACAGTCACCCAGATGCTATGGGTGAACCTTATAATGGACACCCTGGCGGCATTGTCGCTGGCATCGCTACCGCCGCAGGAGAGCGTCATGAGCGACAAGCCTCGCCGACCTGGGAAGGCCATTATCACTCGCGAGATGAAGAATTTCATTCTGTGGATGAGCGTGCCTATCGCATTGGCCATGTCGGCGCTGTTCTACGTGTTCTGGCGTAGCGGCAATATCAACACACACGAAATGAGCGTGTTCTTCTCGGTGTTCGTGTTCATTCAGGTGTGGAACCTGCTGAACGCACGCCGTTTCGACGGTGGAGCGGGTCTGCTGAAGGACTGGCGCGAGAGCAAGGTGTTCCTGGGCGTGCTGGCTCTGATTACCGTTTTCCAAGTGCTTATAGTGCAGACAGGGGGCGCGGTGTTCTCTGTGGAGCCCTTGTCGCTGAAGGAGTGGCTGCTGATAATAGGCGGCACTTCGCTGGTGCTCCTGGCCGGGTATCCGCTTACTAGAAAACGCCGTGCCTGATTTAGTTTGTTGTAGTATAACCTGAAATTGAACTGTTTGGAAATTATGAAAACAAGAATTGTAATTATGCTTATGATGATGGGAACGCTTTTTGCAGGTGCTCAAAACCGAGAAGAACGAGAGGCGAGGCTGAAAGTTTACGGGCTTGAAACGTGCGTAGATAACCCTGTGTTTACCATTCCCCCGCACGAGATGAGTGAGGCCGATCAGGAACGCGCCGGTTTGGCCGGAGTATGTCGTAACGACGGAGTTGCATACACTGATGACTTCCTGGTGTTTTCCCGCGAATGGCACTTCGCGCCCAAGCTGAAGTACTGCCGTGAAGAGCTGGAAGTGTTGAAGAAAGTGGTGTGCGCACCCCGAATTGACCAGAGCGACATTAACGGCATGGTGCTGAAGGTGATGGCCTGGAAAACCGGTGACTGTGGTGCCGTGGTAGTGTACCGAATGTTTGGCTACGGCTGCGACCACTTTGTTGCCTCCTACGACAACCGCGGCCAACTGCTCGACGCTATGTTCCTTAACGGCGGAAAAGAGGTGGACGAATTGTTCATGGCCGAGAACAACGGCAGTTTCAAGAATTCCAACTTCTCAGCCAACTCTACACTGAAGCGAACCGATGGTAACCACTTCTTTGTGAACCATAGGAAAATGTACGACGTTCTGAAGCGCGGCGAGAAACCAGTTTCGGCCACGACGGAACTGAGGGAGTATTTCTCTGTGAACAAAGCCGGATGCTTCGTGCGCGACTCGCTCGTGAAAGACGCTGAATTTCCTGCCGTGAACCGTAAGGCGATGGAACTCTTCGAATTGCGCGAGAGTCCGCTCAGCGCCAAGAACTATATGCTACTCCACTGCCGGATGGCTACCGCGCTAAAGGATACGTCGCAGGAACTCTCGTTCATGCGCTGGAACTTCATGAAGGTGATGAGCGACCCTGCCGCTTTTCTGGGTTGGTGCAAGCGCAATCCTAAGACCTCAGCCGCTATAGCCTATTATCTGAATATGGTTCGCGATAATGAGGACGCAGAAATGCGAATGGAAGCCATAAAAAAAGCGTTGCGAGTGCTTCCTTCAGATGAGCGCTCATACTGGATCAGAAAACTGAATCTGGACTGAGAAGCCCCTGACTTGCAAGAGATAGGCGGCGCCGATGAGGTGCCGTATGAACAAAATAAGAAGTGGCGGTTCTGTCTCAGAATGGCCACTTCTTGTGGAATTTATAAAGGGGATATTATAATTTGGTCATCAGTATTCGTTTGCAAATGCGTGGCAAAAATAATCTAAATTTTGAAACTGTGCAACACATGTTCAAATTTTTCTAACTGAAACAGTTAGGCGTAAGTTTAGGAGAACGCCAACGCCAGAACCTCCATAGGGTGCATAACCCGTGCTCCGGTAGCTGCAGCAATCTGCTGTGAACACATCTCGCAGTCGGTGACCACCACGTTGGCACTGGCTTCCTCAATGGCCTGAAACAGCGGCTGCCCTATTTTCAAGCTCCTGTTGTAGTTCTCTGTCTTGAAACCGTAAGTGCCGGCCATACCACAACACTGTGAGTCGAGCATGATAAGTTCCACTCCCGGAATCATGCGCAGCAGCGATGCCGAGTAATAGGACCATCCCAGTTTCTCCATGTGGCAGGCCGAGTGGTAGGCAATGCGAAGTTTGAAGTCGGGCTTAACCGACGGCAACTGCAACTCACCGTCTTCTATTTTCTTGAAAATAAACCTGGTGGCGAGGGAGATGCGGTCGCGCACGTCGTGGTTGTCCAGTCCGAGCACAAACTTGTATTCGTCGCGCAGCGTAAAGGTGCAGGTGGAACTGGTGGTAAGCACGTCGCTCACCTGCGAAGCCGGGAGCCTCAACTGGTTCAGATTGTGAAAAGCCAATTTCAGCGCTTTCTGCGGCATACCGTTGGCCATGAAAGGATTGCCGCAGCATTTCTCATCCTTGATAAGTGTTACGCCAAAGCCGAGTTTGTTCATAACCTTCACGAAGGCTATGCCCGGCCCATGGTCGTTGTAGTTGACGTGGCAACCGTGGAAATAGCCCACTTGATGTTCAAATCCTGCTTGCTGCTTGGCCGCGTTCTTCTCAAACCACTTCTCGAAGGTGGTGTTGGCATAGGTTGGGAAAGAGAAATGCCTGTCAATACCGAGCATCCGGTGCTTGTATTCCTTGGCGGTCACGAGGTTCTGCAGCGTATTGAATGCCGGTGTAAGACGAGTTGCGACACGGCCCACAAGGTCGGTGCTGGCAAGCAGTCGGGCCCTGATACCCGGCTTTCGCCGGCTGTTCTGCAATCTTGCCCGCTGGATGATGTCGCCAATGCGCACGTCGTGTGGGCAAGCCACCTCGCAACGTTTGCAGTTGAGGCACAGTTTCAACGAGTCGTCATAGAAGTTGGGGTTTTTCAATCGGTATCGTTCTCCGTCGGGTCCAGCCTGCTTGGGTCCGGGGAACAGTGGCTCCACCGCCGAGACCGGACAGTAAACCGTGCAGATGGAGCACTTGAGACATTCCTCAAAGTTGTTGTCGCTGATACTGCTTACGAAGAAGTTATGTGAGACTTTACTCATATTACCAGATTTATTGTTAGTGGTGGTCTTTGGATTTGATGATATCGTGTGCGGCGGCGAGTGCCGTTATCATGTCAACTCCGGTGGAATCGGCGAGCGAAATGGGATTGTGCCCGCTGAGAACAGCCCCGGCGGCCCACAGGTTTTGCAGAGTGTCGCCGCTTATGGCGGGATGCAGTTCAGAGTCGGTCCTCACTCCGAATTCCATGTATGGCTGTCGGTCGTTGAGCCGTAGCGAGGTCCATTCACCCCTGTCGGGCAAGGAGTCCACATCGAGGTTCATAATTGGTTCTACGATTGTGTCCTGAGTGGCCACAAGGCCGTTGCCCATGAAAGAGCCTGTGGCGAGGATGAAATTGTCGGCACTGAGTCGCTGGTCGGGGAGGTTTGACGCGGTTACGCTTGTGATTCGGCCGTGGCTTATGGCCGCGTTTCGCACTGTGCTTCCCAGCATAAATGTTCCTCCAAGGCTGAGGAAGCGTTTACGCAGCCTTGTCTGGATTCTAACACCGGTAACAGCCGGCGGTAGAGTGGAAATACAATATAGCGGACGGGTGACCATACGCCGCAGGTACTGCAGGTTCTTGTCGTCGGCGATGCCGAACACCGCAGGCAGCAAAATGGCGTCTTCCCCTGAGATGGCACGGTTAATCTCCACCGAGAGTTGGTCTATTGCCTTCTGGTCAGCGAGGATGCGTGCTATGTTAGTGGCTCTCATCTCGGTTTGGCTGGTGCGCAATGTTTCCAGCGCTGGCGTACTGACTTCGGCCACGTTGCAGGCGGCACCGGCCTTTTCAAGGTTGTGTTTGAGGAACGATACGGGAAAGTCGATGTAGCCGGCGATATTCACGAGCAGTGCTTTCCTGAAGGGAAATTTCAGGCTAATGTCGGCGGTAATGTAGTCGTCGAGCGTGAGCCATGCCGGTTTGGGAATTCCTATCGGGGAAATGCGGTAGTGGTTTGTAGCGGCATCTCCGTTCACCCTGATTCCCGACGACGCAAGCAGTTCCCGGGCCTCGGCGGCCAGTTGAGGCAGACGCTGCGTTCCTATTACCTTGTAGGGATGCGACTGCGGGAGATTCTCGCACTCGTCGAGCGGAGCCTGCACCACAGAACCGTCGGGGTTATACCCTAAGAGTTCCAACGAGCCCGAAGTGAAGTGCAGACGGCTCTGCCCGGTGGCGAGAATTGCCACACGCTGCCCCTTCGCGGCCAGAGTAATGCCCGCGGTGAGTCCGGTGAGACCTCCTCCTATTATTATGGTGCTAAACTTCATGAGAGTCGGGATTAGGTGATGTTTGTGGCGATGCCTTGGGCAAGTCGTCGGGCTGTATTAGGTTCATTCCGCATAGCGACTGGTAAGTCATGGCGGACAGTTGGGCCTCGCTGAGCGCAGTTCCCCATGCCACCGGGCGAATGCCTTTCCAGCGCTCGTTGAGGAAGGCGTTGAGGTCGCTGATTTGGGTCTCAGGGTCACCGTCCCTGCCAGCCATAAGCGCCGCGGCTCGGCAAGCACACATCTTTCCCTGGCATGTGCCCATGCCCAGGCGGGTGCGTCGGCGAAGGCGGGCCAGCGACGAAGCGTGCAGTTCATTTATTGCGTAGTTAACCTCGGCGGTGCTTACGTGCTCGCATTCGCACACAAGCGCGCGTTGCTCGGGACGCTCGTCGTGAATCTTAGAAACCAAGGTGCCGTGGCGGCCTTCGGCAGCGCGATGCGCGAAACTTACGGGAGGTGTGTCTTCATCGTCGTCGCGCACGGGCATTGGTTCTGAGCCCGGCAGCGGCGTCACAGCCGTGGTGCAAGCCACTTTCACATTCAGTTTGCGGCAGACAAGGTCGGTGGCTTGCTGCGCCATAAGCCTGTAAGTCATCATCTTGCCACCCGTGATGGTGATGAAACCATCCATGCCGTCGCGCTTTGCGTGGTCTATGCATACGATGCCGCGGCTAATGTCGCGACCGGAGTCGTCGTTATCCGATGCCACGAGCGGCCTGATGCCGGCGTAGGCCCTGAGAATGCGAGTCCGGGCAAGTAGCGGCACCAGTTTCACACCTTCGGCAAGAAGCAAGTCCACCTCCCCGTTTGTTACGGTGGTGTCGTCAATCCTGTCGATGGGAACGCGGTCGCTGGTGGTTCCGAGCACGCACACAATGTCGTCAGGTACCAGGATGTCACCGTTAGAGGGCTTGCGGCATCGGTTAATAACCATATTGTTCACCCTGTGCCCGAAGATGAGCAGAGCGCCTCGTGCCGGATACATATTGAGCGTTATGCCGGCAAGTCCGGCTATATGCTGTCCCCAGATTCCGGCCGCATTCACTACGACAGGTGCGTGATATTCAGTCTTGTTGCCATAGGAGTCGGTTGCCACCACTCCGGTCACAGAGGTGCCAGAAGTAAGTATCTGTGTCACTGCATGGTGCGTAATAACTTGCGCACCGTGCGCCTGAGCGTCGAGGATGTTGGCCATGGTAAGCCTGAAAGGGTCGATAGCCGCGTCGGGGACACGGACGGCGCCTATTATGTCGGGATTTACGGCCGGTTCAAGTTCGATGGCTTCGCGAGTAGAAATTATCTGCGCGTTGATGCCGGTGCTGATGCAGGCTTGCGCGAATTGCTGCTGGTAAGCGAGGTCGTCGCCAGGCAGCGATATAAACAGGCCGTCGGTCTCTTCCACACAGTGCCGGGCTATGCGCCGCAGTATGCGGTTTTCTGCTATACATTCAGCCGCATTTTCGGGGTCGGACACGGCATAGCGAGCACCGCTGTGCATAAGGCCGTGATTACGTCCGCTGGCGCCGTGGGTTAAGTCGTGTTTCTCGATGAGCAGTACCTTGAGTCCACGCATAGCGCAGTCACGGGCGACACCGGCACCGGTGATGCCGCCGCCTATTACTATGACGTGGAATGAATTATTGCGCAAACTGCCCATGCCTTGTAAACTAATAAAAAACAAAGATAGTAAAGATTTCTGAGGAATGCAAGAGGGCGGCGGGAAAAAGGAGGGAGCGTTCCACGGCCGGGAGCGCCCCCACAGCGTTTAAGAAGTTAAAGCAGTTTCTTAACGCTTTTTCCTGTTTTTGCTACCGGGTTATTTAACGATAACTTTCTTGGATTCCTTGCCTACGCAAACCACGTAGATTCCCGACGGCAGCGTCACATTGGAGCGGCCGTTGACCTGTGCCTTGTGTACGAGTCTTGCCTCCATGTCGTAAACCTCGAACTTGCAGCTCTTGCCCGATTCAAGGATAAGGTTGTGCCCGTGAACGTAGGCATCCCAGTTCTGACCGTTAATCACGTTATCGATAACGGTGCTTACCTTGTAGTCGGTAATGGAGATGTCGTCGATGTTAAGACGAGCACCGGCCGTTTGCTGAATCTTCAGCCTTACAGCGCCCTGAACGTTGATGCCTGAGAATGTGTACTGCTCCCAGTTCTCGTCGAGTTCCACGTCTTGTGCCACGATGTCCCATGTGGTTCCGCCGTCGTTCGACAGCAGTACGTTGATTTTAGGAGTTGCTTCGCTGGCGCTCCACTTGGCAGCGTAGAACGAAATTGTGCCAGCGCCGTTCACCTTGTCGCTGAGCATCTCTATGCTGGAGTCTGAGTTCTTGCCGAAGCGGCAAGAGAGGCCACCGTTCTTGTGGCTGTCGGCCCAGATGCCCACGTTGGTGAAAGCCCAGTTGCACATATTTCCTTCCACGGTCTGAGTCCAGTAGCCGCCTGTGGTAAGGTCTTCCCATTCCTCAACGAAAGTCTTAGCCTCGGCCACGATTCCGGTTACAGACACGTTGGTGCCTTCCAGTGTGTAGGTGCCGGCAGCGATAGTACCGGCAAATTCTCCGGCCTTGGAAGTGTCCTTAATGCGGATGTAGAATGTTTCACCGTCGGCATTCATCGTGATTTCATTGGCCCAGGTGGTCTTGTCCAGACTGAGCTCGAAGTTGCCTGACACTTCCACGTCAACATCCTCGGTGATGTACTCGGTGTAAACCGAAGACTCCAGGATGGGTGAAGCCTCGCCCGGCGCACAGGTGATAATCATGCCCGTTTCGGGGATGGAGATGCCGATGACCGGAGTGGGGTCCAGAGTGGTAACGGTGATTTCGTTCGACTCTATGGTGCCGTAAGTAAGTTTATAGCGATAGGTGGTGCTTGGCTCCAGTCCTGTAACGGTGTATTTGCCTGTGGAGGCGGTCACGCTCTTGGGATAGCCACTAAGCACCTCATCGGCGTCGTCATAAACGTAGAGCTGGTAGGTCGCACTGGCTCCGCTGACGTTGGTCCAGTTGGCAACGAACGATGTTTCGGTTACGTCGGTTGCGGCATTGGCCGGGATTCCGTCCACTGCCTGAGCCGAGAGATTCACCACTGCGCTTACCTCGCTGCTGCCGATGGTGAGCGTAGCGGTGTGGGTTCCGGCAACGGTTGTGAGGTATTTAACCGTAAGGGTTGTACCAGCATTGGCGTTGGCAGCGGTGATTGTAGTCACACCGGAAGTGGTGAAGTGATTGCTGCCGCTGAGCGAAATCGTGAGGTTCTTAGTGAGGTTGGCGCCCTTCACGGTGATGGTGGAAGTTACCTCGGTGTTAATGGATATAACGCCGAAATCGATTGCCGATGTTGCGCTGGGTGAAGTGAGGACCGGGTCGGTGCTGACTCCGCCGGGAACCCATCCCACGGTCTTCTGGTTGCCCCAGATGTGCTCGGCCAGTTCAGGATAGTCGATGAACGGGTTACGGTTTTTCTGCTTTGCGTAAGCGGCGTCGTTGCGCTTCGTTTCCTTCTCGCTCACGGGGTCCAGTCGATGCCACTCGAGGAGCATATTCAGAGCCCAAGTGCTGAAGACAGGATAAGAGTTTCCGGCGAGCATGTCACAGCTCCATGAAGATATCAGGTTGTTGTAGCAAGTGGCCATGTAGAAATAAGTGCGCGCAAAGTCCCCCTTGAATTCATCGTCGGGTTCCCACACTTTCCCGGTGTAGCCGCTGTAGGTGCTGGTTCCCAGCCGTCCACGTCCCTGGTAGCCTTTGGAAGTGTTAACAAGTCGCGTTCCGCCGGAGCAGACACCAAACGGAAAATTGCTTCGTTGGTTATTGACATAACCATCTGTGGGATAGAGGTGGAAGATGTCGCTGTAGCAATCGTTTTTGCTGCCGCCCCACCAACTCTTAGGGAATGAGTGCTCACGGTTGACGCAGTCGCCCACGTTGCTATAGTTACCGCACTGCTTGAAACTGGATGCGTTCCAGGGAGTGGTGGAATACATGTCCAGCAGGTAGCCGTTTTCCACGTCGGTAGTTTGGTATGCCTCCCATAATCCGTCGTAAGAGATTTTGGTGTGGCTGTTAATCTTGTTGTAGAGGGCAGTTAGCAGGTTTTGCCCATATTTTCCCTCGGCTGTGGAATAGTAGCCGGTGGGAATTGCCGCATAAGCGGCGCTGAAAGCGATTAAGCATGCGATGATGCCTGAAAGGTAACGTTTCATTAGAAAGTCAGAATTAGTTTTAAAAGTTTATTTAATGTTTATTTGTTTTTTTGTTGGCAAGTGACTTGTTGGCCGGTTTAGCGCCTTTTTGCTGCTGTTTAGCGTCTTCGGGTTCCTCTTTGCGGACCTTCCCCGCCAGCATACCACACGCTGCGGCTATGTCTTCGCCGCGGCTGCGACGGATGGTGCAGGTGATGCCGTGTCCGTTGAGGTAGTCGCGGAACAAAGCCATGCGCTCGTCGCTGGAAGTGCGCAGTTTCTGCACGTCGGGAATCATGTGGTAGCGTATGAGGTTGACCCGGATGTCGTTGTTAGGCAGAATCTCACGCAGACGCTCGGCATGAGTCACATCGTCGTTGAACCACTGCCACATGATGTACTCCACCGAGAGGCGGCGCTGGTGGGCGAAGTCGTACTTGCCCAGCATTTCCAGCACATCCTTCACCGGATAAAGTTTCTGGATGGGCATAAGCGACTGCCGCTCCTCAGGAATGGCGTTGTGAACGCTGAGCGCGATGTGGACCGAAGTCTGCTCCACCAGTTGCTTCAGTGCCGGTTTCACGCCCACGGTGGAAACCGTGACACGCTTCGGGCTCCAGGCGAAGCCCCAGTCGGCCGTCATTATCTCTATAGCTTTGAGCACCGGTTCCAGATTGTCGAGCGGCTCCCCCATTCCCATGAAGACGACGTTAGTAATCATCTGGCTCTCAGGCACGCTGAGTACCTGATTGATAATCTCGTTGGCCGACAGATTCCCATGCCAGCCCTGTCGTCCGGTCATGCAGAAGTAGCAGTTCATGCGGCATCCCTTCTGTGATGAGATGCAGAGTGTGTTGCGGTCGTCCTCGGGGATGAGAACGGCTTCCACCGACTTGTCGTCGCCCACGGGGAAGAGGTATTTCACCGTGCCGTCGGCACTGAGTTGGGCGTCGGAGGGCGGAGTGAGCCCCACGCAGTATTTGTCCGAGAGGGCAGCCTGATTGGCCTTGGAGATGTTAGTCATCTGGCTGATTTCCGACACACGCTTCACGTAGATCCACTGCGCCAACTGGCTTGCCACGAAACGCGGCATGCCCAGACTTGCCGTTACGCCGCGCAGGTCGTCGAGAGTCATACCCGCCAGAGGCTTGAGTTGCTTATTGTTATTATCCATTACTGTCTTTAATAGATGTAAAAGGACACAAAGGTAGTCATTTATTTTGTATTCACATTACAATACGGGGAATTTTAACGTTTTGCGCGTTTGATTTTGGGTGGGTTTTTAACCGCGAATGGGCGCGAATGAGGGCGAAATTAGTTTGGGGGGAGGGACTATGCAGGTGGGGAAGTTCCTCTGCGAGGCACTTTCCGCTATGCTTCACATGGGCCAAGCGGCGAACCCCTCTGGGGTTCAATGTTGGGTCGAGTTTCAATGCCCTTTCGGGCACCGCACACCGTGCTCCGCACGACTATTGCTTTGAACTCTCCCCGAGCACTTCGTGGTTGCATGGTCTTACGCACAAAGTCGGGTCCTCGACCCACCGTGCGTCTTCAACGCTACGCCTCAGGCGATGCAGGGAGGACACGAGCCAGGGGGATGCGAGGGGCCATGCGGGCGTGGTGGGAAAGACGACAACCTAAACAACAAGAGACAACAAAGTGAGTGGAGGGCCTATAGGGCTTATAGGACTTATAGGACTTATAGCTGGTAGCGAATTAGCTATTAGCTATTAGCTATTAGCGGTTAGCGGTTAGTGGGGCATGCCAGTGGGGACGGGACTATGCAGTGGGAAGAGGGTTACATGTCGGCATAGGGCAGCGAAGCGAGCACCTTGCCGAACATCTGCGCGCCTTCCTTGAGTTTGCCGCCCACCATGGCGCGGAGGAACACCGGCAGTTCCAGTTGCAGCTCGGCCTCGGCCTCGGTGGCTCCATTACCCGCATCGCGCAGGTTAATCGCCATACCGAAGGGCACCGGCGACTGAGTTGCGGCGAACGCAATCTTGCCCGGCTCCTCTTTCTCAGTCAGAGCCAGTTTCAGCGGCCCCATGGGCGATTCGATGGTAATGGAATCGCCGTCGAACGACACTTTGCCCAGATTCTCACGCGCCTCTTGCGGCAATTTATCCAGATTGGCCTCCAGTTGCCTCTTGAGCACCTCGGGGTCAGAAAGTTTGCTAAACACAGTCTGCACATCGCAGTCAATTTTCACCACATCACTCTTGAAACTCTCCATATTCTATAATAGTTGATTTATGTTTAACATTAAGGGAAGGACTGCCGCGTCGGGTCAGTCCACAATTTGCCCCTGATTGGCCGAAGCCCAGCCTTCGGGGTCGCTATGCCACTCGGCGAGCAGAGCCATGTCGGCATCGCTAAGGCCCCCCTTGGCCTGCGCCACACGCATAAGCGTCTCGAAATTGCCCACCGACACGCTGCGCAGACGCGCTTTCTTCAGCGTCTTGGCAGCCATCTGGAAGTCGTAGTTGAACATCGACACCATACCCAGCACTTGGCCGCCGGCGTCCTCGATGGCGTGAGCGGCGCGAGCACTGTTGGCTCCGGTATAGACCGTACTTTCCAGGATCACGGCCTTCGCACCAGGCTTGAGTCCGCCCTCAATCTGGTTTTCCAGCCCGTGGTCCTTGGGTCGCGGACGCACATAGACGAAGGGCAGTCCCAGGTTATCCGCCACCAGCACCCCGTGTGCGATGGCACCGGTAGCCACTGCGGCTATCACGTCGGCATCGCCGAACTGCTCAATGATGAGACTCGAAAGCTCCGTCTTGACGAAGTTGCGGACCTGCGTGTTAGAGAGTGCGGCCAGGTTGTCGATATATATAGGTGAGTACCAGCCAGTTCCCCAGAGGAAGGGAGCGGTGGGCTGAAACTTCACAGCGTCGATGCCAAGCATTTTCTCGGCAAGCATCACATCCAGTTTTTTCATAAGATTCGCATTTTTAGGTGTTATTAGCGGTAAGAGAGGGGTCATGTGAGAGGCCAAATCCCTTCAGTTTACAAATTTAGGGATTTTTTTTCGAAAAGCAAGAGATTATGGTGAAAAAAATAGCGATTAGCGATTAGCGATTAGCGGTTAGCGATTAGTTATGGGCTATGGGTTAATCGTTGGGGAGGATGGAGATGAGGAGGGCTCCCATGCGGTCCTTGAGCGAGGCGCGGGTGCCGTTGAAGTTGTTGACCAGGATAGCCCATGCGTACTGCGGCCTGTCGGCGGGATAGTAGCCGACGAAAGTTTGGACATGTCGCATGGAGCCCGACTTGAGGACGATGCGGTCCTTCATGGGCGAGGCCGCCATGGTGGCGCCGATGCGCGAGCCGGCCGTGGGCATGAGGTCGCTCAGAGCCATTCCGCCGTATCGCTGGCGGCTCATGAAGGAGAGCATATCGGCGAAGAAGCGCACGGAGGCCATGTTGGTGCGGGCCAGTCCACTGCCGTCGCGCTGGAACAGCGGAGCCGTCTCCAGCCCCAGGTTACGCCAGAGTTCGCGGATGATAGCCACGCCGTTGGCGGTGGTGGGTTTACGGCTCTGACTTGAGGCGATGGCACGCAGCAGAGCCTCGGTGAACATATTGTCAGAGCGGTCGAGCAGAGAGCGAATGATTTCGAAGAGCATGGGCGAAAGGTGTTCCACCAGTTGGGTTCGCATCAGCTCGTAGTCGGGCTTGACAGCATTCTCGTGGCCACGCAGTTCGATGTCGGCGGCGGCGAGAGCGCGCGCTAAGGAGTCGGCCAGCATAGTGCCCGGAGAGGGGTTGGTGAGAGTGAAGTCATATTTCATGTTGCTTGCCGAGCCGGTGAGCACGTAGGCCTGGGCGGCGCTCTCGAGCAGCACTTCCACGTTGTCGGCATTGTCGGAGGTAAGTTTGTTAATCACCTTGAGGCCCGGCACCGGCGGGTTGAAGGTCACGTCGGAGACCTGTCCGCCGTTGGCGGTGAACGACACCCCCACCCTATTGTCGGCGAAGTTCAGCCCGTGGACGCCAGCGCCGTAGGTCCACGCCAAGTCCTCCACTTCCCAGTTAGGGTCGAAGTCCGGGTAGGGGAAGTCGCCTTCGCTGATGCGTATTTTGCCGTCGATTTTGCGTATGCCGCGCTGCTTGAGAGCGGTAACTATCTCATCCACGATGCCCGGGTTATCCGGGAAGTGCTTCGAACCGAGCGTGGGGTCGCCTGTGCCCATCACCACGATGTCGCCGCGCAGGTGGTCGCCGGTGAGTTCGCCGACCGCCATCACGGGAGTGCGGAATCGGAATTGCCAGCCGAGGAGTTGGAGAGCCGCGCTGGCGGTGACCGTCTTCATGGTGGAGGCGGTGATGCAGGCCAGGTCGGGGTTATGCGATGCTATAATCTGCCCTGTACGGAGGTCGCAGAGCATGATGCCAAGCGTGGCGTAGCGTAGAGTGCCGGCTGCGGCGAACTTGGTGATGGCATCCTGAGCACGGAGAGCGATGGAGTCGGAGGCGGTGCCCTGTGCGGCAGCGGAGAGCGCCAGGCAAGCGATGAGTATAAGAGTGAGTTTCTTCATGTCTTTGTTTTATTATTAGGGTACAAAAATAAGCATTTTTCTTTTAACCACAAATTAACGCTAAGCACCACGAAAGTGGGTGGGAGGGAAAGACGACAACAAAAACAACAGGGAACAACAATGGGGGTGGCGGGCCATGCGGGTGCGGACGTACCACCGGCCTGCGGCGCGGTGCCGCGTCACTACAGCAGGGGGCAAAATTCTATGCG